>NZ_JADYWR010000001.1:0-527811 GCF_015864705.1 Pseudoalteromonas sp. NGC95
CAAGCGCACAGGGCGTGCATCTGTGAAAGTGTTATGGCAAGGATGGCTTAAGTTACAAGCCATCCTGGAAGGCTACGATTTAGCAAAATCTCTTGAGTCAGACTTGTGATCAAGAGACAGCCAATTGGCGCCTTTATTAATACAAAACTAAGGCTTAATCACCTTTAACTTCTAAGTTAATAAACTTAACTAGCTCTTCAGGTTGCCCTACTAGCATCATAACTTGTTGGTTAATTTCCATCATAGTTTTACCTTCAGGTAGCTTTGCAGACACACTGAATGAATTTAAACCTTTAGCAAAGCTAGTTAAAGCCTCTGCAATATTTTCAGTTACAGGAGCTTGTTGTAACTGCTGCTCTAACATCATTTCCATTTGCTCTAGCGTCATGCCTTGCTTTTCAAGCTCACTTGATAGTAAGTCTTTTAACTTACTTTGGTTATTTAAGGCAAAGCTAACATTGCGCGGCTCTAACTTACTCATTGCTTGCATAACAAGTGTTTGCTGCTGTAACTCTTGCTCATAAGTAAGTGGCTGGTTACCCGCTTCTTGCTGCGCTTTACTAATCGCCAATGAAGCATCCATTAATGCTTTTGAATTAGCCAAGCCCATATCCATATTAAAACTAACAATGTCTTTTGCATCAAGCTTAACTACTACATCACTATTGCCAGACTCTTCATCGTAATCAAGTGATGAATGTAAGTCGTAACTTGCCGACGCGAGCATTTCGTTTGTATCAGCAGGTAATTTTGAAACAAAATCTTTATCAAACTGAAAGCTTTTTACATCAAATGATGTATGCGGTGATATTTTATCTGGCTCGTAACCTGTTATTTCAATGCTTTGAATATTAGCAACATTGTCGCCCTCTGGGCTTATTACTTCCATGTTTGTTATTTCTACGCTTTTTGAAATAACACTTGCCGATAAACCAGCGTATTTAAATGTAGCGCCAGTTTGCTCGCTTACTAAAGCAAGTTGCTTATCTACTTCTGCACGCACTTCTTGTGTAGCTACATAATTTGCATAGCTCACGCCACCAACACCCGCAGCTACAATCGCTGCAACTATTACTAACTTTTTCATGTTATTTCCTTATTCTATTCTTTGTGTAAACCGAGTTTTATTAAGAGTAACATTACACATTAACACCCGTAAGTATTAATTAATTAAACTAAGCAACTCATGTACTGTTTTAACTGGGGTAATTTTAGCGCCCAGCCCTTCCATCGACTTATGGTAATTACGAAATGGAATATATATTTCTGTAAAACCATGTTGTGCTGCTTCTTTAACACGTGGCACACCACTATCAATTGGGCGTACATCGCCGTTTAAGCTGAGTTCGCCCATAATACACGTGGTACGTGGCACAACAAATTCATTTAAGCTGCTAAGTAGCGCGGTAACCAATGCTAAATCGATACAAGTTTCTGTTTCATCTATTCTTAGGCCACCCACAATATTAAAAAACGTATCGTGGAATATTTTGGTTTTAGTGTGTTTTCGTAATATACCGGTCAGCATTTTTATGCGGTTCATGTTTAAACCAACGCAAACACGCTGCGGAAATTCCGCCTCGGTTTCGGTAGTTAAACATTGAATTTCAAGTAGTAAATTTCGATTCCCTTTACGGATACAGGTAATTGTAGAGCCTGGCGAGTCGGTTGTAGACCCCGATAAAAATATTTCGCTCGGGTTATCAACGCTTAACATCCCACGTTCGCACATTTTAAAAATGCCAACGGTATCTATATCACCAAAGCGGTTTTTATTTGCCCTAAGGGTTCGAATTTGCCCATCGTTGGTGTCTATGTGTAAAAGCGCATCGACAATATGTACAAGTGTTTGAGGACCTGCTATTTCGTTATTTTTATTTACATGAGCAATAATGAACATGGTTACATCATTTTGCTTACAGTATTGAGTCAATGCTTGGGCGGCGCTTTTTACTTGCGAAGGGGAACCTGGGCTACCATTTGCCGTTTCGGTTACAACCGCTTGAATAGAGTCAATAACAGCAAACTTAATTTTATTTTTCTCGAGCTCTTCAATGATGGTTTCAACACTGGTTTCTGAAAGTAAATAAAGCTCGTCAGGGTTATAGTTTAACTTTAAACGATTTACCCTGTTTTTAAACTGCGATAATGACTCCTCGGCCGTACAGTAAAGTGACGGCATACGTTGTGACATTCTCGCTACTAGGTCAGATAGCAATGTTGTTTTACCAGCACCTGGATCACCCGAAATTATATTAACAGAGCCGGTAGTTACACCACCGCTTAGCACACGATCGAGCTCGCCAATTTCTGTCAGCTGTTTTTCTGCCTCTGACGTAGCAATATCATTAATTTTTTTAGAGCCGCCACCAGCACCGCCAGCATAACCACCTACATTTGCTCGAACTGACGCTTTTTTACTCTGCCCTGCTGAAGGTTTAAATTCTGCTAATGTGTTCCACGCACCGCAGCGGCATTGACCCTGCCAACGTGGGTAGTTCATGCCACATTCTGTACACACAAACTCTATTTTTGCCGCTTTAGTCATTTATAACCTTATCTACGATTCTCTAATTTTAAAAACATTTACTGTTAATAACTTATTTTGCCACTTCAAGCATTTACTTAGCAACAAACTCTTGCCTGCGTAAAAATCTAGCGTCACAATCATTAAATACACATGGTGTTTCTTTTTAGCTATAATTTAGGGCATACTTTTTGCTTTGAAATAGTTTAAAGTAACTTGCCAACAAAATGGCATATAACACATAATAACAAGAGCTAAACAGTAGTAACTAAAATAATTGTACCTATATTAATAACATAGCGCGATTTAACGTTTATTGAACTTCTAATAAATGGACTTAACAGTATACCTACTTTTTCAATTAGACGGTGATGGTTTTATAAATGGCTGATGACATAATGCTCAAACACGAAGACCTCGTGAATGAGTTAAAAACATATTTAGGCAATGCTAAATTTGACCTGATTTTCAAATCAAAAACCGCTGGGTTAACCAAACCTGAGCAATTTTTGATGAAAATGGAAATGTCACGCTTATCTCAGCCAGTGGCACGCTTTGTTGATCTTCGTGGATTAGTGACGGGCCAAGTAAAACCGTATGAGCATAACGGCAAACAGCACTTTATGGATGACACAGCCATTGAAGTGTTTGAAAAAGCACTTAAACAGCATGGTGAATATACCCTAGCCGTTTACGAAGCCGTAATGAATACAGAAAATAACCACCGCGTATTACAAAAACAAGCCGCCGAAAAATCAGAACTACAAGAATCAGAAAGTAACTTAAGCACTGAAGTAATTAAGTTTGCCTCTTACGAGAGCCGCCGTGAAGAACGGATGAATTACTCAATAAAAGTAACTATTGATTACAAAGATAAAAAGAACATTGCTGCTAGCACCTCAGATATATCTTTAAGCGGTTGTAAAGTTAAGCTTGCAACGCGCTACTCTATAAAAAAAGGTGAACTAATAGCAATGCGCTTGGTAGGCCTTGAACAAGACTTTGAACTTGGCCTAAAAAACGGTATTCAATACGAAGTTGTTGCCGTTGAAAATATCTCTCGTGAATACAACCACATTCGCTTAAAACGCACTTATATCGAAAATAACGATGCCTTTAATGACTTTTTAGAAAGCTTTATTCACGGTAATAAACGTCGTTATAAAGTAAATTTAGATAACACGCTCGATGCTGTAGTATCAAAGGGGTATGAGCAATACTACATCCCTCGTGTAACGTCTTTATATGTATTTTTAAGCAAAAAAGATGAACAGTATTACCCAAGCCTTAGCCTTACTACTGAAAATAATATTTTTATCCAGCGCTATTTTACCGATGAAAGAAAAACACCGTGTTTGTACAATATACTCAATCATCAGCGCATTACACAATTACTAACCCAAATTACCGCGGTCAAAGAAGATTACCTCTATACATTTACACATATATCATCGGGTAAAATTTACTATTACTCTGCGACACGAACTGAGCTAAATAATAACCCTAAATTACGTGATCTATTTTTAGGTTTTGGTAGCCAAAAAGAAAGTTGGCAGTGCTTTAAAATACAAATAATGCCAAGTCATCCAGATGATTCTTTTATACCGCTTTCATTACCTAATAGTGCTGGCGCTAATATTGAAAAACTCAACAAGCCGCCTTCCCCTCGAGTTAAAGGCCTTATAAAAGACGTTAAATATATTGTTGTACTTACAAGTATTGGCAATAAAACAGAGCAAGCAGATTATAAACAACTTACTTTTGATAAAGCGTTAGTAAATCAGCTTAAACATTTTGGCCACGCAAAACATAAAACGCCACCTTATTTAGATATTGTGCCACTTGAATACGTAAATTTACGCTCGCATAAGCGCTACCTTTATAAAACACCGGTTAGCGTCACTATTAATGATGAAGTATTTAACGGTTATACACGTGACTTTTCTGTAATGGGTTTGCAATTAGAGTGCGAGCAACCAGTCACATTTAAAAAAGGTGATATAGTACTTTTAACATTTCCTGAGCTTCAAAAAATAACTAAAAAGCATAAACTTAGCGAACTAAAGTACGAAATAATGGCCATTAGTAAGTCATTCACTACTATTAACCTAAAAGCGAATCGTGTTGCTGATTTACCCCATGCTGGCGTGACTTTTTTCACTCAGTTAATAGAAGGGAATAAAGACAAACTTAAAGTATCTGAAGAAGCGCCAAAAGTAGAAGGCTTATCTACCGCACTTAGAAATATGGTTACAAAAAGTGTATGCCAATTTCCGCTGTATTTACACAAAGAAGCTGCACACTTTAAAACAGGTGCAATTGGTTATGGCTTATACGCCAGTCCTATGCATGTTATTTTGCAAAACTTTGGCTTATTAGGTAACAAAACTGACTTTTCGAGTATTCTTACCGAAGAGCAAATTATTAATGTAATAACGCCTAATATTAAAGATCGCAGTCGCCAAGATGCACCGCTTGCTTTTACACTCGCTATTAATTTCGACCCTCGTAAGGGTAAAATTGAAGAAGCTATTGTTAGCCAATGCGCTTTAGGTGAAGACTACTCAAGCTTTTATAAACAAATTAGTAAAGGCATTACATCACAACTTATATTTGTGATGCGTTTGTATATTTCGCGCACAGGTCGCCCCGATACTGACTACCTATCTAATGAGCTTAAATACGTAAGCCAATATGCAATGCATAAAGCAAAAGATTTAGAAGAAGCATTATGGGCTGTTGCAGGCGTGGGGGACGTAGTAGATATAACTGAAGAAGCTCTAAGCCATTTAGAGCTTAAAAAAGAGCAAGTTGAACAAATGGGCCGCCGTAAACTAATTTGGTTAAACCGCTTACGCTAAGCGGTTTAACTTAAACAACTTTAAAGAGCGGGCTCTTTATCTAACGGAATAGCCAACATATACAGCAATTGCAATAATGACCCTTCACAAATAGCCGCTTGTGCTTGCTCAACTACTTTAGGTTTGCCATGCACTGCTACACCTAGGCCAGCTTTAGCCATCATTACTAAATCGTTTGCGCCATCGCCAATAGCAACTGTTTGCGACTTCTCAAGCCCTAGTTTATGTTGTAACGACTCTAGAATAATTGCTTTTTGTTGTGCATCTACAATTGTACCCAGTACTTTACCTGTTAGTTTATCGTCTTTAAACTCGAGTACATTAGCGTGCACTTCATCTAAATTAATAAGCTCTTGAACGCGCTCTGCAAACGGTACAAAACCACCTGATGCAATTGCTAAATACCAGTCATGCTGTTTTAGAATTTGACACAGCACTTTAATACCCGGCATGAGTGGCAATACACTTTTTAGCTCTTCAATTAAGCTTTTTTCAATACCAGCCAGTTTAGCTACGCGCTGATTTAAACTCTCGCTAAAATCAAGTTTACCCGCCATTGCAAGTGCGGTTACAGAGGCAACTTCGTCGTAAACATCCGCAAGGCGTGCTATTTCGTCTATGCACTCAATAGTTATTGCAGTTGAATCCATATCCATAACCAATAAACCAGGCTCATATAAATTAGGCGCAGTAGCAACTTGCACTAATTGACAATCTAGGGTGTTTGAAAACTCTTGTAGCACTAACGGGTTTATAGCTTGATCGGAGTTTTGCACGTAAAAACACAGTGCTGGAGCTAACCCTAAATCTGGTTGATATTGACATATAGCACTGACTGTTTGGTTATGCGTAGCTAAAAAATCAATAATGCTAACAATGTGTTTTTCTTCAAAATCACCCGCAAATGCGATGCTAAATAACCCTAATGCTTTGTTTGGTATATAATCAAGAGGTGTAAATACACCACCACTATAGCTAAACCATTTATTTAGAGTTAAGTGTTGTAATGGTTGCTCAGCAGCTTGCTGTGCCATGTTGATTTGCGACATGGGATCTCCGTGTTTATTTTTATTTTCCTGATAATTGGCATATCATAACTGGTATTCTCAACACTAAATTCGCCATCAGGTGGGGTTTAAGGTTATAGTTAGTGTAGTTGTAACATCAAATCAAAATGCTGTCAGTAGCATAAACGGTGACTATGAAAAATAACCATATTAAAAACCCTATTACTGCTTCTCAAAGAAAACGACTTGTTCGCTTAATACTAGCGGCTGGTTGTTTTGTATTACTAAGCTGGGTAGGTGTTAATAGTAGTTTTCAGAGTCATCAGTTACTTTATGATAGTGCCGATAGCACGGCAAAAAGCCTCACTCAGTTTATGGCTTTAAATGTTAAAACACCGCTTATTGAAAAAAACAAACCACAGCTCAACGCCATTTGTAACGATATAAGTAAAGATGAATTTGTACTTTCTGCGACTATTTATGATCAACAAGGCATTTTAATTGCTAGCAGTGACAATTGGCAGTCACATCATATTTATGGACAACTCCCTGACTCTACACCGGGTATTAGTAAACTAAAAACACCTTTTATGGAACCCGTGATAAGCGATGATGACCGCCCTATAGGCTTTGTGTCTGTTACTTATTTAACTCGCGCCGCAATATCCGACAGCCATAATCATTTTCATGACTTAGGTCGACAGGTACTATTAATGCTAGTGATTGCATGTATTTTTACGTGGCAATTAGGCCGAGGATTAAAACGTTGGCAGGTAAATCGCTATATGCAAAAAACATCTGAACAAGAATCGTAAAGCTGCTTTGCAAGCGTCCCTCTTTCACTATGTGGCTTTAAATCACATAACGCGTTAAATACATCAGGTATATGCAGTGGCGTGTTAACTTCACCTTGATGACCGCTTAACGGCATTGAAGGTGAGTCGGTTTCAAGTACTAAGTGCTCTGGCTCAATAGCAGCAATAACAGCGCGTGTTTTAACTGCGCGATCATAGGTAATAACACCGCCTATGCCAAGCTTAAAACCCTGCTTAATATAGTACTGCGCTTGTTGAAGTGAGCCCGAAAAGGCATGAATCACTCCCCCGTTTTTTGGCTTACACCGCTTAAACGATTGCGCAATTAAATCATGGCTTTGCCTATGATGCACAATGAGCGGTAAGTTAAACTCATTAGAAAGCCCTATTTGCTGCTCAAATAAATAAGTTTGTTTAGGAAGGTTTTCAATACTTCGATCAAGCCCGCACTCCCCAATAGCTACCAACTGATGCTTATTTGCAGTCGCGAATTCAAATAGCGCTTCTATGTGCGATTCTTTATGTTGCTCTAAAAAGTAAGGATGTAGCCCTGCGGCTATTTTTATACTTGGGTAAGTTGCTTTGAGTTTTATGAGAGTATGCGATTGAGCAAGCGTAATACCCGGCACAACAAACTGACTAACTCCCTTTGCTACACACTCGTTTATGAGCGATTCACGATTCGAATCAAACTCGCTAAAGTCGAGGTGGCAATGAGAGTCAATAAATTGCACGGTTACTTACTCATCTATTTATTAAGGATTTAAGCGCGTAACTTGCCAGCTATTATTTGCTTGACGCTGGTACATAAAGCGGTCATGCAAACGATGCGCCCCACCTTGCCAAAACTCAATTTTAGTGGGTACTACACAATATCCGCCCCAAAAATCAGGTAATGGAATTTCACCTTTAGCAAACTTACTTTTCATGTTGGCGAAGGTTTCCATGAGTACTTTACGTGATGACACCGGACGACTTTGCGCTGACGCCCACGCCGCTAATTGGCTTTCTTTAGGACGAGATAGAAAGTACTTTGCCACGGCAGATGTAGGCAATGGTTTAGCCTCGCCATATACAATAACTTGGCGTTCCATGTGGTGCCACGGAAAGTGCAGCGATATTTTGTTATTACCTTTAAGCTCTTGCGCTTTACGCGAACCTGTATTGGTAAAAAATACAAAACCGTTATCATCCAGATGCTTTAAAAGCACAATGCGCTGTGAAGGTTGACCGGTTTCATCAACGGTTGCTACGACCATTGCTGTTGGATCGGGTAGTTTGCTTGCTACCGCATGCTCAAGCCATGTTTCAAACTGCTTAAACGGATCATCTTGCAAGTTATCTTCGCTTAACGCGTCTTGCAGGTATTCACGACGGATATCTTCGAGTTTCATAACAAATCCTTTAAATAAAGCCTTAGAAAAGAGCTTAGAGTAGCGAGCTTAAAACAATGGATGTTGAGTAGTAACAAATATTAAGATTCAGGTGTATGCGATAACAATAACACCGAGCCTCGGGTGTATTCGATAGCAGTAAACATAGAGTCTCAGGTGTATCGTTGGGTTTCGTTTCACTCAACCTACAACGTAAACTACACAACTCAGATATCTGCAAGTGTAGAAGTGCTGACAAGACGGAGTGCTTTTTTATGCCAAGGAGCATACATTTAGTATGTGACTTAGGCTAAAAAAGCACGACAACGCAGTCAAAGCGAACTACACGCAGCAGAAGGTGATTACATTTGCTCCATAACTTCAATACCTAGCAAATCCAATCCCGTTTCTAATGTTTTAGAAACCAAATTACACAGCACTAAACGGCTATCGCGCACGCTTGGCTCTACGCCCTCTTTAAGTACTGGGCAGGCTTCGTAAAATGTCATGTATAAGCTTGCTAGCTCATATAAGTAACCACATAGTACGTGCGGTGTTGCTTCGCTGATCATTAAATCAAGTACTTCTTCAAGCTGTAGTAGCTTAAGTGCTAGTGCTTTTTCTTGAGGCTCAATAATTGCAACATCTGAATTTAATGTAGCTGCATCAACGCCTGATTTGCGGAAAATACTGCGTATACGTGTATAAGCATATTGTAAATAAGGAGCGGTTGCGCCTTCAAAGCTTAGCATGCTGTCCCAGTTAAAAATGTAATCGCTGGTACGGTGCTTAGAAAGGTCGGCGTATTTAACTGCGCCAATACCTACTTTACGTGCAATCTCGCTGCGATCGCTATCACTTAAATCCGATTCACGTTCAGCTAGTTTTGCAGCTGCACGGTTAATTGATTCTTCTAATAAGTCAGCAAGTTTTACTGTGCCGCCAGTACGTGTTTTAAATGGTTTGTTATCAGCGCCCATCATGGTGCCAAACGGACAAAACTCGTAACTTGTTTCGTCTCGTAATAAACCTGCTTTACGCGCTGTAAGCTCTACTTGATTAAAGTGTAGATTTTGACGTGCATCTACAAAAATTAAGATACGATCAGCACCTAATTTATTTGAACGATAATCACATGCCGCTAAATCGGTTGTTGCATATAAAAAACCACCGCCAGATTTTTGTACGATAAACGCAGAAGGTTCACCATCTTTGTTGGCAAGTTCATCTAAAAACACAACTTGCGCGCCTTGCGACTCTACTGCAATATTTTTATCTTTAAGTAGGCTAATAATATCGTTAAGTTCTGCGTTGTATGCGCTTTCAGCCATAATATCAGCTTGAGTAAGTGTTACATTTAAACGCTTGTATACTTCTTCAGAATGCTTAACTGAGGTAGCTATAAACAGTTTCCAAAGTTTTTCACAGTGCGCATCGCCGCCTTGTAATTTAACAACGTAATTACGTGCTTTATCAGCAAAGCCTTCTTCGTCGTCAAAGCGTTTTTTAGCATCGCGATAAAAGGTTTCTAAATCAGCAAGCGCTACAGAATCTAAATCAACACCTTCGCTAATTTGATCTTCTAAATGCGCGATTAACATACCAAATTGCGTGCCCCAATCACCCATGTGATTTTGACGTACAACCGTGTCGCCTCTAAATTCAAGCGCACGCACAATTGAGTCACCAATAATGGTTGAACGTAAATGGCCTACGTGCATTTCTTTAGCAAGGTTTGGTGATGAATAGTCAACAACCACTTTTTGCGGGTTAGCATGCTCGTTTACAGCAAGCTTTGCATCACTGTTAGCTGCTTTAACGCTTTGCGCTAAAAACTCAGGTTTTAAATGAATATTAATAAAACCAGGGCCCGCAATTTCAGTCTTTTGAGCAATATCGCTTACATCAAGATTATCTATAATTTTTTGCGCAAGCTCACGTGGATTGCTTTTCATTTTTTTAGCCGCGCCCATTGCTGCATTAATTTGGTAATCACCAAATTGTGGACGTGTGCTTTGTGTTACTGCTGGGTTTGTATCTTCAGGTAAGCCTGCGCCCGCCATTGCGGCAATGGCTTTTTCGATTAAAATAGTACGAATATTCATATTTTTTACCTTTGTAAGCCCGCCAAAGCAGGCTTTCAGTTAACTGTAGTCAGTCGATTCTAGTTTTCGCGAGTGTGGTTAAATGTCACTTCTGGGTAACGCTCTACCGATAAATTAAGATTTACACGGCTCGGCGCAATGTAAGTTAAGTTATCGCCACCATCGAGTGCTAAATTACTTTCGCACTTGCGCTTAAAGTCTTCAAACTTTTTCACATCGTCGCTGCTTACCCAACGCGCTGTATTTACGTTTACACCTTCGTAAATAGCATCTACGTTATATTCGGCTTTTAAGCGCGCTACAACTACATCAAACTGAAGTACACCTACCGCGCCCACAATTAAATCGTTGTTTATAAGCGGTCTAAATACTTGCACAGCACCTTCTTCAGAAAGCTGTACTAAGCCTTTTAATAATTGCTTTTGCTTAAGTGGATCGCGAAGACGAATACGGCGGAATAATTCAGGCGCAAAGTTAGGGATACCGCTAAATTTAAGTTTTTCGCCTTGTGTGAACGTATCACCAATTTGAATGGTACCGTGGTTATGCAAACCAATAATATCGCCCGCGTAAGCGTCAGCTGCGCGTTCACGATCGCCCGCCATAAAGGTTACCGCATCAGAAATGCTCACTTGCTTGCCAATTCGCACGTGATTCATTTTCATGCCTTGGCTGTACTTACCCGATACAATACGCATAAATGCAATACGGTCACGGTGTTTAGGGTCCATGTTGGCCTGAATTTTAAATACAAAACCAGTAAAGTTTTCTTCAGTTGCAACAATAAGTCTGTCTTCGGTTTCACGAGGCAGTGGCGTTGGTGCCCATTTAGTTAAACCATCTAAAACGTGGTCAACACCAAAGTTACCAAGTGCGGTACCGTAATAAACTGGCGAAAGCTCACCGGCTAAAAACAGATCTAAATCAAATTCGTTTGATGCGCCAATAACAAGCTCAAGCTCATCGCGTAATTGCGCAGCTAAATCTTCACCAATGGCAATATCAAGTTCTGGGTTATCAAGACCTTTAATGGTACGAACTTCTTGAATTTTATGACCCTGACCTGTTTTGTATAAAACAGCTTCGTCATTATGAATGTGATAAACACCTTTGAACTCTTTACCACAGCCAATTGGCCAAGTAATGGGTGCACAGGCAATATTTAGCTCTGTTTCAACTTCGTCAAGCACTTCCATTGGGTCGCGAATTTCACGGTCACATTTATTCATAAACGTAACAATTGGCGTTGTACGCAGGCGTGTAACTTCCATTAGCTTACGGGTACGATCTTCTACACCCTTTGCCGCATCAATAACCATTAAACACGAATCTACCGCAGTTAATGTGCGGTAAGTATCTTCCGAGAAATCTTCATGTCCTGGAGTATCAAGTAAATTAACAAGTGCGTTGTTATATGGAAACTGCATTACAGAGGTAGTAACAGATATACCACGCTCTTTTTCCATTTCCATCCAGTCAGACTTTGCATGTTGGTTAGAACCACGGCCTTTTACGGTACCGGCTCGTTGAATCGCTTGTCCGAATAACAATACTTTTTCGGTAATGGTTGTTTTACCAGCATCTGGGTGAGAGATGATAGCAAAGGTTCGTCGTTTATTAATTTCGCTAAGGAGATTTTGATCTGCCATTAAAAAAGTTCTTTTAGTTTGTATACGGATATTATCCACTTTAAGTATGCTGAGCTTTCAAGGCTTAAATAATACCAATTGCATTAAATTAGCGTTCTATTATAGCGATAATAAAATAGCGCAATAACAAGGCGAAATTATCACATAGACTTATTCTCTATGAATAATTTTTAACGTAGTTAGTGAGTTATTTAATACGCTAGAACGATCTTGTTTTAATAAAATTGGTATAGAGCAACCTCGAAAGCTCAACACACCATCAGAAAAGCCCTAAATTGGCCCTTCACATGCGATCCGTTATGTTAATCGTAATTGAAGACTATTTTCGCTGATCTTGGCCTTATAAACAATCAATGGTTGATTATTAGCTGATCTTTTTTATTAATATGGATTTTGGGAAGCCTAACTGCAAATGAGGTACAAAAAATCAGTAATAAGCCAAATAAATAGGATCTGCATACAATGCACCAAGCCTCTGCACACCATTAGAATTATTAAGCATTGCTTGAGAATATAACCTAGTGGCTCGGCTAACGGCCCTGCGTTAGCCCATCTGGTATTTGTAACTAAGAGTTAATTAGATAATTCAATTTTAAGTGATAGCACTTATCTTTAAAAAATGACTTTGAAAGATGTAAATCTATGTAAATTTATGTAAACTTTTTTGAACAATAAAATAACAGTTATAAGTATGTAACTTATTAAATTAAAATAACTTAATAAAATAAAAAAACACCAATACAGAGCTAAATACCATGCAACTACTGATTGTAATTTAGCCACCAAGACCGCCACAAGCTTGTGTAATAAAGTCGTAACGCATATTATTGATAGATTGCATGGAGGATAAGTCGTTTGGTCATGAAAACCAGTAAGTTAAGTATTAGATTATTATGGTATATAACACCCCTTGTTATTCTACCGCTGCTATTTTTAGGTGGCTTTACGCTCACCAATGTAACTAATTCAACACAAAAACAAGCTGATTTAATAATGAGCCGTTTTGTTGAGCAACAACAGCAAAAAATATTTAACTATATCGACTCTTTTCACTCTACTGCAAAACTACTTTCAACCTCGCCAGTACTTAGTGATTTTTTAGCAAATGACATTCGTGCCAACGGTAATTACACCCGAAAACTTGGCGCGCTTATGGATGTATTTGCCAGTTACAGTGAAGCTTATCCCGATATAATTAGCATTAATTTAGTTTCAGCCAGTGGGAAAAGCGATGCCTACTACTCTAACAACCTAACAACAGCGCCTAAAAGCTACCCGTTTTTTAATCAAGTATTGCAAAGTAATTTAAGTAAACAGCAATTTATGATTCAAAAGGATGATGGCACCACTAGTTTATATTTTATTCAACGAATTTATAGTGTTGATTACTATTTAAAACGACCACAGCAGCTTGGTTTTATTGTAATACATATAGAACCTTCAATACTAAACTCTAGTATTTTAGAAGCGCCATATAACAACACGCTTAATTTAATGTTGACTAAAGACGGGAAGATTTTATTTAGCTCCGATTATAATATGCGTGGCCAATACATAAGCGAGTACGAACTTAATCAAGTGCACGACCTCGCTGATATCGGCATGCTTTCAACCATTGAACTCTCAAGCATAGACAAAATAGAGCGAATGATTTTTGCAGTGCAAATGCCCGGCGGATATTATTACGTATCGACCATTCCCAAAGGGGTGCTTTATCAATCAGGTAAAGCCATAAGTTTAATAACAGGCTTAATTGTTATTATTTCGGTGATCACCCTGCCAATATTAATTTTTGTAGTGGTCCGTAATTTATTACTTAACCCAATTGAGTTACTCGGGGCTGCGAGTCATCGTGTTGGTGATGGCGATTTGTCGGTGCACTTACCAGCTCATACAAATGATGAAGTAGGTGTTTTATTTAACGACTTTAACCACATGGTTAATCAAATAAGGCACTACCAACAACAGCTTGAAGAATACAAACACCACCTTGAAGATAAAGTGGAAAGTCGTACCCAAGCACTTGAAGCTATGAACAGCCAACTTGAGTTAGCTATTGGCCAAGCTGAGCAAGCTAATCAACTTAAGAGTCGTTTTTTAGCTAACATGAGTCACGAAATACGCACGCCGCTCACGGCCATTATGGGCTTTACAGAGCAGTTACTACATAACGATAAAGTAGCGAATGACAAACAACACCTAAGCACTATTTTACGTAATTCCAAACACTTACTAGAGTTAATAAATAACATACTCGATTTATCTAAAATTGAAGCTGAAAAGCTGGCTGTTGATTTGTCAGCGTTAAACGTAGTGCAGCTTGTGCACGACATTGAATCAATTATTCAACCACTGGCACAAGAAAAACAATTAACCCTTAATATCGACTATCAACTGCCGCTACCCCGCACCATTTATAGTGATGTGACCCGCTTAAAACAAATACTTATAAACATTGCTAATAACGCTGTTAAATTTACCGAAAATGGCAGCGTGTCTATTTGTGTGCATTATTTACAAGCAAGTCAAAAGCTAGAGTTTGTAATTAAAGATACTGGTATTGGTATGTCTGAGCATCAAATAGAACGTGTATTTAAGCCGTTTGAACAAGCCGATGCCACAACTACACGTCGTTTTGGTGGTACAGGTCTTGGGTTGTGTATTTCTAAAAACTTAGCACTCTTGCTTGGTGGCGATGTAAACCTTGAAAGTGAAGTGGGTGTAGGTAGCCGAGTTACAATTAGGGTGGCATGTCAGCTATCTGATGATCAACCAATGCTTGATTTTTTAACGCAAGAAAGCCAGTTAATACCAGAGAAAGACCCTCTCTTATCGTTTGCAACCAATAGCTTCGACGCCAATATATTAGTGGCTGAGGATAACCCAGATAACCAACTATTAATTAAATTATTACTGCAAACCTGGGGCCTTGAACCCGATATTGCCAGTAATGGCGCACAAGCTGTAGAAATGGCGCTCGTAAACGACTACCAACTTATTATTATGGATATGCAAATGCCTGTAATGGGCGGATTAGAAGCGACTAAAATGCTTCGTCATGCAGCGTATGATGGCCCTATCATTGCCCTTACTGCCAATGTAATGAACCATGATATAGGCACTTATCTAGAAGCTGGTTGCGACAAAGCACTGGCTAAACCCATTGATAAAGATGCTCTGGAAAACGTACTCGTAAGCTACCTGCATCTTGAAAAAGATAATAAAAATAAATGGGATAGCCTATTAAAGAGCGAAAAGTTTCAGCAAATTACCGATAATTACTTAGCTAACTTACCTACATATTTAGAAGAAGTTAAAGCTTTGCAGCATTGTGATGATTGGGAAGCATTAAGAGGTATAGCGCACAGTGTTAAAGGCAGTTCTGGATGCTTTAGCTTTGATGAAATTTACCATAGCGCTGCGGCACTTGAAGAGAACTTAAAAAGTAACAATAAAGTACCAAGAGACGAGCTGGTAAATGATTTAATAGCAGCCATTGAGCAAGCAATTAGCGACAAAGTAACCTAAAAAGTAAACTTACAAAACGGTACAAATGCAGTACTTTAGCGCCTCTATATTTTAAATGCTAATTACCGACTTTAATTATGAAAAGTTTAAACCTAGCGCCATACCCATTAAAATAGCGTCTTCAAAGCCATTTTTAGCAGGGTTATCACTTGGGTAGTAGTTTTTACGCACTGACATCTCAGCAAAGCCTGCGCGCTCGTACAGCGCAATAGCACGCGTATTTGATTCGCGAACTTCTAAAAAGAGGTTTTCAGCATTTTGCTGCTCACCATATTCAATAAACTGCGCTAACAACTGCCTTGCAATACCCTTACCCTGGTGACTTGGTGTTACACAAATATCCATAAGTGTAAAATCAGGCCCTGCTTTTTCACCAATATAAAAACCAATCATGCTCGCCTCATCAAATGCGGCAACATTAAAATAGCGCCCGCCTATACATGAACCCATTGTATTTAAAGTCCACGGATGGCTATGACACGCTGTTTCGATGGCCATTAATTGAGGTATTGCAGTTTCATCTACTGATTTAAAGTTTATCAAGGTATTCACTCATTAAAGCCCATAAAGCACGCTTCTCAGAGGCGCTGAGCTGTGGGGTTGGCAATGTAAGCTTATTGTCGTTTAATTGCATCTCACAGCCCTGTACAACGCTATTTATAATAATAGGCTCTGCACTGAGTTTAATGTCTGCAAGTAGTTGCTCATTTAGCGTTAAAAAACTAGCTATCGTGCTTTGCGATAAAGTATTAGCTTGATCATTTGCTTGAGGACAATAATGTTGATTGAGTTCAAGATTTTCTATATCAAAAATAGCTGCGTAACGTGGATGCATAACAACTCAGTAGATTAGACATTTGAACAATATAAGAAGTAATAAAAACGATGTAAAGAAGAAATGGCAGGGGCGGAGAGATTCGAACTCCCAACCATCGGTTTTGGAGACCGCTGTTCTACCAATTGGAACTACGCCCCTGCAATGACGACGAATTATAGAGAAGTTTCGCCAAAGGTAAAGAGAAAAATCACTCTTTTAGTTTAACTGCTTTTTAAATAAACAAAACGGCGAATTAGCATGCTAATTCGCCGTTTTTAATCACTTAAAATTAGTTAATTAAAACTAAAATTAATTATTCCCATTCGATAGTTGCGGGTGGTTTACCTGAAATATCGTAAACAACACGAGAAATACCATCTATTTCATTAATGATACGGTTTGATACCACACCTAAAAACTCATAAGGTAAATGTGACCAGCGCGCTGTCATAAAGTCGATTGTTTCCACACAACGAAGTGATACAACCCAATCGTACTTACGTGCATCGCCCATAACCCCTACCGATTTAACAGGTAAGAATACAGTAAACGCTTGGCTTACTTTATGGTAAAGCTCAGCTTTGTGAAGCTCTTCGATGAAAATCGCATCAGCGCGGCGTAATAAATCACAGTATTCTTTTTTGATTTCGCCAAGTACACGCACACCTAAACCTGGTCCAGGGAAAGGATGACGGTAAAGCATGTCGTACGGTAAACCTAGTTCTAGGCCAATTTTACGTACTTCATCTTTGAATAATTCACGTAATGGCTCAACAAGGCCCATTTTCATGTCATCTGGTAATCCACCCACATTGTGGTGAGATTTAATAACATGCGCTTTACCAGTTGCAGATGCCGCTGATTCAATTACATCTGGGTAAATTGTACCTTGCGCTAACCATTTTGCATTTTTAAGCTTTTTGGCTTGCTCATCAAATACATTAATAAACGTGTGACCAATGGCTTTACGTTTATCTTCTGGGTCTGACTTACCCGCTAGATCATTTAAAAACTGCTCTTCAGCTTCAACTTTAACAATGTTTAAGCCAAATTTATTACCAAACATGTCCATTACTTGTTGGCCTTCGTTTAAACGAAGTAAACCATTATCAACAAATACACATGTTAGTCTTTCGCCAATTGCACGGTGAATAAGCATAGCCACAACCGATGAATCAACACCACCAGAGAGGCCTAAAATAACTTCGTCATCGCCAACTGTTTCTTTAATACGCTCGATAGCATCATCGATAATTTTTGCAGCAGTCCACAATTTTTCACAGCCACAAATATCAATAGCAAAACGCTCTAATAAGCGCTGACCTTGGTGCGTGTGTGTTACTTCTGGGTGAAACTGTACACCGTAAAAACGTTTTTCTTCGTTAGACATTGCAGCATGTGGACAAGTAGATGTTTTAGCTGTTGTTGCAAAACCAGCTGGAATATCCATTACTTTGTCGCCATGGCTCATCCATACGTCGAGTATGCCGTTGCCGCCATCGGTAATGCTGTCTTCAATTGCATCAAATAATGCACAGTTGCCTACTTTTTCTACTTGTGCGTAACCAAACTCTTTTTTATCAGAGCTGTGTACACTTCCGCCAAGTTGAGCTGCCATTGTTTGCATACCGTAGCAAATACCTAGCACAGGCACGCCTGCATTAAATACATACTCAGGAGCGCGCGGGCTGTTTTCAAGTGTTGTTGATTCTGGACCACCAGAAAGAATAATACCTTGTGGGTTGAACTCGCGGATTTGCTCTTCAGTCACATCCCATGCCCAAAGTTCACAGTAAACACCAATTTCACGCACACGACGGGCGATTAATTGAGTGTATTGTGAACCAAAGTCTAAAATGAGAATTCGTGAATCGTGAATATCTTTGCTCATGGAGTATCTCGTAAAGTCTGATGCTAAATGCCGTTTGTTAATGTAAACGACTAAAAAGAGGGCTTGCAAAGCAAGCCCCGTATATTAAATTAATTACGCTGCTTAACCTAAGCGGTAATTTGGTGCTTCTTTAGTGATTTGCACATCATGAACGTGCGACTCACCCATACCGGCTGAAGTAACACGTACAAATTGTGGTTTTGTATTTAGCTCTTCAATTGTTGCACAACCCGTTAAGCCCATAGCACTTCGCAGGCCGCCCACTTGCTGATGAATAATCGTTGCAATAGGGCCTTTGTAAGCTACGCGACCTTCAATACCTTCAGGTACTAACTTGTCTGCTTCGTTTGATTTTTGGAAGTAACGATCTGATGAACCTTCTTTTTGATCCATCGCGCCCAATGAGCCCATACCACGGTAAGATTTGTAATAACGGCCTTGGTATAATTCAACTTCACCTGGTGCTTCTTCAGTACCAGCAAGAAGTGAACCCACCATTACACACGATGCACCAGCAACAAGTGCTTTAACAATATCACCAGAAAAACGAATGCCACCATCAGCAATAACAGGAATGTCGCGACCTTTTAAGCCTTCAACAGCATCTGAAATAGCTGTAATTTGTGGAACGCCACAACCGGTAACAATACGTGTAGTACAGATAGAACCTGGGCCTATACCTACTTTAACTGCATCGGCACCGGCATCAGCAAGTGCAATCGCACCTTCAGCTGTTGCTATGTTGCCTGCAATAATTTGTAAGTCTGGGTACTCTTTACGTGTTTTAGTAACACGGTCAATAACACCTTGAGAGTGGCCATGCGATGTATCGATAAGTAAAACATCAATACCCGCTTCTACTAATGCAGCAATACGCTCATCAGTACCTGCACCAACACTTACAGCTGCACCTACACGTAAACGACCTTGGTCGTCTTTACATGCGTCAGGTTTGTCTTGGGCTTTTTGGTAATCTTTTACTGTGATCATGCCTTTAAGTTTAAATTCATCATCAACAACAAGGATTTTTTCAATGCGGTGTTCGTGCATTAAGCCTAAAATTTCTTCGCGTGCTGCGCCTTCTTTAACGGTAACAAGCTTTTCTTTTTTAGTCATAACGGTAGAAACAGGCTGTTCAAGCTTAGTTTCAAAACGCATATCACGACTAGTAACAATGCCTACAAGCACATTATTGCTATCGGTAACCGGAAAGCCTGAAAAACCTTTTTCGTGCGAAAGCTCAATTGCATCTGCAATTGTTAAATCGGCAGTCACCGTTACAGGGTATGAAACAATACCTGCTTCGTAGGTTTTAACTTTACGTACGTTTTTCGCTTGTTCTTCAATAGTCATGTTTTTATGAATAAAACCAAGACCACCTTCTTGCGCAAGGGCAATAGCTAAACGAGCTTCTGTAACAGTATCCATAGATGCTGAAATAAGCGGCAAGTTAAGTTTGATACCACGCGTTAAGCGAGTTGAAATATTTGCCGTGTGTGGCAAAACAGTAGAATGACCAGGTACTAAAAGTACGTCATCAAAGGTAAGAGCTTCTTTAGCGATTCTAAGCATTTTGGCAACTTCTCACATGTGGATCTAAGATAAGGAATTGCGGCCAAATTTTAACAGCGTTGTTGGCATGAGTAAATAATATTTCGCAAATATTTATGATAAAGTAGTGCAATAAATAGTTTTAGGTTGTTTTTTATGTTTTCGAAGCCTTCGCAGGCGGTTTACACCGTTTCACGCCTTAATAGAGAAATTCGCACAATCCTTGAGCAAGGTTTTGCATCTTTAGTGCTCACGGGCGAAATTTCTAACTTTATTACCCCTGCATCCGGGCATTGGTATTTTTCGTTAAAAGACGATAAAGCACAAATTAAAGCCGCTATGTGGCGCGGAAATAATCGCAATCAAAGCTACCGCCCTGTAAATGGCGCACAAGTTACAGTAAAAGCGCGTGTATCGCTTTATGAACCTCGCGGTGACTACCAGCTTATTGTTGAGCATATGGAACCGGCCGGCGAAGGTCAGCTAAAACAAGAATTCGATGCGCTTAAAATGCGTTTGGCCGCCGAAGGATTATTTAGCTCTGCGTATAAAAAACCACTTCCGCAAAACATTAATCGCATTGGTGTTATTACCTCAGCAACAGGCGCTGCTATAAAAGATATTTTAACGGTACTCAAACGCCGTGCACCGCAGCTAGAAGTCATCATTTACCCTGCTATCGTACAAGGCAAAGAAGCGCACGTGCATTTAATTAACCAAATTGAATTAGCCAACACACGTGATGAAGTAGACGTACTTATTTTAGGGCGAGGCGGCGGATCACTTGAAGATTTATGGTGTTTTAATCACGAACAGCTCGCCCGCGCTATTTTCAAAAGTGAATTACCGATAGTAAGTGCGGTAGGCCACGAAATAGATACCACTATTAGCGATTACGTCGCTGATGTTCGTGCAGCGACCCCATCAGCCGCAGCTGAGCTTGTAAGCCCAAATACGCAAGAGTTACACAATAAGGTAACGCAATTAGTTAATCGTTTATCTAACGCGTTTAAGCACGGTATTGCCGACAAACGCGCACTAGCAACGCAGTTACAACACCGCCTTAATTTGTGTCATCCGCGTAATCAGCTCAATCAAAAATCACAACGCTTGGATGAGCTAAGCATTGCACTGCAACAAGCTATGCGTAATCGTTTATACCAGCAAGAACGCACACTCAATAACTTAACGCCGCGTTTAATGCGCCAATCACCCGACAAAAAACTCGCTACAGCAAGCCATCAACTTACGCAAATACAAGCAAGGCTTAATCAGGCTATACAACATCAATTGCAACAAGCTAATAATAATTTGGCGTTACAAGCGAGTAGATTAGACTCAGTAAGCCCACTCAACGTATTAGCACGTGGTTACAGCATTACAAAAAATGAGAAAAACAAAGTGGTTAAATCGGTAGGAGATGTAAAAGCTGGCGACACGCTAATTACAGAATTTGTTGACGGCGTGGTGCACTCACAAGTACATAGCTAAGGCGTTAAAAAAACATTATAAAGTGCGTATACTTACTCTTTGATACTTACTACAAACTCTATTTTCTCGTCGTTAGAGCTTGATGTAGTTAGCTTAAATTGCTGCCACCAGGGCATTGCTGTTAGCTTATCGTTAAGCTCACGCCACTGTGCATGTCCTTGCTCATTACTTTGCTCAGCAACAATTACAAATTTACACAGAGTTTGCTTGCACTCCAAATCACTTAACTGTGCTGAGTTACTCAAGTTGCTGGTAATTAAAAAATCGGTAAGCGCCGTTTCTATTTCATAACTCCACTGAGTATTTTCACTTTCATTATCAAATTTTTCATCAAGTTGCTTAGAAAAATCAACATCATCTAATTGCGCTAACTGAGTTGACTTTAATTGTTGTTCGGCACGCTTTAGTTCCTTGGTTTTAACGGCAAGCTCGTCGGTAAGCGTACTTATTTGCTGAGTATACTCTTGTTCAACAAATTGCCGTGTAGCATTTTGGTTGGCCGTAATTAAAGCGCTATTTAGGTTTGAGTCATTGCTAACATCATGACTACTAAGTTTATTATTGCTACTGACTTTAATAGTAACATTCTGACGCGTATTTTCTGACTGAGGATATGCGTCATTAGATATTTTATTAAAAAACAAAAAGTAACTACTAGCCAACCCCACACCAGTAATAAAACTTAGCAACATTGAAAGTGAGTTACTTTTATTAGACATTATTTTTACCTAAGGCTACAGCATTGCGCTAGTATGCGATGCGTTTTCTGGCTCTTGTTGAGTCAAAAAGTTTTGGTTCATACTTTGCGCCGGACACTCACAATCCGGTCGACCAATAATTTTAGCGGGTACGCCAACAGCGGTTGTGTGTGGTGGAACATTGCTAAGTACAACTGAGCCCGCACCAATTCGTGCGCCCTCACCTACTTCAATATTACCAAGTACTTTAGCGCCGGCGCCAATTAATACGCCCGCTCTAATTTTAGGATGACGATCGCCCTGCTCATTACCTGTACCGCCAAGCGTTACAGATTGCAAAATTGATACGTTATCTTCAATTACCGCTGTTTCACCAATAACAATACCGGTTGCGTGGTCAAACATAATGCCTTTACCCACTTTACATGCTGGGTGAATATCGACCCCAAACACTTCAGAGTTACGGCTTTGAATAAAGCGCGCTAGCTCTTTGCGGTTTTGTTGCCACAAGCAATTAGCCAAACGGTGCGCCTGAATAGCATGAAAACCTTTTAGATTTAATATAACCGTAAGATATGTTTCTGATGCCGGATCGCGGTCTTTTACCGCTTTAATATCCTCAGCAACAAACGAGAGCATACGGTCACATTTTACAAATGCTTGGTCGAACAACTCTCGGATAGTGAATGCAGATACCACCGCATCAGCCAACTTATTAGCAACAATAAAGCTCAATGCCGAACCTAAACAATCATGATTCAAAATGCATGAATAAACATGACTTGCTAATAATGGTTCACGTTTTACTACATCGTTAGCTTCGTCGCGAAGCTGTTGCCAAATTGCATGACGCATAATACTGCACTGCCTTAAGTTGATATAAAATAGCCTTTTCCCAAGTCTAACGGATTTAACCACTAAGGTGTTAATCCCTTAGTTATTTGTTCTGGTTATTAGATATAACTAGCACCCAGAAATGATATTTTAAATACTTACCTATTTTTTAGATTAAGTTATACGACAGTAGCTAAAATGACCAATGCATACTTAAAATATAATAAATTAATAAAAATCAAAAGCTAACAACATATGACAGCTCACCTGTCATATGCCAAAATACATACTGGCGTACAGCTGACGGCGTAAATAACAAAAACAAACGCTAAATTAGCATCATCAACTCAACAAGGATAACGATGATGAAAAACGATATATTAAATACAAGAAAATTAGGTTACAAATTTTACTTTCAAGATGGCGACAATCAAATAGCCTGTTTTGGCAGCTACTTTACAGGCAAAGAAGAAATCTATGTAAACGACGATTTAGTTAGTAGTAAGCGTAGCGTTGGTAGAAAAAGCACGCATACATTTGAGTTTAAAGAACATAACTACCAAGTTAAATATCACATGCTAAATATTATCACTGGCAAGCTTGAATGTACTTTTTTTAAAAATAATGAGCAAATAAAGCAGCAAGAACAAACTGTACTTCCTTTTATTAAGGATACGAAAAGAGCCGTGCTCTTTTTTTCTGCCTGTGTACTTGCCGGATACTTAGGTGGGTATTCAACCTTTGCGCTAATTGACTTAGTGGTAGGTAAATAAACGCATGCAACTTAACCCTAAAACAATAAAAGAACTTAGGCAGCAATTTAATTGGACGCAACAGCAACTTGCCGATGCCTGCGATGTAAGCTTACGTACCATTCAGCGTGTAGAAAAAGAAGGTGCGGCATCAAAAGAAACCACAATGGCTTTATGCGCAGTATTTGAAGTGCGCCAAGGCGAGCTTATAAAACTAGACGACTTAGAAGTAGATGAAATGGTTAAAGTCCAATCAACGCAAAAGTTTATTGTAGCTATTGCTATAAGCTCTTTAATTAGCTTTACACTCGGTGTTGGCTGTATGCTATTAATAACAAGCTTATGATATTAGTAACGAGCTTATTTTATTAGTAACAAGCCTTTGCTTTGGCTTAAAGTATTAATATAAAAATGCCCCAGAGCTTTAAAGCACTGGGGCATTTTTTATACGTTTCAAGATAGTTTAAAAACCACTTAAATTATTGAAATACTTTATCAACTTTCATCACTTCAATATTTTTTGCAGGAATTGCTAATTTATAATCGGCAATCACTTTATCCTCAGCAACCAACTCAGCAGGTTTATTAGTGTTATAGACCATTGGTGATGTTTGCTGCGACGCTAAACGTTTTTGCATATCAGCGCCGCCTGCGGTTATAAACACATATTGAACATTGTCTGTTTGTAAGTTTTCTTTAATAACGCGATTTACATCAGCAACGCTTAGCGTTTTAAGTTTGTTAGTTACGTAACTTACAAAACTATCTGTGTCGTAAAATTCGCTATCAAGTGCGTAACCTAATTGGCGGTTTTGACTTGCAACCATTTGCGGCACAAAGTTAATTAAAAAGTTACGTGTTGCTTCAAAGTCATCTTCGCTCATACCATTTTTAATTAGCTTATCTAGCTCAAACAAGGCGGTACGTGTTGCAAAGTGCGCATCGTTATTAGAGCGAAGTGGGCGTAACCACACTTGAAATATTTGCTCAGAGCGCCCTAGGTTTGCATCAGGCTTGGTTTGAAACATACCACGTGGAAAGTATTCAATGTATGCGTAATCGCCGTAGTTCATGCCGCGAGTTTCACGAATACGCTCATATAAAAAGCTGTTAGAACTACGGTGCTCACCAAAGTACGAACGCACAAGCCAAAGGGCTGTCCAGTCTTCGCTACTTCTAATTGTATCAATAGGGAAACCAAACGATACCGCCGTCGATTGCGCTGACTTTTCTACAATCGTTGCATGATGACCTTTAAGCACTGGCGCATCAGGAATACTTAAACGGCTTTGCTCACCCTTTGGTAGCGTTGCAAAATCGCTCATCATTTTAGCTTTAAGCTTTGCAGGTACAGCCCCAATTAAACCAACCGTGAGTTTAGATTGCGTAAGCTCGCTGTTATAAAACGCTTTAACGTCATCTAGCGTCAACGCTTCTAAATCCGAAATATCACCATAGTTGTAGCTTTCGTAAGGGTGATTTTTGTAAAGCGCACTGTATAGCACTTCTTTGCCTAGCTCTTCATCGTTAGATGCTTTTAAGCCTGACTTAATGCCATCGATCATTTCTTTTTTAAGGCGCTTAAAGTCGTCATCTCTAAAACCTGGGTTTAGTAATTGATCGCTCACAAGTGAATACCACTGCGCCGCATTATCTTTATGAATACGTCCTTGGAACGACAGCATTTCTTTATCTATTTGATAACCAAAGCTACCCGCAAGCGGATAAAGTGCTTTTTGAATATCTTTATAGCTTGTCGCCTCTGAGCCACCTTGTGCAAGCATAGCCGCAGTTAACGCAGCAACACCTTTTTTGCCTTGTGGGTCGGCAGCCGCACCGGTATTGAATAAAAAGTTAACATCAATTAATGGCGAGCCATTCGTTTTATCAAGTACTTTAAATACAGGTGCCGCAGGTGCTTGTTTAAGCTTTGCAGTAAGCGCATTTAAATTAATTTCTTGCTCGAAACCTGGGGCTTTATCAAGTGCCGACATTGTTAATGTGGTACGTGCGTTATCAGTAAAGTATTTATTAGCAACGGCTTTAATATCTGCGCTGGTAATGTTATCTGCCGATTTATACAGCTGGTTTATAACTTCAGGATCGCGCTCAAAATGCATGTAGCTGGCAAGAGTTGATGCAATCGCTTGCGATGAATCCAAGCCATTAATAAAGCTGTATTTAAGGTTCGATTTTAAATCACTCAACTTTTGCTCATCAACAAGCTCAGTGCGTGCTTTTGCATAAGTGCGGTTAATGGCATCGCGCGCAGTGGCTAAATCGTCTGCGTTTTCTACTTTAACAAATACGTGTAATAAACCCGGATCTTTAGTCTCAGGGTTATAAGTAAACATTTGGCTGGCAATTTGTTTGTCGACCACTAGCTCTTGATATAAATCTGAATTACTAGAAAAATAAAGCTGTGAGATTAAATCAAGTGCTGCTCTGTCTTTTTTAGCAGGCTCCCACGCAGCGCCTTTGTAGGATACAAGTAACCAATGTCCTGGTAGCGCTTCATCTTGCTGGTGCAAATATTTTGGTGCTTGTTGAACAGGCTCTGCTTTAATGTCAGCAACATAGTTACCCTTTTTCCAGCTACCCCAATGCTTTTTAACCATTGCCATTGTTGCTTGTGGATCTACATCGCCCACAATAACAAGTGACACATACTCAGGTTTATAAAATTTAGCAAAAAACTCTTTCCCGTACGCCATTTGATCTGGCATGGCTTCTATGTCTTTAAAAAAGCCCATAGTGGTGTGTTTATACGTGTGCTTATCAAACGCTTCTTCGCGTACAGCGCTTAATAATTTACGAATTGGGCTCGCGTTGTTTTTTAAGTACTCACCTTTTACCGTTTGTGCTTCTGTTCTAAATTGCTCTTCGGTGTAAGTTAAGTTTTGAAAAATATCAGCTTCAAGCTCAAGCACTTTATCAAGGTGCTGTTTTGAAAAGTTTAAATGGTAGTTTGTAAAATCGTTTGTTGTATAAGCGCGGTTATCAACACCTGAATTTTTTAATATGTCTGAGTACACATCTTCAGGGTATTTTTGTGAGCCTTTAAACATCATGTGTTCAAAAAAGTGAGCAAAGCCTGTTTTGCCCTCTTCAACTTCGTTACGCGACCCAACCGATACCGGAATTTGCAGCGACACTACATCAGGGTAGTCGGTTTTAACAACCATGACACGTAAGCCGTTTTCTAGCTCTTCAATTAAATAATCTTGCGAGAAAACACGGTCATCAGCTTTATTTACTTGTTCTTGTTGTGCTGTTGTTTGCGTGCTTTGGTTTTGTTGCATGGCGCAACCTGTTAACGCCAGCGATACCGCTAAGCTGGTTGCTAATAATTTAAATTTCATTGTTGTCCCTTTTTAAATTGAGCAAATTTGTTGTCAGATTTAACTCTTTAATTATGCCCCAAAGCCAATAAATATAAGAGTCCCAAGGGGATTTATTATGTAAACAACTGTGTCAATTATAAATTATGGGAACAAGCACTATGAATAAACATCATGTTAATTGAAAAACTTTCATTAAATAAATCTATCTAGACGTCTAAATGGCTGCTATATTAAATCCATCAAAACAAACTTAGCTGGAATGAGGATTATGGCTTTATCACTAAAAGAGAAGATAGTGGACACCAATCAAGGTGTTTATCTTATTGGTACTACCCCGCCTAAAATTGGCACCGATAAAGCGCAATTAAAAACCATTGCAGAAAAGCTATTAGGTCGCTTACACGAAATTGAATACGACGGTGTGATAATTTACGACATTCAAGACGAAAGCAGCCGAACTAACCAAGACCGCCCATTTGCGTTTAAACAAACCGTTGATCCGCGTGAATACAGCCATTTACTTCGTAATTTATCTGCACAAGATGTAATTACTTATAAGAGTGTGGCGCAGCGTGGCGTAGGCGAATTTAAAGATTGGCTAAGTGAAACTAAAAACGACTACGATTTACAAAATGTTGTTTTAGTAGGTAGCCCATCATCGATAGGCGATATAAAGCTAAGCCTGCCAGATGCTTATAAAGCGATGGCTGAGCAGTCAGATGATTTCTTTTTAGGTGGCGTTACTATTGCCGAGCGCCATTCAAGCAAACGAAATGAGCACGAACGATTAATAGAAAAAACAGCACAAGGTTGTCAGTTTTTTATATCGCAAGCTGTTTACGATGCACAAGCGACTATAGAGCTAATTACTAGCTACGCACGTACATGTAAAGCACAAGGGATTACACCTCAACGTATTATATTAACGTTTACCCCGTGCGGCGGCGAAAAAACCTTAGACTTTATGCAATGGTTGGGTATCTCAGTGCCAGAGGCAACTAAATGGCGCATGCTTGATGCAGACAATACATTAAGCGAATCAGTACGTATTTGCCGCGAAAACCTCGACTTAATACTTAAAAGCTGTGCGCATTTAGATGTACCGCTGGGCTTAAATATTGAAAGCTTAACAAACCGTAAAGAAGAAATTGATGCATCAATCAACTTATACCGTTTATTAAAAGCAATAATGGAATTAAACCTAGCCGAAAAGCTAATAGCTTAAAGGCTAGGTTAGAGCTAATTAACACCCTTCTTGGCAAGCCTAATGGCTTGCTTTTTTATGTCCGTTCTTTGAAAAATTAATTAATAAATACAAGTAAAGATTTGCAGCTTAAGCTATTTATTGAAGGTGTTTTTGGTTATTACTCTCAAGCCTTTTTAAGGCAAACCCCATAGAGGAGCACATAACACCAAAAATTATTCCCTCATTAGATATAAATCTAATGCTAGGGAACGTTTCAAATAAGCTTATTATTGCTAAGGAAAAAATAAAACCTATCGCAGAAAAAACTAGCCAAGTTTGTGTGGCATGAGTCATGACGAACCTCCTTTTATTGTGCTTTTTTAGCGAGCTTGTACGCTTGTTTATTTTTATACATTGCGTGGTCTGCATCATTTAATAGCGCTTCAAAGGGCTGCTTTTGTTTATTAGTAAAACTATAACCAATACTAAGCGATAAATCGCAAACGTCTTCTTTGAGTAAGGCTTTTGAATACTCAGAGGATATTTTATCCATGATGTAGTTAATCTTGCTTTTATCGCTTAATTGCATTACTGCAACAAACTCATCACCACCTAAACGCCCTACTATGTCGGCATCTCTTAAATGGTTTTTTAGCGTATCTGCCAATATAATTAAGGCTTTGTCGCCCACTTCATGTCCGCAGGTGTCGTTTAATTTTTTAAAGTCGTTTATATCAATAAACAAGCAACATACGTCGAAGCCTAAACGTAGCGCTAAGTTAAGTTTTTGCTGGGCTAATAAGTTGAGTGCTCGGCGATTATAAATATCTGTTAATGAGTCTAACATGGCTATTTCGCGCATTTGCTCATAGCTATGCACAAGTGCTAAATCATCTTCAATTAAATCGCGTAGTTGCTCTATGAGTTCAAAATATTCATCGGTATAGCTTGTTATTTTAGTGTCTTTTAAGCATAGCGTGCCAAACACTTCGCCCTCAGGCCAATGAATAGGTAAACCTAGGTAGGATTCAACACCATCTTCAACTACTTCTGGTAGGGTGTTCCATGCATCGTTATTGCTTGCATCATTAACATATAAAATATTATTAGTTTCAGCAACGTGACGACAAAAAAGAGGTGTTTGAGGAGGAAGTATGGGATTTGTCTCAAAGTTAGAGCCACCTTCGTTACTTCTAATAACAACGCGATAGCCTTTACTTGTTGCCTGTACGATATAACCAGACGGGGCTGAAAAAAGCCCCGTAATAAGATCTATGGTTTTTTGCCATTTATGCAAAGATATCTGGCCATCAATACCAGAAAATGCCCATTGATCAGTTTCAAACATTAGCTTTACCTCGGCTATTTAGTAGCTCCAGTATAGGCAAAAAAGCAAAATAAAAGCTATTATTTACGACGTCTGCTTGGCTCTCTTTTACCAGTTATGCGTTTTTTATCGCGATCTTTTCGCGACTTGTTAGTATTTTTACGATTATCTTTTGGCTTTTTATTAGGATCTGGCTCGTAACCTTCTAACCACTGCGGCGTTAAACGCGTATCGAGTAGTACTTCAATTTCTTCTAGCAGCCATTGCTCATCAAGACTTACCAGCGACATAGCAAGTCCTTGTTCGCCAGCACGACCTGTACGGCCAATACGGTGCACGTAATCCTCGGCAATGTACGGTAGTTCAAAGTTAATTACGTATCTAAGTGTAGAAATATCTAAACCACGCGCAGCTACATCGGTTGCAACAAGTACGCGTGTAATACCTTCTTTAAAGTTTTGCAATGCACGGTCGCGTGCGCCTTGCGATTTGTCGCCATGGATTGATTCGGTTTTTAAACCGTCTTTACACATTTCTTTAGCAAGCTGATCAGCCATTTGTTTTGTGCGAGTAAAAATAAGCACTTGGCGCCAGTTTTTCATACCAATCATGTGCGATACAAGTTCGCGCTTACGATCCTCATCTACAGCGTAAATAACTTGCTCTACTTCAACGGCTGCTGAGTTACGTTTATCAACTTCAATTAGCTCTGGGTTTTTAAGTAACTTTTTACTGAGTTCAAACACGCTGTCATCAAACGTAGCTGAAAATAGTAAAGTTTGGCGATCGCCCGGGATATGTCGCAATATACGTCTAATTTCATCAATAAAGCCCATATCAAGCATGCGGTCAGCTTCGTCAAACACTAAGGAGTCTACGCTTGAAAGTACCACACTGCCTTTAACTATATGATCAAGCAAACGCCCAGGTGTTGCCACTATAACTTGCGCTGTTTTAAGTGCTTTTATTTGAGGGCCAATACTTGCGCCACCATAGGCTAAAGCGCCATTGATATTAGTGCCTTGTGCGTACTTTTCAAAGCTTGCAAATACTTGCTGAGCAAGCTCACGGGTTGGCGTTAAAATGACTACACGTGCAAGGCCTTGCTCATCTTTTTTAGGGGTATTTAAAAGCTTATGTAATAAAGGTAAAACAAAGGCGGCAGTTTTACCCGTACCTGTTTGCGCGCTGCCCATTACATCACTTCCGGCTAAAATAGGCGGAATAGTTTTAATCTGAATTGCGGTTGGTTGAGTGTAATTATTTTGCTCAATCGCTGTTAATAATAACGGGTCGAGATTAAGTGATGAGAACGTAGTGGCAGACATAGGTTTAGCTTTAAAATAACAAAGAGCGCTATTGTACGCATATTACTGTACTGCGTAAATTATCCAGTCCAGAAAAGTATTTAATCGTGGTTGCTCACTTTCACTTTAGCGCTAAAAACAATAAAAAAGGCGCTAAATAACAGCTGTATTTAGCGCCTTTTATAGTTTGCTGTAGCTTTAAGCTGGCTTTAGTGTCGCTTTACGCTCGTTGTAAAACGCTATTAAATCGTCAACTGTTGCTTGGCAGTATTCGCGTATACCCGAAACTACCATATGCTTTTCACCACTACCCACTTTAACGCCGTTTTCTAACAGGTTAAAACGTAGTGTAATTTTTCCGCGCTTGCCGGCGTACTCAAAACTAGGCTCTGCAAACTCAAGTTCTGGTTCTGTAATATCAAGATTATCAAGATTGATAAGCATTGATTCGTAAATAATCATTGGGCGAGCAGGGTTAATCATTACCTCTTGCTTACCCATTAATGGAATAATTACATGCGGGAAAGTAGTACCAGAAAACTCAACATAATTTTTTATTAGGCTATTAGTCAGTGCTGGGCATTGGCTGGTTTTACCTTTGCGCTTTACCTTTAAAATAACTTTTTCGCCATTGGTTACATCAAACTCATCAGCCCCTTCAGGGAAGTTAAGTTTGGTGTTTTCATCAACCATACCGGCAAAAGTAAATTCCATTTGTTCACTAATACCGTAGCGGTCTAGTACCAATGAAAAAAGTAAGTCTCCTGGCGCGCAAAACTTTTTGGCATCTTTGTCGTGAAGTGGATTGTAATCGTCAGCAACGCATTTAGCGAATCGACAACCCTGCTCACGAGAGATAGAAACATAATCAGCATGCTGCTGAAAAAAAGGACTTAACATAGTTTGTTCACTGCTTAAACTGCTTATAACCTATCTATATTACCAGAAAAAAAATACTGAGAGGTCGAATCTGTTAGATTAGTTGCTAAATAAAACAGAGCAATAAAAAACAATGACCTTTTATTTATTAGCGCTATCAATTATATGTGTTTTTCCGTATTGCAAAATATCAATAATGCGACAACCCCTTTGGCACTACTTACTAGCTTTAGGTGTTGTGAGTGCATATTTTCAAGGTTATATAAATTTATATGCTCTGCTGTTCACTGGGCTTTACGTTGTTTTATACTACTGTGTGCTAAATACAAAGCAGGCAATAATTCGCGCTACTTTAAGTACTGTGTTTATAGTTTCCTCATTGGCATTAGCACTTCATTGGGTGCCTGGTTTTAATAACCTCCCTATTGTTATAAACGAGCGTATTACAAGCGATGCGATTGCTTTTACCCTTTATGCTAATTTTGATAAAGCTATGGCGGGTTTATTTCTTTGTGCTTACTTTTATTCAAATAAAAAAGCTTTAAAAGCAGACTCTAATAAAGCGGGCCCATTAAACTTTAAACAAGCCAGTTTAATAATTATTGCTACTGTTTTAGCTACGCTCATTGCGGCTTTAATGCTTGGACTTATAAGCTTTAACCCTAAGGTTCCTGACTTTTGGTTAGCCTTTATGGCTATTAATCTTTTATTTACCTGTGTTGCCGAGGAAGCTTTATTTAGAGGTTTACTACAAACTAAGCTTAACAAAATAATTACACCGACCCGTTTAGCAATACTTGCCCCTGTAATTACTGCAGGTATTTTTGCTTTGGCACATTTTGCTGGAGGAATTAACTATGTATTGGTTTCATTTATTGCAGGCTTGGGGTATGGCTATGTTTTTTATAAAACGCAGCGCTTAGAGTGGGCTATTTTATGCCATTGGTTGGTTAATATTTGCCACTTCTTTTTGTTTACTTACCCTATGCTCAGTAGTATTTAAGTCACTTACAAATACAAACAATTTATTAACCTATTAGCCTTGCATGTATTAAATTAAATGGGTATCTTTATTTCCTAACGAAATTAATAAATTGATGGATCAATTAGATATGCTAAGAGTCACAGCAACCTTAAGTTTACTCATTATTTTAGCTGGTTGTTCTGGAGCTCGCTTCCATACCAATATAACTAAAGATATTTTAGCAGAGCAGGTCAGTACTCGTGTTGCTAGAGGAGATCTTCAACAGTTTTATAGTGATCAAGAGGCGCACGAAAGCGGTGCTAAACTTTTAGGTCGAGTTGAAGGGCAGTTCTGTGTTAGCAACAATCGTGATGCTAAGCCTAATATTAGCTATAACCGCGCTAAGTCTCACGCCATTGACGCACTTAAGAATGATACTATGAATAGAGGCGGAAATGCTTTTACTATCAATTCTTGTGGTGAAACGTCTGTATCGTACTGCGACCTATCTGTTTTATGCACCGGACAGGCCTACGACTATTAATAAATTATATATTAAGCGCAAAGCTCAGTAGTACGCGCTTTCCAGACTCGATTTTAGATACGCTGTGTTCGTACTTATCGGGTCTGAATAAATACACGCGATTAAATAAATTTATAATGCATTTTGAGCATTTAAATACCCCACCCGCTTTAGGTTTTTCTAATACAAAGTTGAGCTTGTAATAGCGCCCTTGCTGCACAGGGTCAATATGGTTCATTACGCTGTGATTAATTGGGTAAGTAACAAGGTTTATCGAAAATGTATTACTGCTAAAAATAGCTTTGTTTTTAACGGTTGCAATCATACTGCCTCCTATGAGTTTATATGCCGCATTGTAGCATTTAGTAAATTATGAATGCTTAGGCTAAACAATATCAAAATACGATGTCATATAGCTAAACAACCTGACACAAAAAAGCCGAACTTATTTTACTAAGCTCGGCTTTTAAAAATGCATTATTTAGCAATTATGCACTTGGGTATTCGCGGTACGCACGCTCTATATTTTTAGCCTGCTTTTTAGAAATACCTAAATGAGCAAGTGCAACACGTAAACGAGCACGTGATAAGTCAGACCCCAATATTTCCATTGCATCAAGCACTGACGTACTTGACGTTTTGCCAGTAATTGCGACAAATATTGGCTCTAAAAAGTCTTTAATCTTAAGCTCGTGGAATGTTGCAACTTCTTTTGCAATTGCAAAAATAGCGGGCTTTTCAAAGCTACGTAAACCTTCAAGCTGCCATACAAAAAATTGTAGCGCTTGGCGAATCACGTTTTCGTCTGCTTTGCCGGCTGTTAATAGCGCAGGATCGTAAGTTGGAATACCACCTACAAAGTGCCCTGCAAGCTCAACCATATCCGACAGCGTATTAATACGTGTTTTAACTTCTGGTAATATTTTAGCGAGCATTTCGCCATTAAACTTCCAATCAACAAAGCGCTGAATTAACTGCTCGTCGGTTAGATTTTCACGGATCCACATGCCGTTTAACCAGCTTAATTTATCTACGTCGAATACTGGACCACCAAGCGATACGCGCTTCATGTCGAAGTTTTCAATCATCTCGTTTAACGTGAACTTTTCACGCTCATCTGGCATTGACCAACCCATACGGCCTAAGTAGTTAAGCACGGCTTCTGGCAGGTAGCCCATTTCTTTATAGTAATTAATAGACGTTGGGTTTTTACGCTTAGACAGCTTTGATTTATCTGGGTTACGTAGTAATGGTAAGTGACCAAGTACTGGTGCTTCCCAACCAAAATCTTCATACAGTTTTAATAACTTAGGTGCTGAGTTAATCCACTCTTCACCACGGAAAATATGACTAATTTCCATATGGTGGTCGTCAACTACGTTCGCTAAAAAGTACGTTGGAAAGCCATCCGCTTTTAAAAGCACTTGCATGTCTACGTTTTCCCACGGGATCTCAATTTCATCACGTAAGTAGTCGTTAAACTTAAATGTGCCTTCGCTTGGGATTTTCATACGTATAACGTAAGGTTTGCCTTCAGCTAAGTTTGCTTTAATTTCTTCATCTGTATGGTTTAAACCACGACCGTCATATTTAGGGCGTAGGCCTTCTGCCATTTGCTCTTCACGCATTTGATCAAGCTCTTCGCTTGTTGCAAAGCAGTAAAACGCTTTACCATCATCAACTAACTGATGCGCGTATTTTTTATATAAATCGCTACGCTCAGATTGACGATAAGGACCAAATTCGCCACCCACATCAGGACCATGATCCCACTCAAGCCCTAACCAACGTAGGCTATCCATAATCGCAAGTTCAGACTCTGGCGTGCTACGTACTTGGTCTGTATCTTCTATACGAAGTACAAATTCACCGCCTTGTTGTTTAGCAAAACAGTAGTTAAATAAGGCGATATAAGCGGTGCCAAGATGCGGGTCACCAGTTGGCGACGGGGCAACACGGGTGCGAATTGTCATGGTATATTCTCTTTAAATAAGTGAGATAATAAAAGTGGTTTATGCAGCTACTTTGTTTAAGTAAGCAATAATATCGTTTGATTCATACAGCCATTGTACTTGGCCGTTTTGCTCTATACGCAGGCAAGGCACTTTAACTTTTCCGCCTTGTTCTAGTAGCTCTTGACGATATTGCTCATTGTCTTTTGCATCACGCGTTTCTATGTTTAAGCCTTCGCGTTTAATGGCGCGACGTACTTTTACACAAAACGGGCATGCTTTAAATTGATACAGTTTAAATTGTGAGGTTTGCTGATCAAGCTGTGCTTGCTCGTCGCTTGCACGCTTTTTACTGCGAGGAGTAAATACAAAATTAAAGAATAAAATTATACAACCTAAAAACCAACGAACTAATTTCATGTTCTGCGCTCTGCTTACAACAATTTAAGGAGCCAGATTTTAGCACAAATTTACAATCAAAAAAGTGTAATACTGCGAGAATTACACTCAAGTAATTTAATTTACTAAAAGTGCTTCTATAGCAAGACCATATCATCCCTATGAAGTACTTCTGCGCCACTATCGTAATCGAGTAACTGGCCTATTTGACTAGAATGCGCACCCTTTATTTTATTTACTTCAACGCTACTAAAGCGCGTTAAGCCCCGTGCAATTACTTGCTTTTTATTATCTATTAAATCAATTAAATCACCGCGTTCAAAACGTCCAAATGCATTAGTAACGCCTTTAGCAAGTAAGCTTGCGCCTTTATTTTGCAGCGCTGTAATAGCACCTGCATCTATAACAATTTGGCCGGTACTTTTAGGCCCGGCTAGTAACCATTTTTTACGGCCATCTTTTGGAGCGGTGAGTTTTAAAAAACGCGTGCCTGGTAACTCGTCACTCATGCATTTTAAAATAACGTTTTTACCTGCGCCTTTAGCAATAATAACTTCAACACCTGCGCGCCTTGCAATGTCGGCGGCCTGCAGTTTAGTCGCCATACCGCCGGTGCCTAAATTTGTACCACTGCCACCAGCAAGTTGTCGCAGCTCATCATTTATATGTGTTACTTCACCAATGAGGGTGGCATCGGCGTTTGTGCGCGGATCGCTGGTAAATAACCCTTCTTGATCGGTAAGTAGCAGTAACTTATTAGCATTAGCCAAAATAGCGACAAGTGCCGATAAATTATCGTTGTCGCCTACTTTTATTTCGCTGGTAGCGACTGCATCATTTTCGTTAATGATGGGTACAACGTCGTAATTTAATAATGCATTGAGTGTATCGCGGGCATTAAGGTAGCGCTCTCTGTCGTCTACATCAGCGCGAGTAAGCAGCATTTGCCCCACATTTACCCCATATAAAGCAAACAAGCTCTGCCAAATATGAATAAGTTGACCTTGTCCAATTGCAGCAAGCATTTGTTTATCAATTAAGCTTCTGCCACAGGGTTTTAATAGTTGTTCGCGCCCAGCAGCAACCGCGCCGCTCGATACTAAAATAACGTGATGACCCTGCTTTTTAAGCTCGCAACATTGGCGTACTAATTCAACCATATGTGCTTTGTCTAGCTTATCGGTGCCGCCAGTTAGTACGCTTGTACCAAGCTTTACAACTATTACCTGTTCCCTTTGCATGTGCTTTTTACTACTGATTAATTAAACATGAATTAATTTATACCAGCTCGGTATTTTTGAACAAGTTAAAAATTTTCATGCTAGGATCTGATTTTATTAAATTAAGTAAATTACTCTCTATGCCTGCCAGTTTATGTTTAATTATTGCCACCTTTTTATGGGGCAGCTCTTTTATTGCGCTCAAATACGCCATTGCTATTTACGACCCTGCATTGGTGATATTTTTACGCATGCTCACCACGTTAGTTTTGTCGCTTTGTTTATGGCGCTACGTTATTCGGTTTGAGTATTTAAAAGGTGACTGGAAGTATTTAGTGGGTATGTCGCTTGCTGAGCCTTGCTTGTACTTTTTATTTGAAGGCCATGCAATGGAATACACATCGGCCTCGCAGGCTGGGGTTATTGTGTCGTGCTTGCCCATTATTATTGCGCTGCTTGCCTTTTTATTACTTAAAGAATACATAAGTAAATCCATCGTGGTCGGCTTTACGCTGTGTATTGGCGGCAGTATTTTACTTACGCTTCTTTCACCCAGTTCTGAGCAGGCACCTAATCCGCTGTTGGGTAACTTTTTAGAGCTTATGGCGATGGTGTGCGCTGCATTTTATACCGTAAGTATTAAACATTTAGCTAATCGCTACTCGCCTCTTACTTTAATTGCGTTGCAAGGTATTAGCGGCAGCTTGTTTTTTGCGCCATTTTTGTTTTTTATCGACCTGCCAAGCGAAAACCAACACGACTTAACCGCACTTATGAGCATTTTGTATTTAGGCTCGTGTGTAACCCTTGGCGGCTACGGCATGTACAACTACGCTATTAGCAAAGTATCGGTATTAACCGCTGCTGCATACTCTAATTTAATTCCTATTTTTACACTTATTTTGTCAGCTATTATTTTGGGCGAAGTGCTCAACGTTTGGCAATGGCTGAGCATATTTGTGGTATTTATTGGTGTAATGGTAAGCCAGCGCCATCAAGAACTTGTGGTTGATATACCGCTTAGCGAATCGGGCGAAGACATTTGCGCAGATACAAGCAATCTTAAATCAGTACCCAAGGCAAGCGAATCAAAAGGGTAACAGGTAAGCAAATACAGCCCGGGTGTTTGTAAAAATGTGTTTTGGGATTGATGAATAACCTCAATCCCCGTTACTTTATAATTTTGTATCACCCCACTTTGCAGCTGCAAAGTAAACGCTTCCCCCACTTTTGCGTTTTGTAAAAATGCAAAGTGGGTGTCGTTATGCCCTGCTATTAGCGCGCCTTTTTCGTTTCCAAATTCTTTTCCGCCAAGCTCCCCTGCGGGTAAAAATTGGCTAGGCGCAAATGCTAAATTACGACCACTCGCTCCAGCCAATACGCTTAATGTTTTATTATGGCTTGGCCAATCAAGCTTTGCAGTAACGTAGCTGTCGGCGTAATACCACGGCCTTACTTTAATCCCGGGTGATTTAAGCGCCTCTTGCCATGCTTGCTCAATTAATACTTGAGCAAGCCACGCTTTTGCCTGCATATAAGCGCCGTAACCAAATAATCCAAGCCCAGCTATTAGTAAACCCACGCTTAGCCACTTTTTCATTTACGTGCCCTGCTTAATTTAAATGATCGGTTTATTTTAAGAGCACCAAATCCCAATAATAAAATACAGCCTAGCAATATATGTAACCTGCTTTGCCCATCGGTTTGCGGTAAACGCATTGCCATACCTTGTGGTACTGCATTAGTAGCTTGCGCTGTTTGCTCTGCCACTTCTTTTATGTGAGTTTGTTCAATCGCTATAAAAGCAGTAAACGGGCTAAGTAATTGATGAGTAAGTGCAAGCTCCTGTACTTCATCTTTAACTGTATTTTGCTCGTTGTATAAAAGTAATGACTTGATTTTTTGGCGCGCCCACAGTTTTGCTATACCTTGAGCGCTTGAGCTATTTTGTGTACTTAATTTAATACTTAAAGGCCCTTGTGCTGTTTGCCCAGCAAGTACCACACTTTTAGCATTATTAAGTTTTATAGCGACCATAATAGGCTCGCCAAAATATAAATCAGGTAGTGGTGATGGCCAAAAATCTAAGCTGTTACCGCTTTCATCGCTTAGCGCCAAATTAGTAATAGCCGGATGTGCAAGCTTATCAAATAACTGCTGCATTTTAGGTTGCACCTCACTTGTGCTGCCTATAAACGTAAATGAGCCTTTGCCTATATCTGCCGCTCGGCGCATAAAAAAGCTGTTAGGTGCGCTGCCAATACCTACCGTAAATAAGCGGCTATCGCCTAACTTACTTTGAATATTTTTAAACAATGCGTCTTCGTTGCTTACGCTGCCATCAGTTAAAAATACAACTTGGCGTACAAAACCATCAAACTCGCTGCCATCAAGTACGGCATTAAGCGCACCTTGTATTTCTGTGCCGCCGTCGGCCTCTAGGCTATAAATAAATCGCTCTGCACGGCGTAAATTAAAGTCACTGGCTATAAGTGGTTTATCGCTCATTGGAGTTACTAAGTTGTCAAAACCAATAATGTTAAAGCTGTCGTCGCTATCAAGTAATGACAGCGCATAAAACAAGGCTTTTTTAGCTTGCTCCATAGATTGCCCGTGCATAGAGCCTGACGTATCAACTACAAATACCATTTCACGAGGTAATCGCTGAGTTTGTGTAAAGTGATCCCCTGGTGGCATTAGCATAGCAAGCCCGTATCGGTCACCATTTTCAAACTGCTGAGTAAAAAATGCGGCTTGAGCTTGCTCTTTTTGCAGCGGTTTAAACTCAAGTACAAAGTCGCGATTAACTGCATTTGCCTCATTTAACGCTATTTTATATTGCCCAAATGCTGTGTTTTGTACATCAACATTATGAAATTTAGAATTGATATCCACCAGCTCTAAGCCTACGTCTATATCAATGTTTAAGCTAAATTGGCTGCTTGGTACGTTATCATTTTGAGTACTATTTTGAGTGATGTTTTGAATGCTGTAAACAGGGCTTAACCACCCAGTTGGGAGTGGGTTAGTATGCGTTTGGTTTTGAGTATTAACTTCAACCTCACCACTAATCGCGTGATAACGCGGTGTAATGGTAGTCGGAAATCTAATAGCAAATGTACCGCTGCTGTAGTCAATTATTTCTTGATACTCAAGCTCAATTACTACTTGCTCACCAGGACCAATATTTGCCACATTAGTAATAAACATATTGGCGCGTTGCTGGCGTACAAGGGCCGCTTGCTTACCTGCTTTTTTAGCCTCCTCGTATTTTTTTTCGGCTTCCACTTTTTTATCAATTTGGCCTTTAATGACTCGCTCACCAATGTGCATGGTCATAGCATGCACGGCGCTTTCATCTGGCAATGGAAAAATGTAGCGCGCATTAACTGCAAATGGGTTTTCGTTTTGATAGGTCTGCGTTACTACAACGTGATTAATTAAGCCAGTTAAGGTCATATTGGCATCGCTTTTTAATATTATTGCTGGGCCTGCTGGCGCACCATTGCTATCAAAAAGCTCTAACTTGGGTGATTGCGCATGGCTTTTAAAGCTCACTAACAGCACAATCGCTATGAATATAAAAATGCTTACCTTAGTAAGCATTTTGGTTGGTTTACTCAATTTAAACATAAATCACTCCATCGAACGCTTAGCTTTACTTAGATTCAGTTAGTTTTAGTTACTCGCCGTTTGGCCATTTACACTATTCATTGAGCGAGTGGTAAGCGTTACGCGCCTATCAAAAAAGTTATCTTCCACCGTGTTGCTTTTAGCCAATGTTTGCTGCTCGCCAAATGCCTGCGTGCTTAAACGTTTATGGCTCACGCCGTGTTTTATTAAGTAGCTTTGCACGGCATTTACACGCGCTTTGGAAAGTAAAAGATTAGCTTGCTCATCGCCGCGTTGATCGGCAAAGCCACTTAAATCAAGTGCGAGCTGTGGTTGGTTGTTTAACAAGGTAACCAGTTGGTCTAACTGCAGTGCAAAATGCGGGGCAATAACACTTGAACCGGTTTTAAATTGCACCGTCATGGCTAGTAAGTTATTTATTTGAGCCTGAGTTAACTGCTCATTTTGATTGGCAAGCACTTCTAGCTGTTGCTCTAACATATTGTTGTGATTAAGCACGTGTTGGTAATCGCTGGTTTTTTCTTTCATGACCGTAATTGCACGCTCTTGCTCTGCAATTTTGTTATCAGCTACTTTTGAATCACCTATTAAGCCACCGGCAAATGCACCAATAAACGCACCAATTGGTCCGCCCACTACGCCGCCAATAACAGCGCCTGCACCTAGCCCAATAGCCGTTTCTTTATGGGCTTCTTTTGATGGCGAGTTAGATGTTGAGGCAATTGCTGGAGTACAAAAACTAGCAACCAGTGTTAACGCGATTAATGTCTTCTTCATGATTTGATCCTTAAACTTACTTTTTAATTTGTGACGTTTTGTTTTGATGGCTGTATTAAAACAAGCTCAAGTGGCAATAAAGGGGAGCAAAAATGGCAAACTGCTGAGCAATTGTGGCAAAAAAATGGCAATTGCCTTTTTAAGCGTACTTAGCTTAAAAACTTCGTTATAGTGCACAACAGAGGCAATAGGATAATGATTAGAATGAAAAAAATAGCCATCGTTGAAGATGAACCCGCAATCCGCGAAAACTACATAGAAATGCTGAGTGCACAGGGCTACCAAGTCAGTGGCTTTGCCGATCGCGCCAGCGCTGAAGCTGAATTTAAAAATGCCCTGCCCGATTTAGCCATTGTTGATATTGGCCTAGGCCATGAAATAGATGGTGGTTTTTTACTGTGCCAAACATTGCGATCGCTTTCTAAAACACTGCCTATTATTTTTTTAACCGCCCGCGATAGCGAAATAGATACTGTATGCGGCCTGCGCATGGGCGCCGACGACTACCTAACAAAAGACATAAGCTTGGCTCACTTGGCTGCACGTATTGGTGCTCTGTTTCGTAGAATGGAAGCACTTGAACAACCCGCTGATGCAAACGCCCTCATAACACGCGGGCAGTTAACGCTCGACACGCAACGTATGCAGGTATTTTGGCAGCAACAATTAGTTGATTTAACCGTAACCGAATTTTGGATGCTGCATTCACTCGCCCAGCGACCAGGCCATGTTAAAAGCCGTAACGAATTAATGAGCGATGCAAAAATTTATGTAGACGACAGCACCATTACTTCACACGTAAAACGTATTCGTAAAAAGTTTATAGCACTCGATAGCACCTTTGATTGCATAGATACTGTGTACGGTATGGGCTATCGGTGGGAACAACACTAATGCTACGATTTGGTCTGCGCAGTAAATTTATATTACTTTCATGTTTTTTGTTTTTGCTACCGTGGCTTGGCTACGAGTACGTATGGGAAATGGAAAAGTTTTTACGCCAAGGCCAAGAAAAAACCCTCGTAGGCACTACTCGCGCACTTGCCACTGCACTACATGAGCGCCCTGCATTATTTGACGAGCAAACTAACTTTTTAGACCAAGTAGTAAAAGGCCGCGATTTATACGCTTATAATCTTAAAAACCCTATTCAGCTCGACGGTAAACTTAACGATTGGGACAGCTATCAACCGCTATTTTGGCATTACGATAAGCGCTACTTACAAAAAACAGATAACAAACATCAAGCCAGTGACTTATCGTTCGATCACATGGTGGGAAAATTTGATAACTACTTATACGCCGTATTTAAAGTCACCGACAATACCCTTATTTATCGCGCTAAAAATAGCTTAAGTATTACCAATAACGATTATTTACAAATTGGCCTAAAAACGCCAGACGGTCAGTTTAATACTTACATTATTGCGCCGCGCCAAGATGGCTGGGTTAATGCGTTTGATGCAAATACCAAAGCCCCTTTTACAAAAATTCAGGGCTATTTTGAAAGTACCGAATCAGGTTATAACGTAGAGCTGCGCTTTCCTATTAACATGCTGGGCAACAAACTTGGCTTTGCCATTGTTGACATTGATAGTAAAGAGGCATTGTTAGAGCCTAAAATAATGTCGACCTCAAACTTAAATAACCCAAACGATTTAGGCTCTGTATTAGTCCCTTCTCCAGAAATTAGCCGTATTTTAAAAGGCATGGGCCACAGTGGTAGCCGCATTTGGGTGGTTGATAACCATCATCGCGTACTTGCGCAATCGGGTACTATTCAAAATGCAGATGGCGTTTGGGCTGATGGGCTTGCTAACCAAGCACCTAAAACTTGGTGGCAGCGCTTTGAGCAAAATTACTTGCACCCAATTTACTATAAGATATTAACGCGCCCCGAAAATGAGTTTTTAGATACCCTGCACGATGTAGCTTCTATGCAGGGAACACATTTAGCGAAAGCATTAAAAGGACAACCAGCATCGTCTTGGCGATTAACACCCGACAGTAAAGCCGTTATTTTATCGGCCGCTTACCCTATTTGGATCCAAGACCAAGTAATTGGCGCGGTAATAGCAGAGGAAACCACAAACGGCGTACGAACACTGCGTAACAAATCGCTCGAAAAACTCTTTAACGTTATTTTAGCCGTTATGCTAATTGGCACTGTTACCCTGTTCTTTTTTGCCTCGCGTATATCGAGCCGTATTAGACGACTACGCGATACCGCTGAGCAAGCAATTGATGCACAAGGGCGTGTTACCGGCAGTATTAATTACAGTGACGCTAACGATGAAATTGGCGACCTATCGCGCAGTTTTTCTAACATTGTGAGCCGACTTGGTGGCTATACCGATTACTTAGAAAATATGTCGTCGCGGTTATCGCATGAACTACGCACGCCTGTTGCGGTAGTACGCTCATCACTCGAAAATTTACAAAGCTTGCCACAAAATGAGCTAAGTCAAAAATACCTCGATCGCGCCAGCGAAGGCGTTGAACGCTTAGGTAAAATTATAACCACCATGAGCGAAGCCACTCGCCTTGAGCAAAGTATTCAAAGCAACGAACCTGAACCTTTTGATTTACAAAAAGTAATAAATGGCTGCATGCAAGGCTATCAGCTTACTTACCCAAACCAGTTATTTACGCTTGATGTATGCCAAAACAAATTACCTATGCAAGGTGCACCGGAGTTTATAGCTCAGCTACTTGATAAGCTTATTAATAACGCGCTGGAGTTTAGTGAGGCCAATACGGCTATTAATGTAGGCCTTAAGCAGAGCGAAAATAAAGCAACATTAACAGTGAGTAACACAGGCCCTGCGTTACCCGAAGGATTAACTGAGCATATTTTTGACTCTATGGTGTCGGTACGTAGCCAGCAAATGCAGCAACAGCCACATTTGGGGTTAGGTCTTTATATTGTAAGGCTGGTGTGCGACTACCATAAAGGCAGTGTAACAGCGCAAAACAACGAACAAGGTGATGGTGTCGTATTTACCGTAACACTGCCGTTAGTAAATGGTTAAGGCTGTATTTATACCGTTATATTTGTACCGTTATATTTATAACCACAGCATTATATGCAAATAGTAAGTACGTAATAAATTAAATTCAGCTGTATATTTTTAGTTAAAAAGAGTTATTTTAATTTACCTTAACTCCATATAAATTAACAAATAAACCCCTCTCATCCCTCAAAACCTGCCGGTTACAATTTAGTACAACTTCAAATGTAACTATTCACTTTTAATTCAGTCGAATGACCATACCCTACATCATATTAAAGTATTAAATTGAAGGAATACTCATGAAACCATCACTAGAGCGTGAAGAACTAGACTTTATTTTTGACTTATACAGGCCCTCTAAAAAACCTGAGTCTGAAAATGTAAAACCAAAAAGTACAAACTACAAAGAGCTAAGAAAGCACGACGCGACTAAAAACCAAGGCGTATCGCACTACTTAGTCTAATTTTATTACGCTTGGGACTTCTCATGTTCTAAAAATGCTTTAATGCAGTTTATTTCTGCAAGTTTTACTTCTTCGCCTATTTCAGGGCCTTTTTTGCCATTTTTAAGTGCATTTTGCACTACCTGCTTCTTATCCATTTTTTGCAGTTCAGTATGAATTGCTCGCAGCTTAGCTGATTGCGGGTATGGCTTATCAACAAGTGTTTCACCACGCCCTTGTGCATCGCATTGGCATGCTTGGGTAAACGCTATAAAACGTTCTGGGTGTACCAACGCATTTAAGTTAGTCACTATTAGCTTGTGAATGGTTTGCGGCCTTAACTGATCAATCGTGTGGCAAAGGGTGTGATTATCACTGGTGAGTACACCAACATCGCGAAAACGGTTAGGCACTTTTAAGCGCTCACAAAACGCCTCAATAACTGCAACACCTTCGCGTTCGTGCCCACGTAGGTTTCCATACTTTTTAAAACTAAGCGCTTTTCCAAAATCATGGGTAAGTGCAGCAAAACGTGTTTCTAAATTAAAATTTAAATCGGCTGCACGCCTAAGTACCAGCATAGTATGTACAAATACATCCCCTTCAGGATGATGGTTTGCCGGTTGCGGTACATTAACCATGCGCTCAAGTTCTGGAAAAATACCTAAGCCTTGCAGTGCTTCAAAATAAAGCTCAGGGTGCTTTTCCCCCAGTGCTTTTTCAGTTTCAAGCCACACGCGCTCAGGTACTAAATGATTTAGCTCACCTTTATTTTTAAGCTCGCGCATTAATGCATACGTACTTGGGTGAATACGCCAATCACTGCCATAGCGCGCTAAAAAACGGGCAATACGCAGTACTCGAACAGGGTCTTCTACAAATGCCTCAGTGGTGTGGCGCAGTGTTTTATTTTGTAAGTCAGTTTGGCCATTAAACGGGTCAATAATATTACCGTGTTCATCAAGCGCCATTGAATTTATGGTCAAATCACGCCTTGCTAAATCTTCTTCTAGCGTCACTGTTGGGCTGGCATCAACCACAAAGCCAGTATAGCCTTTGCCGCTTTTACGCTCTGTGCGCCCAAGTGCATATTCTTCTTTTGTTTTTGGGTGTAAGTAAACTGGAAAGTCGCTACCTATTGGCACAAAACCAAGCGATTCCATCGTTTTTGGTGTTTCACCAATCACTACATAATCGTTATCTTTAGATTTTATATTTAGCAGTTTGTCGCGCACTGCACCACCAACGAGGTAAACTTTTTTTAAGTTACTTTTCACTTTATTCCCATAAACATTAATAAAATTGTTTGATACTAATCATAACATTAATTAAAAAATTCTGCGGTGTTTGCCAAGCTTAAGTAAGCTCATTACAATGGCGCATTATTTTCAGCTATAGCCTCACAATTAATGAAAAACCATTCATCAAAAAAAGAACTTATGTTACTACCCATTTTATTAGTGGTTATTTTAATGTGTGTGGCGGGTCACTTTTTACTACAAGCAAATTTTCAAGACAGTAATGTGGTTGAATACATGTTAGCAGCACTGCCGTTTGCTATGTTTGGATTGGTTATTGTGGCGTTTAAAATGGCGGCTAAAAGCGAAAAGGATGAACAAAACGAGCAGGACTCTTAATCCTACTCAGTTTTAGCTACTTATTATAATAATTTAAAGTATGTGATAGCCAAACCAGTCTGGCTTTATAGGCTGCGATATACCGCTGGGCGTGAGCTTAATGTTTAGCTGGCTGTCGAGTAAATCAATCGCAAAACAATCGTCTACGTCATGTAAATCATCTTTATGGATATGGCTAAGCCCTGCTAGCAAATCGCTTTTAGCTCGCTCTTTAGCTTCATGGCTACTGCTTGCAACATACAGTGCAAAGTCGTGTTGCTCAGCCATAGAATCACTTCTGTAAGCGCCTAAATTTACAAAATAGAGTTGTTTATTTTGTTCAACGTACGTATCAACAATCTCTACTTTAAAGCCATCAATATGATTAATTGCCATGTAGCTATCCATGTGAACACTACTTCTGTCGCCTACCCATTGGCTTTTTAACTTTGTATAAGTTTGCTCAATGTTTTGCCCTACAACAAAACGAATATCATGCATTTCAATGTGGCAACCTTGAATCCGGCCACCTAAATACACCATAAATAACTGCATGCTTTTCCTTAACCTAAATTATCAACATCAATATTATGCTTTTTAATCAACTTATAAAAATCTGAGCGATTGCGCTTGGCAAGCTTAGCGCCTTCGGCTACGTTACCACCTGCCATTTTTAAAGTGTTAATTACATAGTCGCGCTCAAACTCTTTTTTAGCGTCGTTTAGTGATAATGGTTCTACGTTTGTTTCATTACTATTTAGCGCAGCTAACACTAAGTGCTCTGAAATAACATCGCTTGGCGTTAATGCTACAACCTGCTCTACTACGTTTTGTAGTTGGCGGATATTACCTGGCCAGTCGTAACGCACAAGCGCATGCATAGCATCGCTTGCAAAGTGTTTTTCAGTTTGCTTCATGCGCTTAGCAATACTTGCACTAAAGTGCTGTGCTAATAAGCTTATATCTTCGCGGCGTTCACACAGTGGCGGTAATTTTAAATTAACTACGTTTAAGCGATAGTATAAATCTTCTCTAAATTGCTGGTTTAAAATAGCTTCAGGAAGATTTTTATGTGTTGCCGATACAATACGTACATCAATCGCTATTTCTTCTTGAAAGCCTACGGGGCGAATTGTTTTTTCTTGTAATACGCGCAGTAACTTAACCTGCAAGTTAAGTGGCATATCGCCTATCTCGTCTAAAAATAGCGTGCCGCCCTCAGCTTGCTGAAACAAACCTTGATGATCTTTAATTGCGCCCGTAAAAGAGCCTTTTTTATGACCAAATAATTCAGACTCTAAAAGCTCCCCTGGTACAGCGCCGCAGTTAATTGCAACGAAAGGGCCACCGCTTACATGACTATGCTGATGAATCGCCTGTGCGAGTAGCTCTTTACCTGTACCACTAGCCCCCGAAATCAATACATTAACTTGCGTTGGCCCAAGTAGTTTTACTTGCTCTAACAAGTGCAGCATTGCACCACTGCGCGTAACTATATTACTTTTAGGTGCTGCTTCATCTGCATTAACACCATGTATTTCTATCGCTTTAGCAAGGCTGTCAAATAGCTCATCTTTATCTACAGGTTTAGTTATAAATGCAAAAATGCCCTGCTTAGTTGCCTCTACGGCATCAGGAATTGAGCCATGCGCTGTCATCATAATGACAGGCAATGCAGGGTAGCGGCTTTGCAGCTGACGATGCAGTGCCATGCCATCCATTTCATCCATACGTAAGTCGGTTATTACGGCGTCAAACACTTGGCTTTTAAGTATTTGTAGTGCGGTTAAGCCACTTTCACAGGTCGTTACTTCGTATCCTTTTGATTCGATACGAATAGCGAGCAGTTTTAATAAGCTAGCGTCGTCGTCAACGAGTAATACTTTTGCACCTTGCACTTTAGTTGCTGCCATAGTTACTGCTCCTTAGTTTCTTCTCGTAGTAAAAGCTGCTGCTCAATAGTTGCTAACGATGAGAGGGTTTCTTGCATTTTATTGTTAAGTGCTTGCTGCTCTTTTTTAGCATTTATTTGCATAGTCACTTGCTGCTTTTGAAGCCATAAATATTGCTTTATATCATCTGGCCAAAAGTAAGCTAAATCGAGTTTTAGCAACTTAGTCATTACCGTATTTGGATCATCATTTATGTTTAAGCACATAAATTTAAAAAAACGTTTAAGATCGTTTTCACCTGTAAAAATATCTTTTTTTGGCACCAATTTAAATCCGCCACACTGATTAGCGTGCCATGCAATAACTTGCTCTGCAGGCGGATAGCTAGGTTCTATTTTTGGTCTGGGTTTTGGACTAGGTTTACTGTTTTTGTCGTTCGTTATTTTGGTATCGACCACAGGTGCAGGTGTAATTGACACACGCTCTTCTTGCCCATTATTAATTTCACAACCTGATATAACCATGCTGCTACTGAGCACACATAAAATAGCGATTAAACGCAAGCGCATGTTAATTAACTCCTAGATTTTTTGTTATGGGAATTTTAATTGAAAACCGGCAACCATGCGGCTCGTTATGCTCAACAGTAAGTGTACCTCTTAGCTGTTCAACAGATTCTTTCACAATAGTTAAGCCAAGCCCACTGCCTTGCAGCGTAACATTTTTACTGTGTTTACCTTGATAAAATGCGCTGAAAATTTGAGTTTTTTCTTGCTCTTTAATACCGCATCCTTTATCAAGTACAGCAATACAAAGTTGGTTTTGCTCAAGCGCTAAATTAATAGTAACGCTTTGCTTATCTTGTGAAAATTTTAAGCCATTTGAAATAAGCTGAATTAAAATCATCTCAATAAGCTCACTAGGTAAAGCAAGCTGTTTATTAGGTAAGTTATTTTGCCATTGCAGAGCTTGCTGACGCGCACTTAAGCGATGTTCAAAATGGCTATTAATTTTATTAATAAGATAGCTAAACTCAACTTCGCTTAAGCTGTCTTTACTGGTGCGAATCGCATTATAACTCAGCAGGCTGTCAATCATTGTACGAAGGCGCACCATAGATTGGCTAATAAGCTCAAGCACTGCTTTTTGCTCAGCAGTAATTGGGCCTACTATTTCATCAGTTAATAAATCAGTGCCTTCGACCATTGAAGCAAGCGGCGTTTTTAGCTCATGGGTAACATGGCGTAAAAAGGTATCTTTTTGCTGCTCAAGCATGTGAAGTTGCTCTTGCACCCATTGGAGTTTTTCTCCTAGCTCAACTAGCTCAGCGGAGCCTTTCACAGATATTTTTTGCTGCCAATGCCCCTGCCCTAGCTTATCAATAACCGTAGTTAACCCTTTTAGTCGCCCACTTATACGCCATAAAAAACCACCACCAACAATTAAAGTAAGCGGAATAAGTGCCACCAGCCAGTTTATAAATGAAGTTTGTAGGCTTGTAAGCTCATTTTGGTTATTGGTAATTTGCGCTTCATTTTTATCACGTAACCATAAAGTAAGCTCAGCAACTAAATCGCTCACTGGCACAAATAGCTCCGCTTGCTGTTGTTTTTGCTCAACAAGCTCTACATGCGCTGTTTGTAAGGTGACATATAAGCGTTGCCATTGGTGGGTGTAATCTTTATCCGTGTTAACAAATTTAAGTTCATCAATACTTTGCAGGGATGATTGCCATTTATCGACAATGAGTTTATCTAACGATTCGCTTTTTAATACCCAGTTTTGCCTAGTGGCGCGCTCAAGGCTGTTGAGTTCTTGTTTTAGAGTATTAAACGATTTGGTAACTTGGTAGTTGTTACTCACGATACTTTGAGTCACTGCTAATTGCTTGTTAAGCGCATTTAAAAATACAATCACCACTATAGAAAGCGGGAGTAACGAAAGCAGCATACTCATTGCAAATTGCCCAATTAAATTAGGCCGCCAGTTAAGCATTGCATGGTATTTTTTAGCTATGGTTGCTGGCATTTCGTTTAGTCCTTTTAAGTTAAGCGTTCTATTATTAAGTGCTTACCTTATACACTAGCTGAACCAGCAATTATATTTAATACAATTAACAGCCAGCGCTACAAAAACAATGTGTCGCCAAATAGCGACAACGTAAACCATTGATTTTTAAACCCTACCTTTAACCTCACTACATAGTGTTGCAAAAGGCACACAAAAATTACAATAAACCCCGTAAAAACTTCCCACCTCTTTCAAGTTAAAAATATAAACACTTGAAAATTAACAACAATTATTTTTGGCATCATTTTTGTAATAGGAGTAATAACTTTAATCAATAAGGAAATAATTATGAACAAACGCATTTTAGTAATTTCATCATTACTAGTTTTAGGCTTTTTAGGCGCTAACGCACACGCAATGGACGTTCACGCGACTTTTAACGAGCTTGATAAAGACAGTAACGGCACATTAAGTGAAGCCGAAGCAGGTGAAGATGCCGTTCTACACGAAAATTTTTTACAAATTGATACTAATCAAGATGGGCAATTGTCGCTAGATGAATTCAAAAAATTTATTCAATAAACTCATTTAATAAGGAACGTGATTATGAAACAACTTATAGCCGCTTTTTCATTAATGTTTTTAGCAATTAGTGCCACCGTAATTGCATCGCCAACAAACGTGCGCTTTGCCCATTTAGATAAAGATATGGATGGACAAATATCAATTGTAGAAGCTAAGGAAGACAAAGAAGTAATGAGACAATTTGCCGACTTAGATGAAGACGGTGATGAAAAAGTCTCAAAAAAAGAATTTGAAAGCTTTAAGCCTTAATGAGTAATTACTGATTAAGCTTTACTTAAGCTTGTTACAAGTAAACTGATTCTAAAAGCATTTGCCATAATCCCTGAGGGAGTGTGTAAAAGGATTTAATGTTGGGAGTTAAATTACGGCAAGTGCTTTTTCCTTTTTACTTTATTTTAGCCACGAACTTTTAATACATCTTTTGGAAGGAAGACCATGAAGATACTTTCCCTTGTTATAAGCATTTTAATGCTATTAAGTTTTGATGCCGCAGCACTTGATGTAAAGCAACGCTTTGATCACCTAGATAGCGACAAAAGTGGCTATTTAACACACGACGAACTTGATCCCCAACCACAACTTTTAAACACCTTTGTAAAATGGGACAAAAACCAAGATAACCAAATTTCGCTAGTCGAATTTAAAAGTTATCTAACTAACAACCTTTACTAAGTGATTTGTATGAAAAGTATTAGCTATATAACGCTGCTGGCGTTTAGTATTTTTAGCACATTTAGTTTTGCCGCAAGTAACGACATTGCAAAGCAATTTAAAAAGCTAGATAGGAATAAAGACGGTTTTTTATCACGTTCAGAAACCGCTATAGACCCGGCTTTGTGGTCACGGTTTTCAAGCTACGACAGTGACAAAGACGGTAAATTAGCATTAAATGAATATGGCTTATATGCAAGTAAGTAGTTTTATAGCTAGGTAAAAAAACACCTAGCTTATTATATTTATATCTATTAATTACGTTCAGGTTTTATTTTTAGAACAATGCGCCAAATACTCTGCATCAGTAGGTTTTGGGCTTACCATAAAATCCATTTTGAGGTAAGTTAGAATAGGTTGCTTACTCGTATTTTCAGTTGTCGCTTTCCAGCGCCATAAACCACAGCAGCTGCCGCATTATTATCAAACACACCCTCAGGGTAAGACGAGATAACTTTATACCCTTGGGCTTCACCTTGTGAATTAATTAACGTAGCAAGCTCAACACAACCTGAAATACTTCTTTTTGTAGCTTCTATCGGATATCGCGGCTCTACTCTTTTAACAACATCCCAATACTCACCTGCCTTACTTCGCAGTTCAGGACTCGATAAATCCAGCATTTCATCGCTTACTTGTTTATCAGACGTTGAACTACAGGCTGTTAGCATCATACTCAAGGGGAGTAATAAATAGAGGGCTTTCATAGCGTTTCCTTATGCTTTTTTGATTGTTTTACATACTAAATAATCACATCAATTACCTATTTTGTAAACAGTTAATATAGAGAAAAGCCTTAAAATGAGGTCTATCAATTCATTGGTATTATAAAATCAAGTTTGTTAATGTAAGTAAATTAACAATAAAAATTAAGTAACTATGCCACTCAAAAAAATAATCAAACCACTCATACTAGCCAGCCTTTGCGCTAGTTCTAGTTACACTCTCGCCCAAACAAAAGTAATTTATAACGCCAATGGTTATACCCCTTTATACAAAGGTGAAGTACAGCAGTTTTCTACCCTCGTTATTAAAAATGGCAAGGTAGTTAAGCTCGGTAGCGAAACACTTAAAGATAGCTACCCAGATGCCAAGCTAATTGACGCGCACGGTAATACCTTATTACCTGGCTTAATTGATGCTCATGGGCACGTTATTGGCCTAGGAGATAATTTATCGCAACTTGACGTACGCGGCGCAACATCGGTTGATGAAGTAACAAATAAACTAAAAGTATTTGCCGATAACAAACAAGGTTGGATTATTGGGCGAGGTTGGAACCAAGAGCTTTGGGCTGATACACGCTTTCCTACAGCTAAAGATTTAGACAAAGTAGTGAGCGATCAACCTGTGGTTCTTTCGCGGGTTGATAGTCACGCCATTTGGGTTAATTCAAAAGCGCTCGAACTTGCTGGTATTAACGCCCAAACAAAAGCGCCTGAAGGCGGTGAAATAATTAAAGACGAATTTGGCAATCCTACGGGTATTTTTGTAGATAAAGCAGAATCGCTAATTACCCAGCATATGCCAGCCCCTTCAAAGCAAGATATAAGTGACTCACTAGATGCAGCAGGTAAGCATTTATTAAGTTTAGGCATTACCTCTACTCACGATGCAGGTATTGATAAAGCCACATGGGAGGTTTACAAAGAGCGCGGCGACCTTGGTAATTTACCGCTACGTATTGTGGCAATGTTAAGTGGTGCAAGCCCTGATTTAGATACAATGTTAAAGGCAGGCCGATACCACGACAAAAATGACTTTATGGAAATTCGCAGTGTTAAAGTTTACGCCGATGGCGCACTTGGCTCTCGCGGAGCTGCTCTGATTGAAGAATACGCAGACAGACCTGGTCACCATGGTTTAATGCTTGAAACACAAGAAAAACTCGAAGCGCTCTTTACACAAAGCTTTAAAAGCGGCTTTAGCGCAAATACCCACGCCATTGGCGATAAAGCAAATAAAGTAGTACTTGATGCCTATCAAAATGTGTTTAAAAAAACGGGCGGTATATTACTACGTAACCGAATAGAGCACGCACAAATTGTAACGCCTGAGGATATCCCTCGCTTTAAAGCGTTAAAAATAATCCCTTCAATGCAGCCAGTACATGCCACTTCTGATATGCATATGGCAGAGCAACGCTTAACTGAAAAACAATTAACCGGTGCCTACGCTTGGCAAACATTTTTAAAGCAAGGATCGGTTGTTGCAGCAGGCTCTGATTACCCGGTTGAGCTTGCAAATCCATTTGATGGTTTGTATTCAGCCATTACACGCATGGATCATAACAAACTACCTGAAAACGGCTGGCGCGCAAGTGAAGTACTAAGCCGCGAAGATGCATTACGTGCATTTACTCTCGGTGGCGCTTATTCAGCTCATCAAGAATTTAAGGTGGGTAGTTTAGAAAAAGGTAAATGGGCCGACTTTATTTTAATTGATAAAGACTACTTTAAAGTACCTGTTGACGAGATATACAAAACAAACGTACTGCAAACATGGGTAGCAGGTAAGCTTCGCTATAAAAAAGAAGAGGTTACAAAAGCACCATAATCAAAAATAAACAAATTAATTATTAAATTTAATTAAAGTAATCAAAAAGTGTGTCGATAAGGAGGGGTATTTATAAAATCCCCTTATGTTTCAGGAAGAAAACATGTTATCAAAAAAAATAACTCTTACTTTATCGGCACTTTTTACACTATCACTCTCAGCTTGCTCTACCCATCCTGTTTACAATGGACATGCACCACATAACAATATTGGCTATAATAATGCCCATAATCGCTATGCTGAAAATAACCAGCCGCGCGTGAGTAATTGGCAATTTCCAGAAAATAACTACCGCCCAATTAACAGCAGTAAGTTACTAAGTAATTACACAGAGCAATTAGCAATGAAACTAATTGAGAATATGAATTACATAAATAGTAGCACGCCTATCGCTATAACTTCGTTTGTAAATTTAGACGACAACCTGCAAACTACTAATATTTTTGGCAATCATTTAGCTGAAAGCTTTATTACTGAATTACAAGAGTTTGGTTTGTCTGTTGTTGATTATAAGCACACAGGCACAGTGCACGTGACGCCGATGGGTGATTTCTCATTTAGCCGTAATGGCAAAGATATTAAAGGCTACCCACATATTGAATACACTTTAACTGGCACGCTTACATACACCAACCGCGGTGTTGTTGTTAATGCTCGTATTATTGGCGCTAAATCTAAAGTAGTGGTGTCATCAGCTAAAGGGTTTATTCCCAGCTTTGTGGTTGAATCGCTATACCCTACTCGCAGAACAGATGGAATAGTACTAGACGCTATTCAATAAAACTAAAAAGGGTTAACGCAAGTTAACCCTTTTTAGTTTGTGTAATAAACATGTTTAGCTAAACATGTTTTTCACATCTTTTAGCATATCGTTGTATTCATCACTTGTGAATAATTGCATAGACGGTATTACACCTTTATCTATGTACGTTTGCAGCGCTGCTGACTTATCAGAAACCTGTAATGTTCCCTCTAAAATAGCGCCTACTCGAATAAAGTCTACATAGCTAACTTTATCAGGTTTGTAACTTGGATCTGCCCAGCTTAGAGCTACATCAACAAACTCTTTAGGAAATTCCCACGCTTGCATAATCGACGAGCCAATTTTCCCACTCAGCTTTTGAATTGCGTGCGCTAAAAAGCTTGGGTTGGCAAACACTTCAGGGTGGCGCTCAGCTTCTGTTAAAATTGGTAATACACCAATATTATAAACAAGCGCAGCTAATGTAATTGAATCACGATTTAATGAAGTGTGTTTATTGTTTTTTAAGTAAAACTCCATGAGTGTTATTGAATGGCTAGCAACGGTTAATGTTTTTTGCCAAGCCTTGCCCATGTAGCCTTTAATCAGCTCATTGTTTGATACAAATAATTGCTCCATAGCCATAGCTGTTGCAATATTTTTAATTTGGCGCAACCCAATGCGAGTCACTGCTTGTTGTAAATTAGATACTTTTACAGAACGTCCCATAATCGCACTATTAGCTACTTTTATCATTCGAGCTGAAAGCGCTGGGTCTTGTGAGATTACATCTGACATTTGCATTAAATTCACATCAGGGTTATCTGCAGCTTGGCGAACCTTAATCGCTACTTCAGGTAGCGTTGGTAAAACCAACGTATCGTTATTTATTCTATCGACTAGAATCGTTAATAAAGCGTTTTCTGTAGACATAAAGCTGCCGTCCTTTTGTGTTCAGCCTGTAAAGTAACTGCAAACTCAGGCAGTTAATTTTCGCATTAGTAATATAATTAGTATTGTCTAACTTACCGATAAAGTTAAGAAAATTATAGAAGTTTATTTTTATTTATAATGCTTTATCGCTCATGCCTGTCTTACAACGCCAAATACTTGCTATTTACTATTTAGTTTTGCTTTAATGCACTCACAATAAGGAAGCGTTTGTACATATTTAGTCTTTTAACTAAAACAGTACAAATTATTAAACTTACTTTTTAACAGGCAATATAATGATCTTAAATAAAATTAGCCAAGCAATTATGCTCTCTGGTGTCGTTTTTCTTAGTGCATGTTCTGAACAAGCGCCGTCTTCTACCGACAACACAGCCACAGAGCTTGCTCAAAAAAGCAGTGCACAATTAGGCCTTGAGCTTATTAATGCAAATAATCAACGTTTAGATATTTACACCGACTTTAGCTTACAAAGTGATTTTTCGCACTTAAGCGATAACCAACGAGCAATGGTTGCAAAGCTTATTGATGCTTCAAAAATAATGGATGAGTTATTTTGGAAACAATCTTTTGGTGAAAATAAAGATGCTTTTTTAGCAAAACTAAACGACGACAAAGTACGTAAATTTGCCGATATTAACTACGGTCCATGGGATCGTTTAAATGGCGATGAAGCGTTTTTATCCAGCTATAAAGAAAAACCTCTTGGCGCACAGTTTTACCCTGCCGATATAACCAAAGAAGAGTTAAACAATGCAGATGTTGAAGACAAAACAGGCCTTTACTCTGTAATTAAGCGTGATGAGCAAGGTAAGCTTTACAGCGTGCCATATTCAAAAGAATACGCTAATGAGCTTGCAAAAGCCGCTGACCTTTTACGTCAAGCTAGCAAACTTGCTGACGATAAAGAGTTTGCTAACTATCTAAACTTGCGTGCTGATGCTCTACAAAAAGATGACTTCCAAGTATCTGACTTTGCTTGGATGGATATGAAAAACAACCCAGTAGATGTGGTTATTGGTCCAATTGAAACCTATGAAGATCAATTATTTGGTTACCGCGCAGCTTATGAATCTTACGTACTTATTAAAGATTTAAAATGGAGCGAACGCTTAGCTAAGTTTGCCGCATTTTTACCGGAGCTTCAAAAAGGCTTACCCGTTGATGCTAAGTATAAACAGGAAGTACCGGGCTCTGACGCCGACTTAAACGCTTATGATGTTGTTTATTACGCAGGTCACTCTAACGCTGGTAGTAAAACAATTGCAATTAACTTACCAAACGATGAGCAAGTACAGCTAGAAAAAGGAACTCGTCGCCTGCAACTTAAAAATGCGATGCGTGCTAAGTTTGATAAAATTTTAGTACCAATTTCAAAGCAGTTAATTGTACCTGAGCAGCGTAAACATATTACTTTTGATGCATTTTTTGCCAATACGATGTTCCATGAAGTCGCTCACGGGCTAGGTATTAAAAATACAATTACTGGTAAAGGTACTGTTCGTCAATCACTACAAGAACACGCAAGTGCGCTTGAAGAAGGTAAAGCCGACATTTTAGGCCTGTACATGATTGAGCAATTACTTAAAAAGGGCGAAATTACAGAAGGCACTATTGAAGATTATTACACGACCTTCATGGCGGGTATATTCCGCTCAGTTCGTTTTGGAGCATCAAGTGCGCATGGTAAAGCAAATATGATCCGCTTTAACTTTTTTGCTCAAGAAGGCGCTTTTTCTAAAAATGAAGAAGGCCTGTACCGCGTTAATATGGAAAAAATGAGCATTGCAATGGCCAAGCTTTCTCGCTTAATTTTAACCTTACAAGGTGATGGCGATTATGAAAAAGTAGATCAACTAATTGCAACTCATGGTGATATTAAAGAAGAACTTGCTAAAGACTTAGAAAAACTAAGTAAAGCAAATATCCCTGTAGATGTAACGTTTAAACAGGGTAAAGAAATACTAGGGCTTAAGTAGTGTAAATTAAGATTAAAAAAGCGTTACAGTAAACACTGTAACGCTTTTTTTTATACCAATTGCATTAAATTAGTGATCTATTATAGCGATAAGAAAATAGCTCAATAGCAAGGCTAAAATTATGATACATAGTTGTTCTATATAAATAATTTTTAACATAGTTAGTGAATTATTTAATACGCTAGAATGATCATGTTTTTAATAAAATTGGTATTATTTATCGTTTATCACTTCACGCACTACAGGCTCTAGACTTTTCATACCCCAGCGTTTTCCTTTATCAAGCGCGGCCTCTACATCAAGACCTTGCTCATGTGCAGAAATTGCTATCAATGCCCCGACTCGATTGCTACTTGCACAATGCACTAAAATCGACTCCCCCTTAAACTCATTAAGTAAGTTTGTTAAATTAAGCGCATTTTCAACGGTAACATCCTCCGCGCCCGCAATCGGTAATGTGTGATAGTTCATTCCTAAAGATCGCACAAGCTCACCTTCATCCCACGTTTGTTCACTGAAAGCGCGCAGGTTTATGACATGCTTTACACCCGCTTGTGATAATAACTTGATCTGCTCAGCATTGGGCTGTGCGCCCGAGTAAACATGATTACTATGTTCAACTAAATTTTCTATATCTGTCTTTTTAATAATTTCAGTGTTAACTGCCCGCTCAGCTGCAACAGCAAAGTACCCACCTGATAACGCGACAATAAATAAACCCGTACAAAGTTGATTGATTAGTTTCATTTTATTCCTCATTGATTAGGCTCTGTTAGCCTTCAGTATTAAAATTTTTTCGGCCCAGGGCAGCGCATGTTTGGCATTTATACTACGTTATCGACTATTTATACGAAGCAGATGCCCAACATAAACTCTGCTTTGCCTAAAAACCAAACAGACTGCTAAAAATTTAACCTCGAAATATAAACAAATCCTAACAGCTATTAAAAATGGGCTTTTAATTTTACTATTTGCTCATCAGTATAAGGGACTGCAGGAAGTTTCCCCCAAATTGGCGCAGGCCAAGCAGCATCAGTAGTAAAGCGTGCAATATGGTGAATATGTAATTGCGGCACCATATTACCCAAAGCCGCTATATTTAACTTATCAGGGCTAAACACATCCATTAATAATTTACTTAGCTTGGCTGACTCTTTTAAATACACAACTTGATCATCCTCAGATAAATCAATTATCTCTTTTAAGTTAGCCTGCCTAGGCACCAATACAAACCACGGATATTGGCTGTCGTTCAATAAAAGTACTTTACACAGTGGCCAATCGGCAAGCTCGATACAGTCACGTTTAAGTTCTGGCGCTAGTTTAAATTCAGGGTTAGTCATTGTTATGTCCTACTTTGTCTTTAATAATCGCCACTTTATAGCATTTAGTTGCAGTTGCACACGCTTGGCTTTACCATCAAAGCAATATTTATAATAAGCTAAGGCAACCTTGTGCTAAAAAAAATAAAACACCTCTCACTAGCCCTCCCATTAATGGTTGGCGCTATTAGTGTTCAAGCAAAACCTTTATCGTTGGAGCGTATTTTTGACGATCCGAGCCTTTCAGGTAAATCACCTGTACAACTTAAATTTTCGCCTGACGGCAGCCGTGTAACTTATTTACAAGGCAAAAGCGATGACTACAACCGCTACGATTTATGGGAATACAATCTAAAAGATAACACCAACCGTGTGCTAGTTGATTCGGCAAAGTTATTTTCAGGCCCAGAAAACCTATCTGATGAAGAAAAAGCACGCCGCGAACGCCAACGTATTTTTGGTAAAGGCATATTAGAATACAAATGGTCTAAAGACGGTAAAGCACTTTTATTCCCACTTAACGGCGACCTTTACTATTACGATTTAGCCTCTGCTAAAAGTAAAAAACTAACCGACACTGAAACATTTGAAACCGATGCACGCTTTTCACCTAAAGGTAACTACGTATCGTTTATTCGAGAGCAAAACCTATTCGCTTTAGAGCTTGAATCAGGTAAAGAAATTCAGCTTAGTAAAGATGGCGGCGGCGTAATTAAAAACGGCATGGCCGAATTTGTAGCTCAAGAAGAAATGAGCCGTATGACGGGTTACTGGTGGTCAGGTGATGAAACTAAAATTGCCTATACCCGCGTTGACGAAACCCCAGTAAAAGAAGCTATCCGTAACGAAATTTACGCTGATGAAGTTAAATTATTTAATCAACGCTACCCGTTTACAGGTACAGATAACGTAAAAATTCAACTCGGTGTGGTTAAACTAAATGATCAAAAAGTAGATTGGATTGATTTAGGTAAAGATGAAGACATTTATATCGCGCGTGCTAAATGGCTAAAAGACGGCAATACACTGTCTTACCAATGGCAAAATCGCTCGCAACATAAATTAGAGCTTCGTTTTTATAACAGCGAAACTAAAGTCCAAAAAGTAGCATTAACCGAAAACAGCGAAACGTGGATTAACCTACATTTTGATCTTGAGTTTTTAAAAGACAAAAAACATTTTGTATGGGCATCTGAGCGCGACGGTTTTAAACACTTATATCTGTATCGCACAAACGGTCAACTTGTACGTCAAATCACCTCTGGTGATTGGGCTGTTGATAGCTTAAAAGGTATTGATGAGAAAAAAGGCATTGTTTACTTTGCCGGTCGAAAAGATACACCGCTTGAAAGCCATTTATACAGCGCGCCTTTATTTAAAAAAGGCGATGCCAAACGTATCACCGAAAAAGGTCAGTACCATAATGTTGTGCTAGCAAAAGACAGCAAAACCTTTATCGATAATAGCTCGTCTGATAATAAACCAAACTCAGCAGCGCTTCGTAAAGTAAACGGCGAATTTATTACATGGCTTGAAGAAAATAAGCTTGATAGTAACCATCCGCTTACTCCTTATTTAAGCGACTTAACAAAACCAGAATACGGCACAATTAAAGCCGAAGATGGCCAAGTTATGCATTACCGTTTATTTAAGCCTAGCAACATTACTGATGGCAAAAAGCACCCTGTTATTGTTAACGTATACGGCGGCCCGCATGCTCAACGAGTGACGAATAGCTGGCGCAGTAAAAACTTGTACTTTCAGTACATGGCGCAACAAGGTTACGTAATTTTTCAACTGGATAACCGTGGTTCGTACAACCGTGGTAAAAAGTTTGAAGATGCTATTTATAAAAACCTAGGCGTGGTTGAAGTTGCCGATCAAATTAAAGGCGTAGAGTTTTTACGTACACTTGATTACGTAGACCCACAACGCATCGGTGTTTATGGCCACAGCTACGGCGGCTACATGGCACTTATGACTATGTTTAAAGCAGGCGATTACTTTCAAGCCGGCGTATCAGGTGCTCCTGTAACCGATTGGGCTCTATACGATACGCATTACACAGAGCGTTATTTAGGTCACCCTGATACGAATGCTAAAGGGTATGAAGACAGCGCAGTATTTCCATATGCTGATGGCTTAAAAGGCCCATTAATGATTTATCATGGAATGGCTGACGACAACGTGCTGTTTACTCATTCAACTAAATTGTTTAAACAACTGCAAGATAACGAAAAACAGTTTGAAATGATGACCTACCCAGGCTCTAAGCACAGCCTACGTGGTAAACAAGTGCAAACACACTTACATCAAACAATTACAAACTTCTTTAATCGCCATTTTGACGTTAAATAAGCAAGTAAAGTAATAACAGACTAAAGGCTGATTGATAAATCAGCCTTTTTTTTGCATTAATAGGCGTAAGCCTAGATTAAACTCTTTTTTTAACTACGCTTATTCTATGCGCTAAAGCGCACACTTTTTGAGGATAAATGTATGCCTAGTCTACGGAGTTTTAGTATATCCCAGCGTTTCTCGCTGCTCATAGCTATTGTTGTATTTGGGCTTATAGCGCTTAGTGTAGCCAGCCTAACTCACCAATATAGCTCTCTTAAAAACGAGCAGTACCTTAAAACACAAAATGTAGTAGAAACTGCGTACAGTATAATTGAGCACTTTTATGACCTTGAGCAAAATAATACTCTCACTCAACAACAAGCTCAATCGCAAGCACTTAATGCAATAAGAGCTCTGCGCTACGACAAAACCAATTACTTTTGGATTAACAATTACCAGCCAAAAATGGTTATGCATCCTATAAAACCTGCGCTTGAAGGAAAAGATTTAACCAATAATAAAGACCCTGACGGCAAAGCATTGTTTGTTGATATGGTTAATATAGTTAAACGCTCTGGCGAGGGATTTATTCCTTATAAATGGCCAAAACCAGGTAAAGAAAAACCAGTTGAAAAAATCGCATTTGTTAAAGGTTTTAATCAATGGCAATGGATTATTGGCTCAGGTGTTTATCTTGATTCAATTGACGAAGCATTTAGCGAGCAACGTAATCTAATAGTCATCAGTGCAACAATTATGATTATTGCTGTTATTTTACTTAGTTACTTTATAGGCAAGAGCATTTTAATACCTACTCGTTTAGCAGCCGATATGATGAAAGATATTTCACAAGGTGAAGGCGATTTAACTCGTACATTAAATGAATCCGGTAACGATGAAATATCTGAACTATCACACTCATTTAATTTATTTGTTTTAAAAATGCGAGAGTCTCTTGTTCATGTATCACAAAGTGCAAACGATGTAAGCGAGCATGCGCATACAGTTGATGATTCAAGTAGAACAAGCCACTCGTTTATTGAGCTTCAAAACGATAGCTCAACCCAAGTTGCAGCTGCCATGGAGCAAATGACTCACCAAATACATGATGTAAGCCGTAACGCCGAAGCCGCAGAGCAAGCAGCTAAAGATGCAGCACAAAACGCATCAACGGGTAAAAATGTGGTTGCGCAAACAATTACAGCAATAGAAACACTCTCAAGCAACATAGAAACAGTCAGCCGTGTAACAGAAGATTTAGCCAACGAGAGTCATAATATAGGCTCTGTACTTGATGTAATAAGAAGCATATCGGAGCAAACAAACTTATTGGCATTAAACGCTGCCATTGAGGCTGCTCGCGCAGGAGAGCATGGCCGAGGATTTGCTGTTGTTGCAGATGAAGTAAGAACACTGGCCAGTCGTACAGGGCAAAGTACCGACGAAATTCAAACCATGATCACTAAACTTCAAGAAGGTGCAAAAGCAGCAGTAGAAGCAGTTAAATCAAGCCAAGCACTTTCAGTTTCTACCGTAGATCAGGCGTCATCAGCCAATACTTCACTTAATGAAATAGAACGACTTGTTTCAATTATTACCGAAATGAACAGCCAAATAGCACGCGCCACAGAGCAACAAACTCAAGCTGCCGACGAGGTTAATTTGCGTATTAATGAGCTATCTCAATCAACTGAGCAATCATTAAATAATACTAAACAGCTTACCGATGCCAGTGATAATCTTAAACAAAGTAGCCAAGAGCTTTCAAGCGTAGTTAATCGTTTTAAATTAGATTAATCGATACCGTTCTCATTAAATGCAAAAAGCCCTGAATTAACAGGGCTTTTTTATTGCATGTAAGTTTTTAGCTTACAAACAGTAACGTGCAAACAAGCTCGTTACTGATGCAGCCGTTGGCTTGCCATGCTGCCAATCACCGCCTTCAACACCGCTTCCTGCAATGTCCATATGCACATAAGGCAAAGGTTGCGCAGAGTCGTTACCGTGCTTATCAAGCCCACCAACAATAGCCATAAACGCCATAGGGAACTGATGTCCACGAGCTGTAACTGCAGATGCCGCATTATTACTAGAGAGTACATCGTCTGCTAGCGTGCGTGGTTTAATAAAGTCGTAATCTTCACGGCGAGAACGCGATACTTCTGCGCCATCGGCCCACAAATCTCCAAGGTCAGCTATTTGACGTGAAACACCAGCGCTACGAGCTGGACCATTTTCAACATACGCACCATAAGGACCCATTGCACGTGCCGCGTGACCCGTTAATGTAGCTACAGTAAATAACGTTGGGTTTATTTCGCCTTTAGCTAAATCTTTCATTTCGCTAAGCAGGTCGCCCATTGCTAATCGCCCTTCTGCATCGGTATTACCAATGCGTACACGGATACCTTCGCGGCTAGTAATAATTTCATCTGGCACAAAACAATCCGAGCCAATAGAGTTACGAACAACAGCCAAGTACGATACTACTTTAACGCCTTTAGGCTGATAATCCGCAACAGCTTTCATAAAGCCCGCAACAGAAGCTGCGCCACCTTTATCACGGCTCATGCCTGCCATATGGCCACCTACTTTTAAATCTGCACCGCCTGTATCGTATACAAGACCCTTACCTACAAACATAAGTGTACGAGTAATTTCGCCCTCTGGTACATATTCAAGCTTAACAACACGTGGGTGATGACGCTCAACTGCATACGATGCACGAGCAACAGTGCTTAGCATTGGGTAGTTTTTATCAATAGCTGCAATATCATCAATTACGTCAACTGCAATGCTTGAGCCTTTAAATAAATCAACGCAGTAATCAGCAAAACGTGGTGGAGCCATACGCTCAGGTTCGGTGCCACACAAGTCACGCGCGGCATATTGGCCTGCAGCAATTGCATTAACAGCTTTGATTGTTTGCTCGCTTGCGCCAACTAAACCAATTTGAGTAATAGGTTCAATACTTTCACCGTGATATTCACGCGCTTCTAATGGCTGCCATAAGGCTTGGCAAGCGCCTAAATAAGCAACTTCTAAAGCATGCTGATAACGGCTATCGCCATTTAAATTTGGTAAAAATAATGCAGGGTTAACACTACCCGACGCTTTTGCTTCGTTAATTGCTAATTTAGCAGCATCAAAATAACGGCGAACATCGTCGTAATCTCTATTTAACGGACCCGTTGGCGCAAGTACAACGCGTTTATTTTCAATCACTAATAAAGTAACTTGTTTACCAATACGAGAATCAACTTTTGCTTGGTCTAAAATAGCATCACGTAATGAGTTATTTGGTAATAGAGAAAAGTCATCACTAATAATAATAAGCGCATCATGAGATGTGCATTCAAGGCTTGCACTAACCGCTTGAGGGTATGCCATAAATAAAGTCCTGTTAGAAAACATAAGCCCTTATTATCGTCGATTTAAATATTGAAGACCAGCAAGGTGCGATGGGCTAATTATACAACTTGCCAATAAATGGCAACTTGGGGTTACAGGCTTTACAGCTTAATCGAGAATACTCAGTTGGAAGTTTTGTTCTGGCTCGCTTTTAATGCCAACGCCTATGCCAAGTAATCTTACAGGTTGTTGTAGCCCTCGTTGATAGGCCTTAGTAAGAAGTTGAATAAATATTTCTGTGTTTAGCTCGTGGTATACCTGATCGGCTGAGGTCACTACAAAATTTGCAAACTTCACTTTAACACTCAGCTTATTAATACGGTTTTGTAATTGCTGTTTATTAAGCCTTAAAACTAATTCGTCTAACAATTTTGGCAGCTCATCTAAGCACTCTTGCAAACTTGTTTTGTTGTATTCGTAGGTATGCTCAACACTCAGCGACTTTCTGATGCGATCTGTTGATACTTTACCAACATATTCACCTGCACATTTTTGATAAAGCGACACACCAAAATTACCCACATGTTGCTGCATCCAGTTAACGCCTTTTTCACGTACATCCTTGCCGGTATATAAGCCTTTTAAATTTAGCTTTTCGAGCGTTACTTTACCCACCCCCGGAATTTTCCCCAGCGGTAATTGCGCTAAAAAATCATCGACCTCATGAGGCAAAACGACAAATTGACCATTCGGTTTTTTTTCGTCGCTGGCTATTTTGGCAATAAATTTAATCGGTGCAATGCCTGCTGATGCAGTGAGCCCGGTGGCATTGTAAATATCGGCTCTTATTTGCTGTGCAATAAGTGTGGCACTGCCTTTACAAGCGGTGCTGTCTGTTACATCTAGGTAGGCTTCGTCTAAAGAAAGAGGTTCAACTAAATCTGTGTAGCGGCTAAATACTTCACGTATTTGATTTGAAGCTTCTTTGTATACAGCCATGCGCCCAGGGACAATAACTAAATCGGGGCATAATTGTTTAGCATGATAGTTCGACATAGCCGATCGCACGCCATATTCTCTAGCTATATAGTTAGCGGTTGAGAGCACGCCTCGTCGGCTATTGCCTCCAATAGCAAGCGGTACACATGCAAGTTTTGGATTATCTCGCATTTCTACTGCTGCATAAAAGCAATCCATGTCTATGTGAATAAACTTCTTCATCACCACAACAATAACTGGTTATTTATACAGTCATTATTATAGAATCAAATGTGATAAGCAAGCCTAGGGCCTGTTTATCTTTCGAGGTTGAATTTGCAGCAGTATGTTTGGTATTTAGGCAAAGCAGAGCCTATGTAGTGTGGTTATTCCCCATAAATAGGCGATAACGTAGCACAAATGCCAAACATACGCTGCCCGAAGGGTTCTGCCTAGGGGCAATTTACTCTTTGTTGCTCGGTTTTTACTTAGCCCACTAGGTCACAAACCTCGCGCCGCGATTAAATAGCACCTAGATTGAACAAATTTTAATCCTGAAAGGTCAACAGGCCCTAGTTAGCGATTAAAAAAAGCGCTTATTACCTTCTTGCTCTTTATAACCGCGCAACCAAAACATAACCTCGAAAAAAAAACCCGCTAACATCAAAATAATAGCGCCTGATTCGTTACCCATTGCGTAACAGGTAAAAGAGGCTATAAAAACCAAACAAGCTAAGGACCAGTTAATTATGTTCTGCATATTTCTACCTCTGTGTGTTTTTGTGTTTGTCTGTGTAATTTAACTGTAGACCTAAAATTAAATAGGTACAATCATCTTATAAAAAAACATGCCATTAATTACCTTGAGCTCGTAACCCCATGTTGATAATCTAAGTACTTTAAAATTAAGGGCCAATAAATAATGCAAACGTTTAAAGATCAGCACCCTATCCATACCGACATCACCGTAGCGTGGGCTGATATGGATGCACTACAACACGTAAATAATGTAGTGTATTTACGTTACTTTGAAATAGCCCGAATCGACTTCTTAAATAAAATAAATCTGTTCGATACAATAAGCCCTAATGGCGTGGGCCCGGTAATAAGCGAAAATAACATTCGTTATAAACGCCCAGTTACATTCCCAGATACGCTTACAGTCGGTGTTACTATTTCTGATATAAAAACAGACCGATTTGTTATGAATTACACCGTATTTAGTCACGCACAAAACGCTATAACAACAACAGGCACTTCAAAAGTGGTTATGTTTGATTTTGAAACAGGCCAAAAAGCCCTCATTGCAGAGCCTCTTTTATCGGCGTTAGTTAGCTACTCTCAAGACGAGCAATAAGGAATTCTCATGCAATACAGCCCACTTGGCAGCAGTGGTATTAACGTTTCAAGAGTATGTTTAGGCAGTATGACTTGGGGTAAACAAAATACTCAAAGCGATGCTGATGAACAAATAGCCTACGCGTTAGAGCAAGGCGTAAACTTTATTGATACAGCCGAAATGTATGCGGTACCGCCCTCTCCAGAGACCTATGGTAAAACTGAGGAAATTATTGGCGATTGGCTATCGCGTAATCAGCAAAAGCGCAGCGATGTGGTACTTGCTACAAAAATTGCAGGCAATGGATTATCGTGGGTACGTGATGGTGGCAATATTACGCGCCAAACGGTAATAGAAGCCGTAGACGATTCACTTAAGCGCCTTAAAACCGACTATATTGATTTATATCAGCTGCATTGGCCAAACCGCTCTACCCCGCACTTTGGCAGACAGTGGCCCGGCACTCTTAAATTTACCGACGTAAATACACAAGAGCAACAAGCTAGTATGCTTGATATTCTAGAGGGCCTTAATGAATGTGTTAAAGCAGGTAAAATTAAGCACTGCGGTTTATCTGACGATACGCCATGGGGTATAAGCCAGTTTTTAAGTTTGGCCAAAGAGCATAACTTACCGCGTATGGTATCTATTCAAAATGAGTTTAGCTTAGCGCACGCTAAAGACTGGCCGTATTTAATAGAACAATGTGTACACGAAGATATTGCCTACTTACCGTGGTCGCCTTTAGCAGCTGGTTTATTAACGGGTAAATACCTAAACGGTGCTCGCCCAGAAGGATCTCGTTGGACCTTCATGCAGCGCAACGGTATTTTTAGAGATACACCCAATGCAGAGCAAGCCACTAAGCAGTATGTTGATCTGGCTCATGCAAACAATATTACTCCAGCACAACTAGCACTCGCATGGTGTAACCAAGTAGATGGCGTAACCTCTTCAATTATTGGTGCAACAAACACAGCCCAATTAAAAGAAGATATTGATGCATTTAACATCACGTTAAGCGACGAAATTCTTAGTGAAATTAACACTATATTTAAAAACTATCCTATGCCTTATTAAGCATGTACCAGTTAAAAGCAGCCTTGAACAAGGCTGCTTTTAACTAAAATATTTGCCCCTACTACAACCAACACTATACTTTAATTAAGTTTTCTTAATTCAACGAACACTTATCAATGCTGAGAAACGGATACTATGCATTTTGTCTATTAATTGTATTTAACGCGCATGCTGTTGAACAAAAATTACAGCCTCTAGAAGAAATTATTTGGCTGCAAAGTTACACGCCCCCTTTTCATATAGCTAAAAGCGAAAGTGCACCACAAGGCGGTATTTGCGACAACCTAACCGAGCAACTCATTAAAACCATAACAGATGTAAAACATACCCGCTTAATTGTCCCTCAGCAGCGTATAAATAAATATTTAAGTGAAGGAAAAAACGTATGCTTCCCGTGTGTTATTTATAAAAAACATAATAACCAACTACTTAACTACTCAAATCCAACAACGGTATATCCCCCATTTTCAATTATCACGACTAAAGAGCTAAAGCCCAAATTAGAAGAAAAGCACGGCTCGCCTATTCACCTTATTAATTTATTAACCGACCCGCAATACGTATACGGGCAAGCTGCTGCACGTAAATTTACAACTAAAATTAATACAATTATTGAAAATACAAAACGAGATAAAGAGTCGTCGTTGAGTTGGAGTAGCGAAAATGAAAGTCAGGCTGTTATAGCACGCTTGAGTCACGGCTTTTTAGACTACTCAATTGATTACCCGTTTATGGCCGATTACTTTAATAAACAAGGAGAATATACGAATATAGAGAGTGTACCAATTGCAGAAAATGACATTCAATTTATACGAGGAGCAATAGGTTGTGCGGCTAACGCACCTAATAATTTTGCACAGCAAGCGCTTAAAAAAATTAACCGCGCACTAAAAAACAATGTACTACAATCGCCTGAGTATCAACAAAGTCAGCATAATTGGCTTAAAACTACCTTTGCCGACTTTGATCAACACTACCAACAGCAAGTTATTAATTTTTACTTACTTGCCACTGATGCTCAAGCAAGCACTGATCATTAGCATAAAGTGCCACAGCAAAAATACTTTTAGGTGTTACCTCGCCTACGCCCGACGGTGTGCCCGTCATTACTACATCACCATCTTCTAAGCTCATAAATTCACTAATTTCTTGTAAAATTGAGTCCGGATTATGCAGCATAAAATGAGTATCGCCTTGCTGAACTACTTTATTATTAATTTTAAGTTCAAAAGTAAAGTGCTTCATTGCATCAGTTAGCGCTACAAAATCAGTTAAAATTACAGAGCCGTCGAACGCTTTAGCGCGCTCCCATGGAAGTCCCTTATTTTTTAATTTACTTTGTACGGTGCGCTTAGTTAAATCAAGGCCGAGTCCAACCCCTACAAATTTTTTATTTTTAACTACAAAACATAGCTCGGTTTCATAATGCAGTGTATCGCCGTTATGAGCAGCAAATAACGTATTTGTAATCGCGCTATTTGGTTTGTTAAATAAAACCATTTGATCTGGTGTTTCGTTGTTTAGCTCTGCAATATGTGCGGTATAGTTACGGCCAACACAGACTACTTTTGATGGTGTTAATTCTTCAGATACTAACTTTATTGAATGCATATAAATAATGTCTCAGTTATTGGACCTGTTGACCTTTCAGGATTAAAATTTGTTCAATCTAGGGGCTATTTAATCGCGGCGCGAGGTTTGTAACCTAGTGGGCTCGATAACTGCTCCTGCGTTATTCTACTGACTTACATCCATGTAAGAATAAGTAAAAACCGAGCAAAGCTTCCGCGTCCTGCTCACGCCCCTTACCTAAATCCATGTAGGCAACAAAGAGTAAATAGCCCCTGGGCAGAACCCTTCGGGCAGCGCATGTTTGGCATTTGTGCTACGTTATCGCCTATTTATGGGGAATAACCACACTACACAGGCTCTGCCTTGCCTAAATACCAAACATACTGCTGCAAATTTAACCTCGAAAGATAAACAGGCCCTAGCTAATAAGCGTTTCAAGTAAGCTCAAATTAATAGGTTTAAGTAAAACTCGGTCAATATTTAAATCTTTTATTTCTTTAGGGTCTGGCTCTGCGCCACTTACAATCACCAAGCGTAGCTCTGGATATCGCTCATTAACTTGCTGGCCTAAATCAATGCCACGCCCATCAGGTAAATGCATGTCTAACAATACCTTATTAAATTGCTGGTCGTGATTAAGTATTTGCAAACATTGTGCGCAGCTAGACGCAATGACGGTTTCAACGCCTAGACTTTCTAAAAGTAGCTGCGTAATTTGCGCTGCATCGTGATCGTCTTCCACAAGTAAAAAGCGCTGCTTTTTCTCGGTTAAGCCATTGCTACAATTTATATCTTTAGCTTGCGGTGCATGCTCTGGCGCTACCAAATAATCTTGCAAACTTTGGTATAAAGCCGCGCTATCAACAGGTTTTGGTATTACATCGTTAAAGCCTAGTGCAGCAAGCTCCTCATGTATGCCTTTCATAGTAGCGGCAGTGAGCGCGATTATTGGGCCTTTGTAACCCATTTTTCTAAGCTCTATGGTAGCTTCCTTGCCGCCCATTACAGGCATATGAATATCAATAAAAATAATATCGTAAGGCGCTTTATACGCATCTGCAATACGCACTTTTTCAAGCGCTTGTTGGCCATGTTCGGCATAATCGACGCGCGCACCACAAGTACTGATCATATGACCAACTAGCATGCGTAAATCACGTAAATCATCAACTACTAATACTCGCCCATGCACTTTGCATGGAGCCGATTTACTTTGTAGTTGCGGCGCACTACTAAAATTAAGTACCTGTCGTTCTACTTCGCTAATATCACCTGGGTAAACCGAAATAGTAAACGTAGAGCCTTTGCCAATTTCAGAATGCAAACTAATATCACCGTGCATACGTGCTAACAATTCAGCACATATTGCCAAGCCTAAGCCTGCGCCACCTACAGAGCGTGATTCTACATCAGCTATTTGTTCAAATGGCTTAAATATCAGTTCTTGTTTTTCAGGGGCAATGCCCATGCCTGAGTCTTTAATGCTAAAAAACAGCATTTCGGTATCATCAACCCATTGCGTCCACGCATTAACAACAATTTCGCCTTTATCGGTAAATTTAACTGCATTGTTTATTAGGTTTATTAAAATTTGGCGAACTCTTGTTGCATCCAGTCGTGCAACCAAAGGCAATGGCTGATGAGATTCAAAGCGCAGCGTAAGGCCCTTATCTAGCACCGATACGCGCATTAGCGTGTATACATCGGCAAGCATGCTATCAAGGTTAACTTCGCTTAGGGTCAGCTCCAGTTTATCGGCGGCTATTTTAGATAAGTCGAGTACATCGTTTAACAGGCTCAATAAATGTTTACCGTTTCGATAAATAACACCCAATTCATTTTCTGCTTGCTGACTAAAGTCGCTCTGCATTAATAGTTCGGTGTAACCTAAAATAGACGATAGAGGAGTACGTAATTCGTGGCTTAAATGAGCTAAAAAGCGGTCTTTTGAGCGATTTTCAGCTTCGGCCTTTAAACGCTCTACTCGCTCACCTTCAACATCTTTACGAGCAAGTGCATAACGAATAGCGCGCGCAAAGCGGCTCGAACTCATTTCTGTTTTTATTAAATAATCTACTGCACCGGCATCAAGCGCTGCCGAGTCTAACTCATCGTTTGACTGCCCGGTAAGCATAATTATGGGGCCGCTAAAGCCATTAGCAATCGCTTCTTTTAATACATCTAAACCATTAGATGCACCCAAGCGGTAATCAAGCAGGCAAATGTCATGCTCGTTTTTACTAAGCGTTGCAATTGCCTGCTCTGGGGAACTTATCCATTGAATGTTAAACGTGTGTGAATCCAATTGGTCCAGATAGTCGCAGGTGAGTATGTAATCATCTTCATCATCTTCTACAAGCAGCAACTGAGTCACTTTATCTAACATACAATCTCCATTAATCGTTAAATGTTGTCGGTAGCTCTACAAACTCTACCCAGTATTTTCCTAGCGTTTTCATCAAATCAACTAAACCATCAAACGTCACAGGCTTTGTAATATAAGATGCGGCACCTAAGTTATACCCTTTAACCATGTCTTCTTCTTGCTTAGACGTAGTTAAAATAACAACCGGAATTCCCTTTAAATTAGGGTTTGCTTTTATAGCTTCAAGTGCTTCACGACCATCCATTCTTGGCATGTTTAAATCAAGTAATATCAATCCTGGTCGTGGCGACACTGTTTTGTCTTCAAACTTACCTTTACGTTCTAAATATTCAAGTAACTCAACGCCATCTTCAACAAAATGAAGTTCGTTAAGTACACGGCTTTCGGCAAGGGCATCTTGTGTTAACAAACGATCATCTTCATCATCGTCTGCCATTAAAATAGTAATAGGTTTTACTTTTGAATAGGGCATTTAAGCCTCTCCTTGCAATGTGAAAAGCGCAGCTTCCACAGGTAGTTTTATAATGAAGGTTGCACCTTCACCGTCTTTACTTTTTGCTGTAATTGTTCCGCCATGACGTTCCACAATACGCCTACATACAGAAAGGCCAATACCTGTGCCTTTATATTGTGAGCGACCGTGCAAACGTTGAAACGGTACAAATATTTTATCGGCATAGTCCTGTGAAAAACCAATACCGTTATCTTCTATAGTAATAACTTGAAAGCTCAAATTGGTATTATGATCCTCACTAAAAATATCTTTATCTTGGTAGCTGATTTTTATATGTGGACTTACACCTGGGCGCCTAAATTTTACAGCGTTCGACAACAAGTTTAAAAACAGCTGCTGCATTTGGCTTTTATCAGCCTGAATAACCGGTAAGTCTTCTACATCAATTTGTGCATCTGACTCTTTTATCGCAATCTCTAAATCACTTAATATATCGGTTACTACTTCGTTTAAATTTGTATCATCGAAGTCTTTGCCGCGTGTAGTAATACGCGAGAACTCTAATAGGTCATTAATTAAGTTAGACATGCGTTGCGCTGCATTTTTCATGCGGCCAATGTAATCAATCCCTTTTTCACCAAGCTCATCTTTAAACATGGTTTCTAGACGGTCACTAAAGGCTTGAATTTTTCTAAGCGGTTCTTGTAAATCATGGCTCGCTACAAAAGCAAACTCTTCAAGCTCTCGATTACTTCGGCTTAGTTCGTCAGAATACAACGTTAATTCTTGCGTACGCTCAGACACTTTAGTTGCTAAAGTCTCGTTTTGTTTTTCAAGCTCAAAACGATACTTAGCTGCATTTCTTAAATTAAGACGTGTCATTACAAACATACCAATAATAAGTAATAAGCTTGTGATTGCTGTAATAGCAAACGTGATTTTAGCTTCATTTTTAATTTGCGCTAACTTTGAAAAATGGCTCACTTTAAAGAGTAATTCACGGTCTTGAATTTCATTAACATACTCTCTAATTTGCTTATAAAGCTCCCGACCTTTATGTGTATTTAACACATAAATTGCACGTCGCTCTTTGTCATCCAATGCTAGGTTTACAGTTTGCTTCAGCTCTTTAATTTTGCTATCAACTAGTACTAACAACTGAGCAATACGCTCAGCTTGGCCGTCAATCTCAGAGTGTAGTGACTTAACATGATCTGTTTGAGCTTCAATTTGTCCAATAGCATCGTAATAAGGCGTTAAATAGTCAGTCTCTTCTGTTAATAAATAACCGCGCTGACCCGACTCAGCCTGCACTATTGATAAATGCAGTTGCTCAATTGCCGTTGTCAGCATATTAGTGTTATCTAAACTCTTTTGGGTTTGCGTTAAACCTTGAATCGTATTCAATGCTAAAACTGCGTTACCTACAATAATACTTAACACAACAACTATAAAAGCTGCCCAAGTAACATTCGCTTTACCTTGCTGTTTTTGCTTGCTCATTTAGCTTCCCGAATTAGAGTTTGTACAACACTTACTATTTATTGAGAGTCAGTTATTTTTTGTAAACTTTCACTACACTGTTGGCAATTGTTAATAATTTTATCAAGTGCATCTAGCGCTTTTTCTTTTGGCATATCGTTTTCAAGTACCAACTTAATAAGCTCTGCATTCATCGATATACGATTAAGCGGCGCTCTTGCATCGTGTACTAATTTATTTAGTTGCTCTGTTTGGTTATCGGATGTCATGCCCTTCCTCAAATCTATTTATATTCGCCAATACCGCCATATGCATTAAGGCGGTTATAAAGTGTTTTGGTGCTAATACCCAGCATTTGTGCAGCAAGCGTTTTATTACCTTGCACCTTATCGAGCGTTGCATGAATAAGTTCTTTTTCAACTTCTTCAATGGTCTGTCCTGCTGATACTGGCTTTTCGGCCGCTTGGTTATTAACGCGCGAAAAAGGCGACTCTAAGTTATCAGGTAGAGTAATATCGCTGGTTTGCGGATCGCTCATAATAAATGCACGGTGTATAGCGTGGCGAAGCTCTCGCACATTACCTGGCCATTCATAGCTTTGTAACTCTTTGAGCTGCGCTGGCGTCCAACTAAATGGAGTACCGTTTTCATCATTAAGTTGATCTAAAAATGCTTTAGCTAATAAAGGAATATCTTCTTTCCTATCGCGAAGTGGCGGTATATCAATAGGAAAAACAGCCAACCTAAAGTAAATATCTTCACGAATAATATTATTTTGCGCTAAATCGGTAAGCGAGCGGTTAGTGGCTGAAATAACACGACAATTGGTTGGTATTTCTCTGTTACCACCTACGCGTGTTACTTTTTTAGTTTCAAGCACTCGCAGTAAATTTGGCTGCATATCAATTGGCATTTCGGTTACTTCATCTAAAAACAAAGTACCGTTATTTGATTGCTCAAACACACCTTCTTTACGTGCTATTGCGCCTGTAAATGCGCCTTTTTCGTGGCCAAATAACTCACTACCAATTAACTCTTTTGAAAGTGCGCCACAGTTGCTAGCAACTAATGGGCCTTCGCACTGGCTTGCGTTATGAATAGCTTGAGCCACTACTTCTTTACCTGCACCACTTTCACCCATAAGCATCACGTTAGCGTTTGTTTTAGCTACGCGTTCAATCATATTGTATAGTTTTTGCATTGGCTCAGACTCACCAATTAACCCACCAAAGTGGCGTGTAATACCGCTCGACTTGGCTTTTTTAACTGTTTTTTTAGGGCCATTTAAAACGAGTTCTAAATCTTCGCGTTGTAATGGTTTTAATAAATGCCCTACATTTGGCTCACACATTTCAGCTAAAATGCCTTTAACTGAAGGATGACCCGATATAAGTGTAATTTTTGGAGATTGCCCAATCGTTTTTAAATGATCAAGTAAGTGCAAACCGCTACCATCAGGTAACATAAAATCAAGTAGCACATGGTCAAAGGTATTATTTTCAAACCATTGATGTGCTTCTTTTAAACTGGTGGCGGTGCTTATATTGTGGCCGAGGAATTCGACTATGTGGCAAACAACGTCACTAAATTCAACGTCATCGTCTACTAAAAGTATGTCTAACATGATAAATCCCTATGCTTTTTTTCTTATTCTACGCATCCTAAATATTAATTTAAAGGCACGCCTAGAATCTAATTACTTAAATAGCTAAGTAATCCAATGCTATTTATTTTACCAACCTTATATTTACGTATGCTTAAAAAAAACGATCACAAATTACGAAAAATAATTAAAATCGTTTCTATTTATAGAATGGTAGCAACTGTTATCATTAAAAGCTTAAAAAAGGAGACGAAATGCAGCAATTAAAAACCTTAATTCATTCAGGTATTAATATTGACCACGGTAGTCAGTTTACGCGTTTAACAGCTCGCGCCATTGTTATTAAAAATAATAAAATACTTTTAATGTATACAAGCCGCTATGAAGATTACAGCTTACCTGGTGGTGGAGTAGATGAAGGCGAAAGTATTGAACAAGGCTTAATTCGCGAACTAAGCGAAGAAACCGGTGCACAACAAATAAGTGTAGTTAAAGCCTTTGGACTCTATGAAGAGTATCGCCCTTGGTATAAAGAAGACTTTGATATTATTCATATCAAATCGTATTGCTTTGTATGTAATATTGCCGACGAGTTTGGCAAAGCACAGTTAGAGCATTATGAGCAGCAAAATGGCATGACTGCTAAACGGGTTGATATTAACGATGCAATTGCTCATAACGAGCGCACACTTGCTAACAGTAAAAAACAAGGACTCTCCATTTTACGAGAAACCTACCTATTAAAGCGCATTGCTAAAGAACTTCTATAAGTTGAATAAGCATGAGCAGTCAATCTTGTAAATTTTGCATCAATCAGAACTTTTTACTGCTTTGGATAATATATTCATAGTAGTAAAAAGTTATTAGCAGAATAAAAAAACCAAAATAGATAATACATTTCAATAGCTTGAGATTAATTAATGCTTTTTTTTGATATTGGCTTTCGTTTTGCACTATCACCATTACATAATTTGTAAGGAGATAGAAATGAGTAACACAGTTAAAACGATTAATCCGGCAACTGAGCAAACCATTGAAACCTACACGCTACTTTCTCAAAAAGAAGCAGAACAGGTAATCGAAAAATCTCACGAAACATATTTAAAATGGCGCTTAACGTCGTTCACTGAACGTGCGAGATATCTTAATAAGTTAGCCTCACTTTTCGAAGAGCAAAAAGAATCTATCGCAAAACTCATGACCGAAGAAATGGGTAAAGTATACGAGCAAGGCTTTCAAGAAGTTGAACTATGTGCAGGAATTTGTCGTTACACAGCCGAACAAGGTCCACAAGTACTTGCTGACGAAGAACGTGATATGGACGGCGGCCGTGCAATTATCAGCTACCAACCAACAGGTGTACTGTTAGGTATTCAACCGTGGAACTTCCCGCTTTATCAGGTAATTCGCTACAGTGCTGCCAACATAATGGCGGGTAACACAACCGTATTAAAACATGCTGGTAACGTATTTGGCATGGCTGAAAAAATTGAAGAGCTATTTAAACAAGCCGGTTTCCCAGAGCACTGTTTCAGCAACTTACTCATCGACGGTAAAACCGCCAGCTCACTCATTGCGCACAAAGCAATTAGCGGCGTAACCTTTACGGGTAGTGATGCCACAGGTAAAAAAGTAGCTGCAGAAGCGGGTAAACACGCTAAAAAAACAGTGTTAGAACTGGGTAGCAACGATGCATACTTAGTACTCGATGACGCTGATTTAGAGCTTGCAGTTAAAACCTGTGTAACAGGTCGCATGATCAATAACGGCGAAACGTGTGTTTCAGCTAAACGTTACGTAGTGGTTGAGTCACTTTACGATGACTTTAAAGCACAAATTAAAGAGCAGTTCGAAGCCATGAAAATGGGCGACCCAATGGCAGATGGCACAGACTTAGGCCCAATGGCTCGTGAAGATTTACGCGACGGCATTCACGACCAAGTAATGGAATCTGTTAAAGCAGGTGCAAACATAGTAACAGGTGGCGAAATACCATCGCAAACAGGTTACTACTACCCACCAACGCTACTTGATAACCTATCACCTGGCATGCCGGCCTACGATGACGAATTATTTGGCCCTGTCGCTTCGCTTATTAAAGCGAAAGATAACGACGATGCTATGCGCATCGCCAACGATTCTCGCTACGGTTTAGGCGGTGGTATTTTCTCAAAAGATGAGAAAAAAGCCATTGAGCTTGCTAAAAAGTACTTCGACACCGGCATGATCAACATTAACGGCTACGGTTTAGCACAACCTAACCTACCATTTGGTGGCGTTAAAGGCAGTGGCTACGGCAGAGAACACGGCGGTTTTGGTATGCGCGAATTTGTTAATGTTAAAAGCATTATGATCGCCAGCTAATTTAGCTGCATAAATGAAACAAGTGTTTTAAATACAGATTCTTAATATGTGTTTAAAACACAAAATTACTAAGCCTAAAAGTGGGTAACCACTTTTAGGCTTTTTTTATAACTTTTAGAAGATTGCTTTTAGAAAGTAGTTTTCAGGAGACAGTACTTAGTTTTTAGTAAGAGATAGTACCAAGCTTTTAGTAGGAGATAGTACCGAGTTTTAGATATATTCGTAGGGGCGATTTTACATCGCGCTTTAAAGAATTAAATATCCTTCAAAATAATAAGTTACAAGCTAACCAATGCTACTTCATTAAATTTTAATAATTTAAAAACTAACTTCACAATTTAGCTTATTTAATAAAAACGTAAGCACGCTGCTTTTATCGTTATTTTAAATTGCGCTTACAAACCTGTTAAGCAGTGTATTTAAAGGCATAAACATAGTCAGGACTATTACAGCAAACATCACAAATATGATCCTTAAACAGAGCTAGACCAAGTACGATTAAACCCAGAGCTAACTATTGATATGTAGAAGCTAATACCTGAAACCTGACAGACAAAAATGAGCGAATAGCGGTCATTCAGGTGAGTCGTCATTAACTTAGTAAGAATAAGAGGACACTTTCCTCTTTTTTAGATGTTTATATAAGCTACAGAAACTATAATATTTATAGCTGGCAATAGCTTACACTATTTGCTATTAGTATAAGTTCATAAAATAAGGACGTTTTCGCGCTAAAAAAGGGAAAGTGTCCTCTGATAAAGTTGTTAGTTGCCTATGAAACTTAAGCGTGTAATTTACGAATTATTTGAAATTGACTTTGGTTCGCTGAAGGGACAGTCAGATTCTGAATCTCATGAAATAGATCGTGAAATTTACTTAGAATTTGAAACTGGTGAAAAATTATATTTCTCTTGGTGTAACGAACCAGTTCAATATTGTATTGGGTTTAAATCTGAAAGGTTCAACGACAATGAACCTGATCATGTTATTGATGCTACTAACTGGAAAGTCTGGCGTGATTTAATAGGGCAAGATATAAGTTTTGTGTTTACTGATGAGTCACATCAAATTCTACATTTAAAGAGCCAGTCGTCATCTACCTATTTATCAAGCCAAGAAAATGGTTCTTGGGTAGCTGATGTATTACATATTTCAAAAGGGTTGCCAGTAATCGGCAACTAACAAGTTGCTTAAACGGACAAAAAACAGTTGGCTTTTGCTCGTTCCTCGCTAATTTTAGCCAACAATTTTTTGCCGCTTAGCAAAGCGTTACCACCGTCCGCTTATGGCACTTATGAGACTGTCAGGTTTGGTTAAATATTATTAGTCAAACACCTGACAGTTAAGGTCTGAGCTAGTGCAAGTTAAGACTTATTGGCGAATAGCTAGAACTAGCAGCTCTCACTTCTCCTCAAACCTCGGCACTTTTCGCTTATCTGCCTTATTCATAGCAAGCTCTTGAATTTCTTCTTGCTTAAGTTCATCGGATTTATCTTCTAATGATTGCTGATTAGCGTTTTCGTAAGAAAGCTCAGTGAGCAACGCAAAGTGATCAGAGCCATACTTAGCTAAGCGCTTAATACGCTTTACTTTAAAGCCTTCGCTGTGAAATAAATGATCCAGCGGCCAACGCATAAAAAAGTAGCCTGCATGAAAGGTATTATAAAAACCACGGCCTTTTCGAGGGTCTAAAAAGCCACTTATTTGCATAAATAAACGGGTGCTGCGCGACCATGCTACGTCGTTTAAATCTCCGGCAACTATGGTAGGTCGTGTTGGGTTTTTAAGTGCTTTAGCCACCATTATTAGCTCTGAGTCGCGCGGACGTGATGAATCTTCTTCGGTTGGGCTTGGTGGTGCGGGGTGAATAAAGTGCCCTTGCATTTGTAGGCCTTCATCGTTTTCAAACAAAATATGAATTGAGGGAATATCTTCTTCTATAAGCTCACATATTTGTGCATCGAGTATTTTAAACTTGCTGTATAAGTGCATGCCGTAACGATTATCTTTAGGGCATTCTATGTAATACGGGTAATTTTTTTTAATGACTGATAATTTATTTTCCCACCAGCTATCACTCTCAAGCGTAATAAGTAGGTCGGGTTGATGCTCATCAACAAGGCTAATTAACTGCTCACTTTTATGGTTCGACATAAGTACATTTGCCGACATAATTCTTATACTATGATCTATATGCTTAGGTGCGCTTTGCACTTCTTTTTTAGCAAGCCACGTATACGGGTAAATCCATTTACCTTGTAAAATCATTATAAGTAATGAGGTCAAGGCTATAAAAACATAACCTATTTCGCTACTTTGCCATAATAAAAACAACGAAGTAACAGCTACAAAACTGGCAATATAAAAAACCTGTAAGCGCACAAAGTCGCAGCTACGCACTAAGTAATGCTGGCTGTACGACATAGGCAACAAGGTAACCAGTAAAAAAAAGCCAATAATTATAGCCAGCGCAATGAGCATTTTAATATCCTTATAAAGTTAATTTAGCGACTTAAAATTGAAAGTATTTCTCGAGTATCGTGCACCATATGGATAACTGTACGGTCTATTTCTATACTCACTGTACCATTATCTCTAGAGCGTTCAATCACTCTACCTCTTTTGTATAAATCGCGTTCTAAAAAGTCGCCTCGATGATAGCTTTTACTTAGCCCTGGTGGCGTCCAACCTGCGCGGATTAGCTGCTTTGCCTCTTTTTTAGAAAGGTAGTCATTGTCGTTATGCTTGTGTGAATGATGCTTTTTATGGCCGTGTTTATGACCATGCTTATCTTTATGCGGTTTTGCGTCTGCGCTTATTGAACATAAAGCCAATGCTATTAGTGCTGTGTATGTTAGTACTCTCATAAATAATCTCTAGCATAATTAATAGCTAAAGATTAACAAACACGGCTGAACATCATATGAAACAACTAACACCTATTTAACGTTGTTTATATTGTGTTTTACAGTGGCTTCGCATAATGGCGGGATCGCGTAATTTTAAATGTTTTGTTTTACGACCTGCATGGCGCTTACGCCACACTTTAAAACTGCCTTTTGAAACATTGTCTCGCATAAAAACCACCAGCTGCGGATACTTTAATCCGTATAGCTGCTCTATAGCCTCGTAGGGGGTTCTATCTTCCCACGCCATTTCGATAATGCGTGACTGCTGCTCTGCGTTAAACATGGTATATCTCACAAATTTTAACTTATACGCTAGGTAAAAATACTTAGATCAATGCAATTAAGCTCAGTAACTGTATAATTGGCGTTCAAGTTATGTACTTTAAAAGATATCGAATTTATATTTATGCGCGCAATATTTCTGTTTTTAGCTTTAACTTTACCTTCGTTATTACTTGCAGCGCCAAGTAAAACCCTGCGCTGCGTAACAACCCACTACCCGCCTTTTACTATATTTGATGAAAAAAACGATACGTTCACGGGTTTAGATATTGAATATTTAACGTTTATTGAGCGTAATTTAAATCTTAAAATTGACGTAATTCATCTGCCATGGGCGCGCGTTAAAAAAGAAATGGCGCTGGGTTACTACGACTGCTATTTCTCTTTGGCCAATACAGAGGAACGTGCAAAGTATTTAGATTTTACAAGCGTGCCCTTGCATACTACTAAGTATGGTTTATTTACTTTAAACAAAGATAAATTGCTTACTGACGATTTATTTAATGCCCCAATAGCGATGCTGCGCGGTGTTGCTTTGCCTGAGGTTATTGCTACAAAGTACAACCTTGATGAGAGTAATTTACTTCGCTCACTTTCAACTAAAGACACTTTTGAGCTACTAGAAAAAAAACGTGTTGAATACGCGATAACTAATTATGAAGCAGGTATGTGGTACTCAAAAGAATATAAAAACATTTATGCTCGGCAATTAAATGAGTTTACATTTCCTACTTACATTGCTTTTAAGCGTGGCGTAATAGATACAAAATTAGTTGATGAACAAATAAAGCGTTTTAAAGCACAAGCTCAATAATTAACTCTGCACACGTTAAGAGATAACCAATGTTTACAAAACTACCAAAATGGGTTGAATATGGCGCGTTTACACTGGCATTTATAGCAGGTGTGGTTAACGCGGTAGGCTTATTAGGATTTGAGCACCAGGCTATTTCGCATGTATCTGGCTCTGTTACTTTACTTGGTATTAAAGTAATAACTAACCCCAGCACTGCCTTATTGCTACTTTCAATAATTATCAGCTTTATGTTGGGCTCTGCGCTGTCGGGCTTTTTGCTCTCTGGTGGCTCATTAAAACTTGGTCGTCATTACGACACTTTGCTTTTTATTGAAGGGTTGCTACTACTTGCGAGTGCTTATTTACTCAAAAACACATTCGTTTACGGCATTGTTTTAACGTCTGCTGCGTGTGGGCTACAAAATGCGCTAGCCACTAATTATAGTGGTGCTGTTATACGTACCACACATTTAACCGGTATTTTTACTGATCTTGGTTTAATGCTAGGTAAAGCGCTTAAAGGTGAGCAATTTGATACCCGTAAAGGCGTTATGTTTTTACTCATTATTGCAGGCTTTTTACTAGGCGGTATAACCGGCTACGTTTTATTTAAGCATTACTTAGTGCTGGCTTTGGTGTTTCCTGCTGTGGCTTGTTTTGTTTTATCAATTACGTATCGGGTTTATAGGTTACGTACGCTTTAACGCAACGAGTTTAAAAGCACATTAAAACCGCATATTATAGAGGTAATGCAATATAGATTACTTTCAAGGAATGTATGAAACCTTATTTTTTGCCGCTGATATTACCCTTTAGCCACACTGCGTTTGCCGATAATCAAAATAATGATGCAATAGAAACCATAACAACTACGGCATCACGTATTGAAGCGCTGTCGACCCCACTGCCTTTATCAATAAGTACACTCAGCGAAGCGCAGCTAAATAGCATAGCGCCTACCCATATTGAAGAAGCTCTGCAACGTGTAGCGGGTGCTAATATTCAACGCGGAAATGGCCAAGAGTATTTACCCGCGCTTCGCTCACAAGTGCTTTCGGGCGCAGGCGCTTGTGGTGGCATATTAACCTTAGAAGATGGCATACCACTGAGAGCCGCTGGGTTTTGTAATATAAACGAGCTATTTGAGGCGCACAGCGAAATGGCGCAGCGCATTGAAGTGCTAAAAGGCCCTGGCTCTGCACTTTATGGCTCAAATGCTGTGCATGGTGTTATTAATGTAATAACGCCCGACACTACTCAAGGCGGTGGTTTAGTTGGTTTAGATTATGGTTCGTACGGTTATACTCGCTACAAATTACGTGCAGGACAAGATTACGGCAACAGCGGCATAGGCATTAACGCAAGTGTTACCGACGATAGCGGTTACCGCGACGACGAAAGCGTAGAGCAACAAAAAGTAAATATTCGCCATCGCTATTCAAATAATAATTTATTACTTACCTCTGGGCTTACTTACACAAACCTAGATCAGCAAACTGCGGGATTTATTACGGGCTTTGAAAGCTATAAAAACGAAGACCTCTCGCAAAAAAACTTTGACCCAGACGCATTTAGAAAAGCACGTGCATTTAGAGCATGGAGCAATGCAACATGGCAATTAAATAACGATGATGTGCTCTCTACTACGTTATATTTTCGCGACCAAAGCATGGACTTTTTTAAGCACTTTTTACCCGGCACACCGCTTGAAAAAAACAGCCAAACCGGCTTTGGTGTGCAATCGCTTTATCAACATAATTTACAACGTAATGTAAAAGTAAACCTAGGGCTTGATGGCGAATACACGCAAGCCGACTTTACTCAAAGCCAAAACGAGCCCACTCAAGGTTCTGCATTTTTAGTTGCTACAGTACCCCAAGGTAAGCATTACGATTACGATGTAAACGCCACGCTTTATGCCCCTTTTGCATCGGTTGATTGGCAATTAAATAAGTGGTTACTTACCGCAGGTGTGCGCTACGAGCATATGCAGTACGACTACACCAATAATATGCTAGCAGGCAGAACAAAAGACGATGGAACAGAATGCGGCTTTGGTGGCTGCCGATACAGCCGCCCTGAAAGTGGAAAAAATAGTTTTAGTAATCTATCGCCAAAGCTTGGGGTTAGTTATCAGTACAATACAAATAACACGCTTTATGCAAACTTTTCTCGTGGTTACAGAGCGCCACAAGCGGCTGAGCTCTACCAATTACAACGCGAGCAAACCACTGCAAATTTAAGCGCCGAAATAGCCAATAACGCAGAACTAGGTATTAAAGGGATTTACGAAAAGCTACGTTATGGTGTGTCACTTTACGCTATGAGTAAACACAATACGATTTACCGCGATAGTGACTTTTTTACGGTAAATAATGGCAGCTCTCGCCATCGTGGTATTGAGCTTGAGCTTGACTACCAGCTCACCAAGTCGCTTGCGCTTAACTTTGCTGGCACTCACGCAAAGCATACTTATACTAACAACCAAGTACTTAACGGTTTAAATATAAACGGCAACGACATAGATACCGCGCCGCGTAATATTGCTAATCTTGATTTAACATGGCAAGCACTCAGCAATACGCAACTTGCTTTGCAATGGCATCGCGTTGGTAACTACTACACCGACCCAGAAAACTTAAATAAATACCAAGGGCATGATGTTTTAAGCCTACGCGCTCAGTGGCAAGTTACTAATAACCTTGAAGTGCTTGCCCGCATTATTAATTTAACTAATGAGGCTTATGCGGAGCGGGCCGATTACACCAGTTTTACCGGCGACAGATACTTCCCGGGTAGGCCTCGTAACGCGATGCTTTCGGCAACTTACACGTGGTAGTGCTTATTTAAGGGCTAAGCTTATTTAAAGACTAAGCTAATTTAACTGATTTAAGTCGCTCATGTATTTCATGGGCGACTTTTTCATTACCTTTTTAAACATAGTAATAAATGCACTCACCGACTCATACCCTAACAACTCCGACACCTGCTGCACACTTTGCTTATCAGAAAGCGCTTTTAAGGCTGTAATTATATGCAATTGCGTACGCCATTTTCCAAATGTCATGCCTGTTTCTTTTTTAATTAACCGCGCTAATGTGCGCTCAGTTAATGCAAACTGCTTAGCCCATTGTGGTAGTGTTTTTCGGTTATTTGGCTTGTTTATAAGCTGATCGCTCATAGTTTGAATTACCTCATTTTTAGATAATACAAAATCCAGTGGCTGTACGGGCATTTCAATAAGTTGATCAAATAACACCTGCGCTAAACGCGCTGTTTTACTATTTAAAGTATAGTGCTGATTATGCGCAGCCAACTCGCACATTAGCTCTTTAACCAGCGGCGTAATGGCTAAAGTACAAGTATTTAGCGGCATACCGTTTTTACTACTATCAATAAATAAATGACAAAGCTGCGCGTTATCAGACGCCCTATTGCTATGCACCTTTTGTGCTGGGATCCAAATTGCACTGTGCGTGGGCACCATCCACATTTTGGCCGACACTTCACAGGTTACATAACCATGCAGGGCTAAAATTAACTGCCCTTTAGGATGAGTGTGCAATGGTATTTCGTGACTTGCATGCGCGTGCTCTATTTTGGCTATTATGGGCTGCGCCATAGTTTCAAAATTTTTAATGTCGTCCCAACCGATTGCATCAAACATAGTTTTGTCTGTTTTTAGTTATTTAATGTCATTATCTCTAAATTATAGTTTTTGCTAAGCCTTTATACTAGCGCCCATTAAGTATTAGCTTTAATGGTCTTCCCTTTTGTTAAATAACACACCTAAATCACGCTTTGCTGGCATATTACTTGTGCTTGGCATATTACTTATTGCCGCAAATTTACGCGCCACATTTACAGGTATTGCACCTGTGCTTGAACAAATTATTAATCACTTTGGGCTTAGCGCATCACAAGCCGGTTTTTTAACAACGTTGCCACTCATTGCCTTTGCGGTTGTATCGCCAATGGCCGCAACTCTTGCTAAAAAACAAGGTTTAGAGCGCACCTTATTTGTCGCTTTATTATTTATACTTGCTGGGGTTGCAGCACGGGTAATAAATACCTCAACCATGCTGTTTGTGGGTACCGCTATTATTGGTGTGGGCATTGCCATTGCAAACGTATTATTACCAAGTTTAATTAAGCGCGACTTTCCTGCAAAGGTCGCGTTAATGACCTCAGCCTACGTGCTTACGATGGGCGTGGTATCGGGCGGGTTTTCTGCTTTGGTATTCCCGCTGAGCCAACTAAACGGATTAGGATGGCAACTTGCGCTGGGTTCATCAGCTATTATCACTCTGGCGAGTATTATTGTGTGGATGTCGCAATTAAGTAAACATACTAAACCCGCGAAAATTGCTCAGCACGTTAACAGTTCAAAAAGTGTATGGCGTTATTTACTAGCATGGCAAATTACCCTACTGCTAGGCTTAAACTCATTTTTAAATTATATAATTATTACGTGGTTACCCAGCATATTAATCGAAACCGGCCAAAGTGCCACGCAAGCAGGTGCTTATCATGGGGCTTTTCAAATAGCGACTGCATTACCGGGTTTAATATTAATTCCGTTACTTGCCAAATTAAAAGATCAAAGCGCGCTTAGCTTTATTTTAGCCATGTTGAGTGCACTCAGTGCATTGGGGCTGCTTTACATACCTAACTATGCCTTTGTGTGGACCTTAATGCTGGGTTTTTGCTCTGGTGCATGTTTTATACTGGGGTTGTCGTTTATTAGTTTACGAACCGATGATTCGCAACAAGCAGCATCGCTTTCAGGTATGTCGCAAAGCGTAGGTTATTTACTCGCGGCTATTGGTCCTATGCTAGCTGGTGCATTACACACGACTACGGGAAGTTGGAGTGCGCCATTATGGCTGTGCGCTATTGCCGGAGTACTGTGTGCATTATGTGGTTTAGGCAGTGGTAAAAACACTACTTTAGCTAAATCAGCTAACTAGTTGCTGTAACCACGAAAATAAACCAGATGAAGGTTTACTACTCGCGTGCTTTTGCTCGTAGCGTTTATTCGTTGCTTCGCGCTGTTCACGGCGCTCTTGTGCTAAATTAGCCTTTGCAGCAAAACGTAAACGCTGTTCTTGAGTAAGCTCATCATTAAAACTAATGGCTGTTTTTTTAACTGCTCGGCTGCTTTTAGGTGAACTACACATATTATTCTCCAAATGACTGACTTATAAGTAGACAGTCATTTGGTTAAATAAATTTCAAACCGCTTACTAAAAAAGTGATTTTTGATCAGTATTACTAATAACTCCAACTAACTAGTTTTGTGGGGTTGTATCAAACGCAGGTACTTCGTGTAAGCCGCTCAACCAGCTCAATGTTGATTTAGCCCAAATTTGTGCTGTTGGCGTAAACTGTTCACGCTGATCAACCGCACCAATACGCAAGCCATATACGCGGTCAGCTTTAGCTTCGTTAGTTGCATAAAGTGTTGTTCCACATGTGCCACAAAAACCTTGCGCACGCTTGTTACCGCTTTGCGCTGTTTTAACAAACTCTTTTGGCTCACCTTGGGTAAATACTACCGAATTTAGCTCTGCAATTATAACGGCTCTAAATGGGCCGCTCGACATACGTTGGCAATCGCTACAATGGCAAACAAGTGCATTGTTATTTTGAGACTTTGCTTGGTATTTAATTTCACCACAGTAACAGCTTCCAGTAATTTCCATTATTTAAATCCTTAATGCTTATGAAGATTGAATCGAGATATAAGACCGGCAGTATCGATTCATTATTTTTAAAATATAAAAAATTGCTCACCGGTTCATTTGTATGCTCGGCTAGATGTTTAATTCTTTAGAGTGATTTTTTCAAAGTTGAGCAAGTGCTACAAACATGATGCGATGTTTTAAATAAAACAGCAATACCACGTTAAGCTAATAGCGTAACGTGGTGCGTCTAAATTATTTTTTATATGTGTTTAGATCATAAAATAAGAATAGCAATGTAGAACCTCCCCTTATGTTGGGGGTAATTATTTAAAAGCATTCGCATTTTTAATACTGTCAAAATCGTTAAAGCGCACGTTGTGTTGCGCCATTACTTTAAGTATTTTTTCACTTAGCATTTGACGTAAATAAAACGGCTGATTTGGCACAAAATGATGGATAGTATGCGTTTTACCAAAGTTAAAACAAAACAAGTGAAACGGCATAAATAAACGGCTCGTTAGTACATGTGTTTGTTCAAGCATATTATTAACGCCGCCATAGTAATGCATGCTTGAGGTAACAAAATTAAGCGAGCTTGAGCGAATAATATTAGGCACAATAAGTACGACCATTAAAAATTCAAACACATTCATTGTACTTAACAACCAGCTAGGTGAAGTTAGCGAAAGTGGTATAAATAAATCAACAATATGAAATAAAATAACGCTATATAAAATAGCGAAATACGCAGTCGCTATCGGAAATCCCGCATTAAAAACACTCGAAAAACTAAAGCCATTAATTTCTTTTCTAAAACGTTTAGTAGAAATAACTAACCCTAATAAGCCATCTACAATAACTAGCGCGCGTAAAAATGGATTTTTAATACCGTTTCCCACCAAGCGTTCTTCTAGGTCTTGTTGTGTGCCTGAGGTTTTGTGATGGTGTAAATGCATTTTACGTCGGTACCATGGGCTAATAGTATTTGGCCGCATTAACCATACTGTTAGCATCATAAAATTATGCATGAACGGCTGATTACTAAAGTATTGTTTATGTATAAGGTCGTGCTCTAACTCATGGGAAATAGATGCAGCAATAGCCGCTAGTACTATGCATACCCAAGCAGGTATGATGGCTAAATAATATAAAACACCAACACCAATTAGTGCGCTAAGCGATAGCAATAAAATAATTAACCCTAAGGTATTTTGATGTGCAAGTAACGGGTGCTTTTGACGAAGTGATGCTTCCTCTGCCTTAATTGCTTTAACAATCGATTGAATGTTCTGTTTGGCACTTAATTGAGTCATATGTAATGTCTTAAAAACCTTGTTGTACAAATAATACCTGAATTAAGCGCAACATCGGGATAAAGCAGGAATAATTATTGTAATACGATTAACTATTATCAATAGTCCAATTGCTTATTTATTCAATCGCATAACAATTTAATAGCACTCATAACCCAAAATATTCGCTTTATATATCAGCCCAAAAAGACTTAAAAAATTTACCGATGGAGTCTCCTTGCTATAAGCGATTAATTATCAACCAGTTGTTTATGCAAATAAAAGAAAAGGCTTGCCGCCCCCTCTTTTGTTTGTATAATGCAGATACAGAATAAGAGGTATATAAGTATCCTTTTTATTTTAAGTGGTTTTTCTTTATCTTTTTATGCTTAAAAGATTAAAGAAAAATTATGCCAGCGTGATGAAATTGGTAGACATGGGGGATTCAAAATCCCCTTCCGAAAGGAGTGCCGGTTCGAGTCCGGCCGCTGGTACCACTTTTTGAACCTCAGCTAATTATTGGCTGAGGTTTTTTTATGCCTAAAATTTAACTAGTAATTTATACTAATTCGCTTTACTAAGTGAGCTACGTTTAGGCAGAAAACGGTTTCGATAACAAGATAAAACCTAGATGAGTTGAAGCAAAAGCTACAAGCCTTTCATTAAAGCCGTCAACGTAATTAGGAAGGTACATAAATCTAATTAGCATGCTAGTTATGCGTCTTGCTCTTGATTTGTTATATTCCCTATTCGATTATTTAACTCTTCGTCACTAACATCTTCTTTGTGTGTACCAATGATCCATATATGACCAAATGGGTCTTGTAGTGTGCCGGTCCTATCACCATAAAACTGATCATGTACGGGTCTTATTAGTGTTGCACCAAGCTCAATTGCTTTTTTAAATACGGTATCAACATCTTCAACATAAAGCATAAGGCTTAGCGCTGTACCACCTAGTTCTTTTGGGCTTTTTAAATGTTCTTCAGAACCAATATCTGAAAGCATAATATGCGAATCACCAATTATTATTTCTGCATGGGCTATTCCACCATCAGGTAAAGGCATTTGCATTACGTGTTCAGCACTAAATGCATCACAATAAAAATCTATCGCTTTTTGTGCGTCATTCATAATTAAATAAGGTGTAACTGAATGAAACCCTTTTGGTATTGCCGAAACTGACATAGTGATCACCTCGCTGTTGAATCCATGTTATTAAAACTGATTTAAATGCTGTCTGTAATAAGCACTAAAGTTTTTAAATAAAGGTCAGATTGACTGACCTTAAAACAATATATAAATTAAATAATAGCTCTAATAAATACTTAGCGCTGCCAAAAACGTAAATTACGTAATGACTCTATAAATGCCTCGCCCGATACGGTAGCTAAATCAATCCAGCCATCATCAGCTTTGTCATCGAGCCCTGCGGCTTTAAATAATGGCTTAGCCTCACTTGTAAAGCCTATGTATTTCAGATGTGCATACGCATCACTTACAAAGTCTTTAGCTTCTGCAATAGCAGCTAATTTTTCGGCTCCATCTTCGGTGGTGAGTACAAGTACCGCATCGTATAAAACCGATGGACCACCATTAATAACCTGATCAGCTTTAAAGTGCTTACCTTTACTGCATTTAGCACCGCCAACTTGTGGGGCAATAATTTCAAAGTTTGCACCTTCACTTTTAAGTGCATTGGTAACCGATTCAAAGATGTCTGCATTAAAGCCATCACTTACTAAAATACCTAATTTACGGCCTTTGAAGGTGTTGGGCGCATTTTTCAAAATACTTAACGCATCAGATACAGGTAAGTCTTTACGTGTTGGCATAGCAGCTTCAGCTGGGTCTGGCATTTCTTGCAAGCCAAGTCCTTCGGCAACTTTATTTGCGAGGGTTTCGTCAATATTTAACAAGTGCGATACCAAACGTTCTCGTATTGGTAAATGCTCAACTTTAGACAGCTCAAACACGTACGCAGATTGAATATGCGCCTGCTCTACCTCTGTTTGACTTAAATAAAATTGACGGGCTTGACTGTAATGATCGCTGAATGTTTCTGAGCGATAACGCAGTTTATCACCGCCGCTTACTTCAGGCTCGCTTGAGCTTTTAAAGCCGTGTACTGGGCATTCGCGCGGGTTGTTTTCGTCGCCGCTCCATGAGTTTGGTTCGTAATTAACACGCCCTTTTGGATTATGCATTGCCATGTGCCCATCTTGCTGAAAATGCCTCATTGGGCACTTAGGCGCATTTACCGGAATTTGCGTAAAGTTAGGTCCACCAAGGCGTTTTGTTTGAGTATCAAGGTATGAAAAATTACGCCCTTGTAGTAATGGATCTGGGGTGAAATCGAGTCCCGGTACAATGTTTTGAGTACAAAATGCTACTTGCTCTGTTTCTGCAAAAAAGTTGTCTACAACACGGTCAAGCACCATACGGCCAACAATTTGCACTGGTACTTGCTCTTCAGGTATAAGCTTGGTGGCATCGAATACATCAAATTCAAATTCATCAGCAAATTGCTGATCAAACACCTGTACACCTAGCTCCCACTCAGGGAAGTCGCCGTTACCAATAGATTCCCACATATCTCTGCGATGAAAATCAGGGTCTGCGCCATTTAATTTAAGCGCCTCGTTCCACACAACTGATTGCATGCCGCCTTTTGGTTTCCAGTGAAACTTAACGTATTTTTCATCACCTTTGGCATTAATAAATTTAAAGGTATGAACGCCAAAACCTTCCATAAAGCGTAAAGAGCGCGGAATAGCTCTATCAGACATTGCCCACATAACCATGTGCATTGACTCAGGCGATAAGCTCACAAAATCCCAAAAGTTATCATGTGCTGTTTGCGCTTGCGGAAAACCACGATCTGGCTCGGCTTTAGCTGAATGAACTAAATCTGGAAACTTCATAGCATCTTGAATAAAGAATACCGGTATATTGTTACCCACTAAATCCCAGTTTCCTTCTTGAGTATAAAATTTCACCGCAAAACCACGTACATCACGTGCTAAATCTGGAGACCCTTTATTACCTGCAACTGTAGAGAAACGAGTAAATACTGGGGTTTTTTCACCTTTTCGCTGAAAAATATCTGCACAGGTTAAATCTTCAAGCGTGTCGTAAGTTTCAAAATATCCGTGTGCACCATAGCCTCTAGCGTGCACTACACGCTCAGGAATGCGTTCATGATCAAAGTGAAAGATCTTCTCGCGCATTATGTGATCTTCTAATAATCCTGGGCCACGCTTTCCTGCACGTAATGAGTTTTGATCGTCACTTACAGGGCAGCCCTGCGCGGTGGTCATGGTAGGGTGTTCATCCGACGCTTTTTGATGCAATTCACCGCCATGCCCTTTATTACCTGAGTATTTAAATGATTCAGCCATGTTTAGTCCTTCATACAGTTTGATTTAATGGGTCAATAGTTTTTATGAGCTTTAAAACTAAAAGCGACTATGCAAATGCAAAATAAAGACCAGCCATCTAACCTAGTAAAAAAGGACTGTACAGATAACAATGTAGTATTTGAGGTGGTTTATAAAAGAAAAAGTTACACAGGTATGTAACTTTTTCAGACAAAAAAAGAGCACTTAAAGTGCTCTTAGATTTAAATCATTTTAAATTTAGTTAATCTTTGCTTTCGTTAACTAAAATAACTTTACGATGTGGGAAAGGTATTTCAATATTATTTTCATCTAGTGCTTTTTTAATTAACTCTGGCACAGTGTAAAGAATATCGAAGTAATGCTCGCCCTTACAAAAAGGTCTTACTAAAAAGTCTACTGAGCTGTTGTTAAGTGTTTCTACTTCAACAAAAGGAGCTGGATCTTTTAGTATGTGTGGGTGCGCTGCAAGTACGGCATCTATAACTTTACGTACAGCCGTTGTATCTTCACCGTAAGCAACACCAAAATGCATATCCACACCACGAATTGGATGATGTGAATGGTTTATAATTTGCGCGCCCCAAATTTGACTATTTGGAATAATAACCTGTTGGTTATCGAATGTTTGTAAAATAGTAGTAAACATATCTACTTCTGTTACTTTACCAAAACGCCCTGCTGCCTCAATAAAGTCATTCACTTTATAAGGTCTGAAAACAAGCAACATAACGCCCGCTGCAAGGTTCGACATTGCACCTTGTAACGCCAAGCCTATAGCAAGCCCCGCAGCACCTAGCAAAGCAATAATAGAGGCTGTTTGTACACCAAAGCGATTTAATACAGCAATAATAACGAACGCTAATATGATGTAGCGAGCCATGCTGCCTAAAAAGCGAAAAAGCGTGTCATCAAGATGAGTGTATTTATGACACAAGCCAATAATTAAATTGCGTACTTTGCCTGCCAACCATAAGCCCGCAAGTAAAATTGCAATCGCCAGTAATATGTTGGTTGCCCACGTAATTGCAGCGGGTAAATATTGATTAATATCAATGTTGTTTATTATGTCTTCCATTGTTTTTCCTGTTTTAAAAACTTTTAACTGACTTCAATCCATACCAAGCGCAATAGTTTAACAAAAAATTAACTAAAGTACGACTATAGGAGTAATTTAAAACATAACGAAAGAGTATTTCCTCAAAACATGTCATCGCTCACGTAAATCTTTCAACACATAATTTTGCTTTAACCCTTGGTCTATAGCTTAAATAATTAAACTTTAACTAGTTCATAAATAAAGCTAATACCCGAGGTAAATCTCGGTTAACTCTTTTAATTTTCTAATTATTGCTGGCACTCATCTATAAATTTACCGATAATCTCACCTAAGCGCGCATATATTGGCGAGACAACACAATTGGATGAAATTAAAACAAAGGATTATTATGAAAAAGTACTCAATTTTACTTACAGCGGCAACACTTACTGTACTTGCTGGTTGTTCAACATCTGTTGCAGTAAGAGACTTTGAACAAAACCCTATTCCGCAAACATCAACAATTACCAACAGTGAAGCTGACGTAGAAAAAGGTATTCTAAAGGCATGTATTCAGCTTGGTTGGAAGTGTACGCCTATGAGTGAAGGTAAAATAAAAGGTGTACTGGATATTCGCACACACCAATTAACTGTCGATATTGCGTATGACAAAACGGTATACTCAATCAACTATAAAGACTCTATTAACTTAAACTACAACGGCAAAAAAATTCACCGCCAATATGTTAATTGGGTATCAAACCTAATACGCCATATAGATGCTGAAATGATTTAGCAGCGCGTTAACCTGCTTTACATATTATAAAAATCACTAAATATGAATAATAAAAGTGGAGAAGTTACCTATAGCTTCTCCATTTTTTAGTTGAGATTTAAACAGTAATAATCACTTCAAAAATATTAATAACTTTCAAACAGTTACAAGTCAAAAAGCACCAAACCTAACACTATTAGTAAAAGTACTCTCCCGTATTTTCACTCTTTAATGAATGAGTAATTTTTTACTTATCCCCCTTCGTAAAAACATATTTTATATCTTGCTATAACGCAGTTTCGCTCATATAGTCAGCAAATTATCACACCTTTATTTTGAACATCTTTGTTTATGAAATCTTCTGCTCCTGCTAGTGATTTTGGTACCTTATTAGGTTATGCACCTGGTAATGTTGCTGTGTATTCATCTGATTATGATACGGCTGACGAAAGCATTTATCCTAATCGTAGCGCCTATCGTAGTTACCTTGATGGCATTTATATGGGCTATAAATGGCAATGCGTTGAGTTTGCACGTCGATGGATGTATCTCAACCATAGCTATATTTTTGATGATATTGCTATGGCTTACGATATTTTTGAGCTGCGTTCAGTGCGCGATGTAAATAGCCAAAACAGATTGCCACTAAACGCGTTTAAAAATGGTGCAAAACATCATCCTCAAGTAGGTAGCTTACTTATATGGGAAGAAGGCGGCGAGTTTGAAGAAACAGGCCATGTTGCTGTCGTTGTTGAAGTGCATAAAGATAAAATACGTCTTGCTGAGCAAAATGTAGGACATCAAATATGGCCAACAAATCAAAACTGGTGCCGTGAACTAAAAGCAAAAGTAACTAAAGATGGCGACTATTGGATTGAGTGCTCTTACAGCGACGCCACTATTTTAGGCTGGATGACACAAACTGATGAAACAGAATATGCTGAGCCAACGTCTGAGCTAAACACTGATTTATTTATTATAGAAGCCCATAAAGCAGTAGATACAGGCCAAGCAAACAAGTCATGGTTAAATATTGCGAATGACGATGAAGCTGCCTACGTAGAAATGATGCAAGGCCATAAACTTACATCAGTAGCTGCGGATCAACATAATTACTTTGCGATATCTCAAACGGCGCAGCAAAGCATTGAGCATGCAACAAATGAGCTGCATGGCTTATTTATGCATGCAACCGACTATGTACTGCAGCACCCTGAGTTATTAAAAAAGTTTAATTTACCCGATGTTGTGATTAATAAAATTCGCCAATCGTGGGATAACCGCTTAAACCAATTAATTACCAGTCGGTTTGACTTTGCTTTAACAGCAGCAGGTTTAAAAGTTTACGAATACAATTGCGATTCGGCATCGTGTTATATGGAGAGCGGCAAAGTTCAGGGTAAATGGGCAAAACACTTTGGTGTTAAAACAGGTATAGATGCAGGCCAAAATTTATTTAAAGATCTCGTAAAAGCATGGCGTAAAAGTGAAGTAAAAGGTCTTGTTCATATTCTGCAAGATGATGAACCAGAAGAGCATTATCACGCATTATTTATGAAAGAAGCCATTGAAGCCGCGGGCTTTGAGTGTAAGTTAATAATTGGCTTAAGCACACTTCGCTGGAATGAATCAGGCAACATAGTCGATGCAGATGGCGCACAACTGAGTTACGTGTGGAAAACGTGGTCGTGGGAAACCGCACTTGATCAAATTCGTGAAGAATGTGAAGCCGACCAATCATTAGGTGATAACTTTGAACCACAATTCAAAATTGGTGAAACGCCACGCTTAGTCGATGTACTGCTGCGTAAAAACGTGATGGTATTTGAACCGCTGTGGACATTGATCCCAAGTAACAAGGCTATTTTACCAATACTGTGGAGTTTATTCCCTAATCATAAATATTTACTTAATACCGCGTTTGAGCTTAACGACGAGTTATTACAAACCGGTTATGTAGTTAAACCAATAGTAGGACGTTGTGGTGCTAATATTCAACTTGTTGATGAACAGCAGCAAGTTATAGAAAAAACAATGGGGCACTTTGCCGAGCAAGACCAAATATACCAACAACTATTTGCACTGCCTAAAGTAGATGACTACTTTGTACAAATATGTAGTTTTACAGCCGCCGGAAAATACTCTGGTGGTGGCGTACGTGTTGATAAAAGCATGATCATAAACGGCCATAGCGATTGTATGGCACTGCGTATTAAATAAATAATACTAAGCCCGCAATTTTGCTGCGGGCTTAAGTTTGTGTAGACCCCCTTCCCTCTTTTAAGTTTTATAGCTATCTCAAGCGAGTTACTCCTGATAGAGTAAATTTATTAAACACCACAAACTAAGGTATTTCATGGCGAATCAATTTAATGTACTTGGCACACGTTTAAAACTATGTTGCGGTAATGGTGGCTACACACGTGAAGGATTTTGTTATGTACCAGAATCAGATCTTGGCAATCACAGTGTGTGTGCAATTATGACTGACGAGTTTTTACAATTTTCAAAATCACAAGGTAACGACTTAATAAGCCCAAACCCTCTTTTCGATTTTGAAGGTTTAAAAGCCGGTGATAAATGGTGCTTGTGTGCAGTAAGATGGCTTCATGCTATTTCAGCAAACGTTGCGCCACCAGTGGTACTTGAAGCTACAAATAAAAAATCATTAGAAATAGTGCCGCTCGATGTTTTAAAAGCGCACGAATATATAGCCAAAGTTTAAATACACTTAAGCGTTATTAAATTAAAGTCTGCAGATTTTACAAATGTATGCAGGCTTTTCAAAAATTCAATCACCCCTCCAGCCTCTAAAATCTTAAATAAAAACATAACCTCATGTTTTTAAATCACTTTTAAAAAAGATCAACTTACGGCATAACAGTTGCTTCATTAAGTTTAAGTCATGCTCATAACGCAACATATTATATGAGCAACACATTACTTAATGTAGGAGAAATTATGAGTAACAATAACGAATCAAACAAAACGACTAAATTTACCGCGCCAGGTATGAGTGACGAATCAGCTCAAAAAACAATAGCTACGCTAGATAACCGCATGGTTGCATTGATAGATTTACAGCTTACTTTAAAGCATATTCACTGGAACGTAGTGGGACCTAACTTTATTGGCGTACACGAAATGATAGACCCACAAGTAGACATTGTGCGCGAAATGACAGATACAATTGCAGAGCGAATTGCGACTCTTGGTGGAGTGCCCGTTGGTACGCCTAAATCAATTGTAGATCGTCGTACATGGAACGAATACTCAGTAGGTAAAGGGTTAGTAACCGAGCATTTAGCCGCACTTGATAAAGTATACAACGGCGTTAATGGCGATCACCGCAAAGCAATTGAGACTCTTTCTGAATTAGATCCGGTGTCTGAAGATATGATCACCAGCCAACTAGCTGACCTAGAGCAATTTCAGTGGTTTATTAGAGCCCATTTAGAATCATCTACAGGCGAGTTAAAAAGCTAATACATTTAATCTAAGAAAGCCCAGCATTAATATGCTGGGCTTTTTTTTGCGTAAAAATCACTCTATTTATAATAATATATAGATATGTATCAGTAAGCTCTAATACAAAATTCATATAAAAACAATAGAAAATTGGTATTACCAAAACAAATAACCAAAATAAAATTGAATGATTTTATACTCCTTACTATTTCGCAAATTTATAAGCCATACCCAACCTTTAATGAACATCTCATTATTTTAACATCACTTAAAAAACAAACTAAATACGTATAAAAGTACGACATAAAATTTAAAAATAGTACTAAAAAATGTATTTAATAGTACAAATAATATAAAAAAACGCCTTTGGTAAACATACTTCAATAAAATTCACTCAAAATATAAAAAATAAAAATACACCATAAGCTATTAAATTTATTAAATATAAGCAAAATAAAAGAACACTTTGTAATACACCTTGTGAATTTTTGGTAAACAAAGGTTGTAATAAAAGCTGAATTGGACTAATTTCAACCATACCACCTGTATGACACACTACAGGGAAATAGCAGTTAAATTGGTTAACCAAACCAAGTAACAACACACACAATGACGTAAGTCGTACCCAAACGGGAGAGATACATGAAACTCAATCAAATTACTTCAACATTAATTAATAAACATAAAAGAAGTAGCTCTACAACAATCGGTGCAGCAGCCCTTTTACTAATGGCTTCTTCAAATATTGCAGCGCAAGAGGCTCCGGCAGCTTCAGAAACGGCAGCTACAGATATTGAAGTTATTGAAGTAAAAGGCATGCTAGGTAGTATGAAAGCCGCCGCTATGCTTAAGCGTACTGACGGACGTATTGTAGATGCGATTGTTGCTGAAGACATTGGTAAGTTACCTGATAATAATATTGCAGAAGCACTGCAACGTATTACTGGTGTATCTATTAATACCGATTTTGGTGTGGGTGACAGTGTTTCGATTCGTGGCTTACCTCAAAACCGTGTTGAATTAAACGGTCGCTCTACTATTGGCGACTCTCGTGACGGTATTAGCTTACAAGATTACCCATCAAGCTTCTTAAAAACAGTAGAAGTCGTTAAGTCTCCTACTGCCGATATGATTGAAGGTGCATTAGGCGGAACAGTTAGCTTAAAAACAGTTCGCCCATTAGAGTTAGATAAACTAACTGGTGCAGTTTCATTAGATGGTGAATATGCAGATAAAACAGAAAAAGTAGCACCTATTTTTAGTGGTTCACTTGGTAACAACTGGGACTTTGACGAAATGGGTACCTTTGGTGCCATTGCTATGTTTTCGTATCAAGATCGTGAAATTCGTCAAGATGAAACGTCTAGCCGTGTTAAACCTCAAGACATTGATATTAATGGCCAAGAAGGTAATACACCAAGTGGCAACGCTATCGTACGAGACGAGCACAGTGTTGAACAATATGTAGAACAACGTAAACGTACTGCTGTAAATTTATCACTTCAGTGGGCACCGCAATCTGGTAATGGCATGGTGTATCTTGATTTAAGTGGCACTAAACGCTCTGGTGAGCAAAGTGGTAACTCTATATTAGGTGTTGCGGGTTCGTTATCAACAGATGCAAATACAACTCAAGATGCTAACGGCGTAAATAATTACACGCTAACAAACGAATTTGGTATCCCTAAAACATACAGTGACTTTCGTGAAACTGACTCGTTTTCAAATGCACTTGGTGCAGAGTGGAACCTTACTGACAGTATAAAAATCTCTGGTGAAATTGCAGTAGCATCATCAGAAAGCGTAAGACCTGATTCTGAATTTACACTTCGCCCAATCGAAAAATCAACATTTGAAGCAAGTGGCGGAACTCAGCTAACAAATCATTTATATGATGGTGCATTTTCTCAAGACGGTAATAAATTACCAAGCATCATTCATTCAGATCCAAATGCATTTACTGACCCACAAAACTTAGCACTACGTACGTTTAAAAGTGAAGATAGAAGAACAGACAATGATGAAACAGCTATTCGTTTTGATGTTGAAATGTTTGAGCCACTCAGCAGCTTAAGCTGGGTGTCTAAAGTAAAAGCAGGTGTACGTGTTACTAACCGCGATTACGAATATGAGCAATACAAAGTAGAAATTAAAGACATTTACAAAAATGCATTTAACGACTCTGATGGTTCATTAGCTACTTTATGGGTTGATGACTACAACGCTGCTTTTTCAAATAGCTTCACAACAGTTAGCCACGACAACTCTTTTGACCAATTAGGTCATTCGGGACAAAATGACCTACTAACGTTTTTAAGCTACAACGGTTTATCTAACCCTGCAAATACTTACGCTCAACTTCAGCAGTTACTTGCAGGTACTAACCTAGCATCAACAGGGAGTCTTTCAGATAACCAAGAGTTCCAAGAAAGCGCATACCGCAACGTAGTTGAAGATACAGCTGCTGTGTACATATCAGCGTACTTAGACTTTGATAACATCACTGCGATTGTGGGTGGTCGTTATGTAACTACAGATTTAGAATCAAGCGTATTTCTTAATGGCGAAAAAGTAACTGGCGACAATGACTACAGCGACTTTTTACCAAGCTTAAACGTTACGTATAACTACTCAGACGAAACATTATTCCGCTTTGCTGCTGCAAAAGTTATGCGCCGCGCTGACTTTAGTGAGCTAAGCCCTGCATTTGACGTTAATAATGACATTACAGGTGCAACGCAAGGCTCTATTGATTTAGAACCATACCGTGCAACGCAATACGACTTATCTGTAGAGCATTACTTTGATGAAGGTAACGTACTATCTTTCGCAGTATTTTATAAAGATGTTGAGTCTTTCTTAAGTAACGAAAGTAGCTGTGTAGCTGCATCAAGCACTTCAACAGGTCAAAACGTAACTCAGTGGAACCAAGTATGTCAGCTTGACGTTGCAGGTGTATCTCAAGACAACCTAGTTTACTCAGATGCGACTGACTACCCTGTAGATATAGATGGCTTTAACCATGTTGCAGGCTTGCGTGACGCAGGACTAACGGGTATTGATACAGTTAAAAATGTAAACGGTGAAAACGGCTCAGTACAAGGTTTTGAAGTTGGTTACCAACAGTTCTTCACAAGCTTACCTGGTGCATTTTCTGGCTTAGGTGTTAATGCAAACTACACGTATGCAGACAGCGAACAACCAAACGGCAACCCATTATTAGATATTTCTAAAAATACGTACAACTTACAAGTATTTTGGGAATACGAAGGGTTCTCTACTCGTATCGCTTATAACTACCGTGACAGTTTCTTAGATACAGAAAACGAGAAACGCGTAGAAAATATTAACTCAGACGGCAGCATTTCAGCAGAAGGCACTGTTTACGGTAATAACTACCGTGACGACAGAGGCCAGTTAGATTTCTCTGCAAGCTGGGATATTAACGAAAACATTACGCTAGTAGGTAATGCGACCAACTTAACGGGTGAGCCTTCAATCTACCTATCTGAACTAGGTGGTGCTTGGAAGTACACTGAAGCGGATCGCCGTTACAGCTTTGGTATTCGCGCTAAATTTTAATTTTCCCTGGAAACTAAAGCCTGCTTTTATGCAGGCTTTTTTACGTCTATAAAAAAGTGGCTTTATATTACGTAAAAAACACTCCCACCTAGCTATACTTATTTGAATATTAAATTTACTATCAAAACGTTGTAACTATTAGCAAGGATACTGAAGTGCTGTCGCGTTTATATAATTTTATGCCGGGTTTAGATACATTGCTGCACTACGAGCGACAATGGTTTGCTGATGATGTAAGAGCGGCGCTATCGGTAGCTGCAGTAGCTTTACCTGTTGCCATTGCTTACGCACAACTAACCGGTGTTAACGCCGCTGTAGGATTATATTCTTGCATACTGCCAATGATGCTATATGCTCTTTTTGGCACTTCTAAACAATTAATAGTAGGCCCTGATGCCGCCACCTGCGCCGTTATTGCAGCAGTAGTAACACCTCTTGCTGCAGGTGACAGCTTTAAGCATTGGCAACTTGTTGTCACCATGACCGCTATGACCGGCTTTTGGTGTTTTATAGCCAGTAAATTTAAGTTAGGTGTATTAGCCGACTTTTTATCTAAACCTATTTTAATGGGCTTACTAAACGGCGTAGCTATCACTATTATTGTTGGTCAATTTTCTAAAGTATTCGGTTTTACCTTTGATGAGCGCTACTTACTTGAACGCCTAGGTGGTGTACCCACATATCTAGCGCAAACACATGTTCCCACCTTACTAATGGCTTTGTTTACACTGGCGGTTTACTTTGCCATGAAGCGCATAAGACCCACGTGGCCTGCATCTATGTTTGCCATTGCTTTTGGTGCGCTTTTGGTATGGATTTTTGAATTAAAACAACTTGATATAAAAACTATTGGCACCGTAACTGGCGGGCTTCCCGTTTTTAATACCCCTGTTTTTGATTTAGGGATTATTCGTGAGCTAGTGGTACCCGCACTTAACTTAGCCATCGTGAGCTTTGTTAGTATGATGCTAACTGCCCGCAGCTTTGCAGCTAAAAATGGCTACGACATAAACGCCGATAAAGAATTTAGAGCGTTAGGTATTGCCAATATTGCGTCGGCTCTTTCGCAAGGGTTTGCAGTCAGTGGCGCCGACTCACGCACCGCTGTTAACGATGCAACAGGTGGTAAAACGCAGTTAGTATCAATAATAGCAGCGGCCATTATTGCGCTCATAGCCGTGTTTTTAACAGCCCCACTTGAATTTATTCCAAGCGCAGCGCTAGGTGTTGTACTTATTATTGCCTCTGTTCATTTACTCGATTTAAAAGCGGTTTGGCAATTAAAACGAAAAGATAAACAGGCATTTTATCTCGCCTCAGCCACCTTACTTGCGGTGTTATTTATTGGCGTTATACCAGGGATCACACTTGCTGTATTACTGGGGTTATTTCAATTTATTCGCACTGTAATGCGCCCAACCGACAATATACTCGGCGTAGATGTTAACGGTGTAGTAAGAAGTTTAGACGCCACAGATAAAGCAAAATCGGTGCAAGGCGTGTTTATCTATCGCTTTAATTCACCTTTAACTTACTTTAATGCCAGCTACTTTAAACGCAGATTACTTGAGCAATACGCAAGACAAAAAGACGACACTCAATGTGTAATAATTGACGCTGTACCCTGCTTTACTCACTTAGATTTAAGTGTAATGGCCATGCTTGCCGATCTAGATGTTATATTTAAAAAGCGCGATATAAGGCTTGAACTTGCAGGTAGAAAACGCCAACTACTTTCGTGGTTTGAAATTGCAGGAATGAAGTCGGGAAAAGAAGGTATATATATTCACTCAGACCTATACATCGCCCTAAAAAGAAATAGCGTAAGCCAGCACACAGAGGAAGTTAATTTATTCGTGGCAGATGAAAATAAAGAGGTGCTAACACAGCCATGAAATACTAAACAGCAGATCAGCTAGCTGATCTGCTGTTTAGAATTAAGTACTTTTTATACTTTAGGGTAATTTGAAGGGAAAAACGCTTTTTTAGCGTCTTCATCAAACTCTTTTTTAAAGGCTACATCAGTACCAATTACGCGTGCACGTGCAACCGCTGGGCGGCTATCAATGCTTTCAAACCAACGCTTAAGATTTGGATACGGTGCTAAGCCCTCTTCACCTAATACAACCGGTGCTTTATCAATCCAGCCCCATGCAGATACATCAGCAATGGTATACGTATCACCCACAATAAAGTCACGACCTTCAAGGTGAGTATCAAGTACTTCGTAATGGCGCTGCGCTTCACGTAAATAGCGATTAACCGCGTAATCAAGCCCTTCTGGCGCCATGTGTCTAAAGTGTACACTTTGCCCTGAATACGGACCTAAACCAGATGCGATAAACATTAACCATGACAGCATTTCAGCGCGGTCATCGCCCTTGCCTTCTAGCTTTCCATATTTTTCAGAAAGGTACATTAAAATAGCATTCGAATCGAACACACGAGTTTCACCATCAACAATTGCTGGCGCCTTAGCGTTTGGATTAATTGCTTTAAATTCAGGTGTATGTTGCTCACCTTTTAAAGTATCAAGAGGAACAAGTTCAAACGGTAAGCCTGTTTCTTCTAAAAAGAGTGCAACCTTCATTGGGTTAGGAGTATGGTGAAAATAAAATTTAATCATGTAAAGTTCCTCAATAATTGAGACATGATTAAAGCACAACTTGAGCGGGTGTTCAAATTAAGTTTTAACTAAGTAAAATATACAGTTAAAACGTGATTTAATTGTAAGCATTTCGTGATGCTTCATTAGTGAATATCACTTATGCCAAGGAAAATATCAGCCTTTTCGAGCCATCACATGCTTTTAGAAATTTATGATTCACAAGGTTGCAGAATTTGCCCACCAGCAGAGCTGCTGAGTTTCAAAATTTACAGATGATGTAAAACTATAGACTGGTTTAATCCCTATTAATTCCGATGTTAATTACTGAGAGTGTTCAGTATGGAAAGATCCTTTTTACTTTCGCTGGTTTTATAAAAAACACTTCAAAAAAATAATAAGAGAGTAACAAAATACAGAATCTATTTATTAACCTGATTTACATGTTAAAGTTGTCATTATCACTAAATTACTCTTATAGTGAATCTATATAAATATTGAGCAATACTATGATAAAAGCACAAATACCAGTAGACGAAGAATCTAGATTAAAAGCCCTGTATGAGTATGAAATATTAGATACTGAAGCCGAAAAAGTATTTGATGATTTAACTCAACTTGCTTCTGATATTTGTGAAGCCCCCATATCACTTATAAGCTTAGTTGATCCACAAAGGCAGTGGTTTAAATCAAAGTATGGTATCGATGTAGACTCCACCGAAAGAGATATCGCATTTTGCTCTCATACAATACTGCAAGACCAAGTATTTGAAATACAAAACGCTCTACTTGATGAACGTTTTTATGATAACCCTCTAGTAACCAGCGATCCAAACATTCGGTTTTATGCGGGCACACCGCTAGTTACACCTAGTGGCAGCACAATTGGTACATTATGTGTTATCAGCGACCAGCCAAAAAAGCTAACTCAAACACAAATTAACGCACTGAAAATACTTGGCAAAGAAGTTATCGCACAACTTGAGCTCAGGTTAAACAACAGAAAGCTGGCCACTGCATTAAAACAACAACAAATACATAATAAAAATCTTGAAGAACTAAAAAAAGAAGCTGATACAGCTAACACTCTAAAAGGTCGATTTTTAGCAAATATGTCGCACGAGCTAAGAACTCCGCTGCATGGCATTTTAAATTTAGCTGAGTTTGGACTGGCAGAGACTTCAAATATAGAAAAAGATAACGCCTTAAAAAGTATTTTAAGCTCCGCGAATATACTCTCAAATATTGTAAATGACATTTTAGACTTTTCAAAAATTGAAGCGGGTAAATTAAATATTGAGAATATTAACTTTAACCTGAGCGAAGTCATTAACAATGTAATTAATCCACTAATGAAACAAGCCACAGATAAAGGAATAAAATTTATTCCATCTATAGATAAAAATATCGCTACAACCTTAAAAGGCGATCCTGTCAGAATTTCACAAATTTTAAATAACTTATGCTCAAATGCGATTAAATTTACACAACAAGGCCAGGTAGAGTTTAAAGTCACTGTAAAAGAGAACTCCTTAAACACGCAAAATATTGTATTTGAAATAATCGATACAGGTATTGGTATTAGTAAAGCTGCACAGCAAAATTTATTTAAAGAGTTTCATCAGGCTGATTCATCTACATCTAGAAAGTACGGGGGCACGGGCCTTGGCCTCTCCATTTGCACCAAGCTAAGTAGTTTAATGAATGGCAAAATCAACTTCACGAGTAAAGAAGATAAAGGTTCTGTATTTACTTACCAACAAAGCTTTGAAACATCAGAACTCGATGGATTATTAAAACCAAATAAAGAAATAACCGATTTACAAGGGTGTACTATTTTGGTTGCCGAAGACAATAAAGTAAATCAAGTTGTCGTAAGTAAAATGCTACAAGCCCATAATGCGAAAGTAATATTTACCGAAAATGGCAAAGATTGCGTTGATTACTTTTTTGCCAACCATGTTGATTTGATTTTTATGGACATTCAAATGCCAGTGATGGATGGAGTGCAAGCCACTAAAATAATTAGAGCGCAACAAACAGGTAAAACAACGCCAATTATTGCCATGACAGCCAACACCATGAAACAAGATATTGAACACTATTTAGATATTGGTATGGATGGCTATTTAACGAAGCCATTTAATAAAGAGCATTTAAATAGCTTGCTCAATGTCTATAATCCAAAAAACTCAAATCTCAAAAATTTAGCAGTTAAAGTTAGTAACCCAAACATTACGAGTGAACGTAAGCTAAAACAGATATGCAATGAGCTAAAAAAGTTAATTCCAAATGCCGACAGAGTCAGTCTCTGGTTATTTAATCACGACTATACTGCCATTAATAGCTTAATTTGCCTTGATGAAAAAAATGAAATAGTAAGTAATGCAGTTTTAAAAGCTGAAGACTTTCCTGCATACTTTGACTATATTTTAGATCATAAAGTATTAGACGCATCAGATGCGAGAAACCACGAAATCACTAAAAACTTCACCAAAGTTTATTTTGAACCATCAAACATTTACTCCTTGCTTGATTACATCTACTTTATTGATAACAAGCCACTAGGTGTTATTTGTTGTGAAAGTGTTGGCTCAAAAATTTCATGGAGCCATGCAGATAAACTGTCACTTATTAAAGTAGCTGATGTAACAACCTTGTTTTTATCCAAACAGTTAAAATCATAGTAGCTACTTAATATATATAAAATGGGAGGAGTGCCTAATTACTTAAACTATTTAACTAAGTGGCATATGCCACCAAGGTTATGCGCGTTTATTGATTTAACAAAAAATTTGAATGTATATGGGTAACTAAAGCGAAGCGTTGAGTTTACTTTTTAGCTGTGCAATATTAACTGGCTATAAACTAAAAATAATACTTATAAATTAAAGTAAATAACCGCTTAAATGAAGCACAGGGATCGCTAAGCCTATCTACAGGTTTGGTATAAAAACTAAAAGGATGAATATGATTAAGCCATTTTACGCTAGCTGTTTGTTAGCCTTCTCGCTATTAACACCCAACCTTGTAAAAGCAAACCCGACGGCCTCGCAGTATCAGGAAATTCTTAACGATAACCTTGCTGAAAACGAGCCTGGAGTATCGGTAATTATAAGTAAAAATGGCAAAGTACTTTTTAAAGGAGTGCGCGGTCTTGCCAACCTTGAACATAACATTGCACTTAATGAGCAAAGCGTTTTGCGTTTAGGTTCTATTTCAAAACAATTTACTGCAGCTGCAATTATGATGCTGCAAGAGCAAGGTAAGCTAGCGGTTACCGATGATATTCATAAGTATGTTGCAAACTTCCCAACAGAGGGCAACCTCGTCACAATCGAAAACTTATTAACCCACACCTCAGGCATCGCCAACTACACAGATGACGACGACTTATTCGATAAAGAAATACAAGTACCCACCAGCGTTGACGATGCACTAGCGCGATTTGCCAAACACCCAATGGTGTTTAAACCCGGCGAAGCCATGGCTTATTCAAATACCGGTTATTCACTGCTTGGTAAAATAATTGAAGTAGCAAGTGGCCTGTCTTACAAAGACTTTATTGAACAACACATATTTAAAAAGCTAAAAATGAACCAGAGTAGTTATGAAGGGCAAGAAATTGTTGCCCATCGCGCATCTGGCTATGAGCAAACAGAGCAAGGATTTATCAACACCAGCTACATTAATATGGATTGGCCATATGCCGCAGGTGCGCTTATATCTACTCCAACTGACTTAAACATTTGGTTTAGTGCGTTATCGTCTGGCAAGCTTATTAGTAAAGCAAGTTATGAGAAGATGGTCAGCCCTTTTGAACTAAACGACGGCAGCGTTTCATCCTATGGTTACGGATTAATTATTAAGCCTTTGAATGAATACACCGTAATTAAACACACTGGCGGAATAAATGGCTTTTTAGCACATGCACGCTATATTCCAAAACAAAAGCTATATGTTGCAGTACTGGCTAATTCAAACCACATAAATCCTATTTTTATCAACGAAAAACTCACAGCCAGAACTCTAGGTATTACACTCCCCGAGTTTAAAAAAGCAGAGGTAACAGAGCAGCAATTAGCGCCCGTATTGGGTGATTATCGTATTGATGAAAACACCTTACGCAGCCTAATTTTTGAAAATGACGTTTTGTATTCAAAGCGCACTGGTGGCGATAAAACAAAACTTATTACGATGTCTAAAAATAGCTTTTACTACCCTAATTCAAACAATTACTTAGTAATAGAAAAAAACAGCCAAGGCCAATTGGTAATGAAGTATTTTAGTGGATTATCAACAACGCCTACTGAGGCGATTAAGATTTAGCTTTATAAGCCTCCCAAAAAGACAATGCCCGCAGCTTTCGCTACTTATAAGCTCGGGTATTTTTATTTTGAATCCTTGTTAACGCAACAATACATTATAAAATTAGTATGGGATGTGTGAAAGGTAATAAGTATGTTACTTTTTATATGCTAATTTTATACTTAACCTCTTTAAAATAATTTATAAACCGAAAATAAGGAATAAGCATGCTTTTTCATCCTCACGGTAAATCCTATATTTTCGCCCCTTTGCTCATTATTTTGCTATCTGCCTGTACTTCAAACCCAGCTTTAATGCCCACACCCAATTTATATGTAAGTACGCCTTATTCAGAAGCCCAAGTACCTAAAAACCTACATACAACAAGTATGGAATTGCTCTATGTTACAGACCGAGCAATTTCTGAAAAAGAGGGGGTTATGTATAACGCAAGTCGCTCGCCATCAATTGCGTACGGTGTAGCAAAAATAAATTTTGGCGATAAGTCGTTGCAGTGGAGTGAGCTATTAGAGCAAAGTAGTCTTAAAAATCGCTTTGCAAATTTGACTTACGTAATGGAAAAAGCGGATGAATTAGGTCGCTTCCCTTTATCGCCTTATAAATTTAGACGCGTAAAAAACAAACTCCAAATTGACGAAGATATTTTAGAACGCAAAAATTTTCACGAAACCCAGTTAAACAAAAACATTAATCAGCGTTTAAAAAACAGTAATAACAAAGACGTTATTTTGTTTGTGCATGGCTTTAATAATACCTTTAACGAATCGGTATTTACCCTTGCCGGTATATGGCATTTTTTGAATCGACAAGGCGTACCTATTGTTTACTCTTGGCCTGCCGCCGCCACGGGATTAACCGGCTATTTTGAAGATAAAGAGTCTGGTCAATTTACTATTTTTCATTTAAAAGAAACCTTACGACTCCTTTTCAAAAATCCTGAAATAGAAAACATTCATATTATTGCGCATAGCCGTGGCACCGATGTAGTAACCACAACACTTAGAGAGCTTATAATTGAGAACAGAGCCAGTGGCGGAAATCCCCGCGAAGACCTGCGTATCGAAAACTTAATTTTAGCAGCCCCTGATCTCGATTTTGGTATTATTAAACAAAGACTAATGGCAGAGCAATTTGGACCTGCATTTGGACAAATTACCATTTACACCTCTCAAGAAGATAGCGCATTGGGTATTTCACAGTGGCTAACAAACAGCTTGAGCTTTGGTCGGCTAAACACCAAAGATGTAAACATAAACGAGCAAGACATATTCACCTCTGTAGGTAACGTAAGCCTAATTAAAGTACCTAAATCCGGCAGCCTAATAGGCCATGACTACTTTCATAGTGATCCGGCAGTCAGCTCAGATCTTATTAATTTGATATTACATAAAGCATCGCCAGGCTCTAAAAAACGACCTCTACAAAAGCTCGAAAACAATTTTTGGTCGCTCGATTCAAATTACCTAATTAAGAACAAATAGTAATTAGCACACAAAAAATAACGCTTACTGCTGACTCGATAACCACTCTTTTGGCGCTTGCCCTGTTTTTTTTCTAAATACACGGGCAAGTGCAGAGCCATTTTCGTACCCAACCTGATTAGCCACTAAATCCATATTTTGATTTTTTAAAATAAGCTTTTTAGCAACCGATAAACGCCAATCAGCCAAATAGTCAGCCGGTGTTTGCTCAATTACTCGCTTAAAGGTATCGGCAAATTTAGAGCGCGACATACCACACTCCTCAGCCATAGCGCTGAGCGACCAGTTTTGCTCTGGGGTTTGATGTATTTTTATTAATACCTTAGCCAACTGAGGATGCGCAAGCCCTGCCATCATCCCGGTTTTAATGGCGCCCTCTTTCAATACCTTACGCAGCACACTAATTAAAAATACATCGCATAAGCGATCTATAATTAAATCCTTACCACTGGCGTCTTTAAATGCCTCTTCAAAAATCCAAAAAGCGCTCTGCTCTAATAATCCATTACCCGTTAATTCGTAATTTAAGCAAAAAGGCAGCGCCTGCAATAAAGGGCTATGCCCTCCACTTTGATAGCTAATTTGTGCACACACTAAATCAGCACCGTCACCCTTATCCGAAAATAAACAGTGTCCTGTAGAGTGAGGAAAAAAAATAACCGAAGGCGTAGATAAAACTACTTCAAAACCACTATTACTGCGCACTTTTAACGTACCTGAGCGTAATAAATGTAAATGCCCAACACCTTGATCGTCACTAAAGTCACTCGTACCGCACATATTCCCACTAAAAAACACATTGGCATTAAGTGAAAAATGACTCAGTACACTCGAAAGTACGTCCATAAGCGCCCCTTTGGATTATTGGTATGAAAATATAGACTAATAGACGCATATTAACCAAGTAATAACGATAAAGTACAGTTGAGTTTTAAACAAACAAACCTATTTAATTTTTCTTTGGAGATACACATGAAATTTTCAACACTCACTAAATCAGCTTTTTTTGCAGCATCAGTCCTTGCAAGTTCACTAAGCTTTGCAGCAGACATAGACGCAAATGCCGACGTTAACGACATTGCAATTAGTGGTTACGATACCGTTGCTTACTTTACCCAAAACAAAGCGGTAACAGGCAGTTCTGAGTATACTGCAACGCATAAAAATGCCATTTATAAGTTCAGCTCAGCTAAGCATCGCGACTTATTTAGAGCTAACCCAGAAAAGTACGCACCACAATTTGGTGGCTTTTGTGCGTTTGGTGTATCAATGGAGAAAAAGTTTGACGTAGATCCAGAGGCTTTCAAAATTGTTGAAAACAAACTTTATTTAAATCTTGATAAATCGGTTCAAAAACAATGGCTAAAAGACGTACCAGGCTTTATTACTTCAGCCGATTCAAACTGGTTTGACATAAAAGACAAAACAGCAAAAGAGCTTTAATAAAACCAATTTAAAGTTAATTTTTGAGGTTGCTTCGGTTTATAACCGTTCACCCTCAAAATGCCATTTAAATTAATAAAATTTTAGGTTTAAGCTCTTAATTTAACTAATATTACTTTGATTTATTAAGCATCGCTTTTAAATCGGCAAATGGAGAATGCGTCGCAGCCTCAACTTTGCGATCTGTAGTCGACCCGCCATACATAATATGCTCGTGGTATTTATTATGCTCATTGTCGTGGCAATAAATACACAGTAACTCCCAGTTACTTCCGTCTTCAGGATTATTACTGTGGTTATGATCGACATGGTGCACCGTTAACTCACGTAAATTTGAGTATTCAAACTCACGAGCACAACGCCCGCATACCCAAGGGTATAATCTTAAGGCTTTTATTCTATAACCTTCTTCTTGCTTAACATAAGCCTGAGGTACATCGTTATTCTTACTCATAATATTCCAGTTAAATTTGTTATTTCTATGCTTAACAAGTAAATAGCCAATATGTTAAAGCAAATATAAAAGTAAAAAGTTCGTAAGGGATCTAACTTAAGCTACGTTTCGTATAAATCAGGTCTAATTATAAAGTTGAGCAACATGGAAAATATATTCCAAACAAGTCGGTTTTTGGTCGTAATCGTCGTTATTACCGCTGCAATATCATCATTACTCGTTTATGTTTCATGCATTAATATTGTAGCTAATATAGTAATAACAACGCTATTTGACCTGCCTGATTCAGCTAAAGCCGGTAAAGCCCTAATAGTTGAACTACTGAAAATTCTTGATTTGCTACTAATCGGAATTACCTTACAAGTTATTGCTATTAGCTTGTACCGACTATTTATAACACCATCTAAGCCTGAGGAAAGTAAATTTCTTGCTGCTTTTAATATTAAAGACTTTCATGATTTAAAAATAACTCTGGTACAAGTAACTTCGGTTGTACTGGTAATACTATTTTTAGAGCACGCAGTTGAGTTCGGCGGCACAATAGAAACACTCTACTTAGGTATTGCCATTGCGATCGTTATTGCAGCATCTACATTTGCATGGCGCTCAATGAAAGACTAACTAAGCACTCATTACTATTAAGTAATTACATGCAGGTGTAATTACTTATCCCTAAAATTCTGCAAAAACTTAAGTGAGAGCCCCTGCACTCAATATTAAAAAAACTTAATTACTGACAAGTCACCAAAAGAAGTATCTATATGCCTACCTGTTTGCTCCCACGCACGTAGTACTACCATGAGTTTTTTGTTACTTGAAGTCCAAGAAATACCACCGCCGTATGCCGCTACTTTTTCACCGCCCGAATCTTTTAACCCCAGCCCAGGGTCTGTATTTCGAATATTTCCCTTACCTACTTTGTATTCAGCAAATACGTGAACATTATGCGGTAACGAAAATGATAAAAGCGAGCCAATACTCGCCCCGTACGAATTAGAAATTAACTTAGTGACCTGTGGTGCAGACGAATTTAAAAAATCAGCCTGAAACACAATATTATCTTTATTCTCAAGAGATACATGCTTGAAAGACCACGCGCCAACAACACTTAACGACAAGTCAAATTTGCTGCTTAGCTTTGGTCTATTAAGAAAAAAATGCTCAAACAAAGACTCTTTATTATTGAAGGTATAAAAGTTGTGTTGGCCAGATAGCTCAAACTTGGTTGAACGTGTATTTTTCGAGAAAATTTGATCCGTTTGATTGCCGCTTAAATTGCTAGCCGTGCTTTGCAGCCCTTCAAGCGTTTGATAGTTAAAAGTGATTTTAGAATTTTTAAATTTTCTATACGAAAGCAGTATATCTTGTGTTTTTGTTTCAACATCATCTTCAAAAATATCGGCAGAGTAGCCAATTTCAATGTCGTTAATATCAAAAAACACACCCACACGCTGGTTATTTATGGGCTCTAACGAAAACAGTGTTTTTTGATTACTCCCAGCCAAGTCATCATATATTAACGCGTGGCTAGTGTTAGGGTTTGAAATAGTGGTTCGTACCGACTTTAAGTCAAAGTCGAAAGCCAATACAGCACCAGATTGAAATGCCGCTAAAACAGCAAAGCTCACAATAACCAAGTAATTGCGATTCATTAAAAACACTCAAAAATTAATTTGTATTAGAGTAGCGTTTTTTTTACCTTAAATTATCACAAAAGGTTAACAATTGATGAAAACTTTAAATAATGCGCTTTATGCCATTTTTTGAGGTGCTTTCAAGGTCAAACTCACTTACATGCTTAATTAGCTCCGGGAAGAACGCTAAAAACACGGCTTCTAATTCATCGTAATTCCGTGCTATGTCATCAGCCGCGCCCGTAAAAGTGTTGGTAAAGCGAATACGCTTGGCAATATTATCAAGTGCTAGCCCTATTCCATCTATGGTTTCGTATTCTTTAAACCAATCGTTTTTAGTCATGCTTGTTACAACATGCTGCATACGCGTTGGCATAACAGGTATGCGATTATTTAAAAGCTGATAGCTGGTGTACTTAAAGTCACTTAAAGGTTGCTTGCTAAATCGCTGCCAATGCACAATTAAAAAATGATCAAACACCACATCAATAGCTACACCAGCAAAGCGCTTACGCTCGGGTGAAAAGTACTGTTTAGCGTGTTTTACTACTGGGTGAGAGTCGGTAAATTTATCGACTAAATAGTGGTTATCGAGCCCGTTTTTAACCGTATTTGGTAAGTGTTCTACATGCCTTTTACCACCAAAGTCGCCCAACAAGTTCCCAAAGTGAGAATCGGCTGTAGGCTGTGCTAAATAAAGGTGAGCTAAATAATTCAAAGTGTTCTCGGGCTTAGTATTAATACAGTTAAAATAATAACTTAATTGTAAGCGCTACTTAAAGTTAGATTTTATGCCTAATCAAAAAAATAGCATAAAAAAGGTGAAACTAAGTTTCACCTTTCATATTAATTTTGAAACTAATTAGCTAGCATTACGCTGTAGAAACGTTACTTGCGCCTGCATTGTTAAGTATTTCTTCAATAGCGTTTTTGTTGTCACTATCGTACTTAATACCAATTAATATAGAGCCTTTTTCAATGGCATCTTCATAATACTTAATTTCGTGCTCGGGGATAAACGCACCAACTGCAGCACCTAAAGTACCACCAACTGCAGCGCCTGCGCCACCAGCAGCAAATGCAGCGACTAATGGACCGGCAACTAATAAGCCCGTACCACCTGTTGCTACAGTCCCTACGGCAGTAAATCCGCCAATAATTGCAGCAAGAATACCACCTGAAGCCGCGCCTATAATGCCGCCCTCGGCAGCTTTAGTACCTTCGTCTACAGCAAAATCTTCCTTTGCGTATGAGTCGTTGGCTACAATACTAATATCAGCTTCATTAATACCTAAAGCTTCTAATCTATAAATTGCGAGTGTTGCTTGTGATGCACTTTCGAATAACCCAGTAATAACGGTACTCATAATAACTCCTTTATTTATTTAAGAAAATACACTTACTACCAAGCAAAACTCAAACCAAGTAAATTATCATTTAAAATCAATAATATAAAACAAAACTCCGTACTAACACTCTTATTATTAGAGTAAAAATTGCTAAATTTTGTAAAAAACTCCTATCTACATAAACAAAATTCCTTGCGAAATAAAGAGAGGTTTTTATCACTCTATTGTTTATGGTTATTACCGTGCTTACCAATAAAATTAAAAACACCAACAGAGCATTATTTTTCATGCGATTTGAAGGTTAAAACAAAGACGCTTATCCTCTTCAATTCCCCTACCCAGTTACAATTGTGTTTTATTAATTCAGTAAAGAGTCAGTCTAATTTTGTTATCACTGTGGTTCATTTTTCGGTGCGCATGAATCGTAAAATACTGTGCTAAATCTTCTTTTTATATTGCCCTGCTATCAGCAGATATAGGCCACCCATGGATTACGAAAACAACTTCTTAAGTCAATCACAACAAGCTCCACTGCAACAAGCGATGGTCAATACCAAGCTTTTAAACAGCACTTCAATAAATACTAACAACATGCCAACACCTGAACAGCAAGCTTATGGTGTTATTGCTGTCGCGCTTTACCGCTTTAATTTACAAAAAATAAAATGGTCATTATTTTTAAAAACAGCAATAAAATTAACTACTAATGTTTGCCAATGGCTGGCCACCGAACTCACAAGATGCCAGCAAGAATACAAAGCCCAACCTAATGACGCTGTAATAATTGAGCAAAACGCTCTTTTGAATGGTATTTTTAGCGAAGAACTCGCCTATATCGGTGCCTTACTAGGAACTGAAGCACAAGCTTAATAAACCTCCTAAGCGTGAGTAAAATAACCTTTCAGTTAAACGCTCTTACTTTTGTCGTAATCTCACTCAAAGCTCTACGCTTAAATTTGTAAAACTTTGAGTGAGTTTTTTATATAACTGTGCTTATTACCCAGGCGTATATCGGTACGTAAATTGCTGTTATTAATATTCTTACTTAAAGAGTTATACATAAATAACGCTGCCGTTATTTATAAAAAGGAGAACATTATGAGTAATAAACAACTAATTACGACTATCGGTATAGGTCTCGCCGCTGCATCTGCAGGTATGTTAACAAGGAAAACTTTACAAAAAATCGTGGGAAAAGGTTACCAACGAACCAGCCCCAAAAGATAGACCAAGCGAAGAAACCGATCTTAAAGAGGCCGTTACATGGGCAGTAGTCTCAGGTATTGGTGCGGGTGTTGCAAGAATGGCCGTACGTTATGTACTAGACAAGCGCCGATCCAAATAAACCGACCCGATTGATACCTCTTATAAGTATTAATCGTAATGCGGTGAGGCTCTAAGGGCGGCTTGCGGCAACCAATCCCCAGTTGTCGCAAGCAACTTTGCTAAAGCCTTGATTAAGGTTACTTAACTATTGAGCTAAAAAACATATTAATATCCAAACCGGGGTTCTGTGGTTAAATTTAAAATGTCGGATGGCACGGCTGCGCCGCTTTTCCAACCTACGTAGGTTGGAAAAGCCAAAGGCGCCTTCCAACAGGGCCTCCTAGATTTTAAGCAGATACACTCTATTAAACATTAACTCTCTTTCAAAGTTGTTGCCTGCCTACAAGCTTGCGTATAATGCCCGCATTCCGGCTGCATTTTTTAGCCGCTAACTTGGATTTTAATAATGAAAAAACTCTCTGCAGTGCAAATAAAACAGCAAGCACTTGTACTTAATACTGCTGAAAAATTAGAAGAACAAGGTCGCGCTGAGCTCCCAGGCATGCTGCAATGCTGGTTTGATGTGGAATACCACTTATTTCCAAGTACACTACTGCTGTGCTTTCAGTTTGAAAACGAGCAAGCCTTAGCGGCCGCAGAACCAGATTTATTAAAATGGCAAAAGCGTTTAAGCGGCGCAATGCTTAAAAAAGGCGTTATTTTAAAAGATATGCGTAAACATTTAGTGTTTACCTTAAAAGGACCTGACGATTAATAGAGGGTTTTAAAGGGGTATAGAGCCTTATGCTCGTATTGCCAAAGCACACAAAACTATAATGAAAAGCCGCTGCATTACTGCAACGGCTTTTTACTATTATGAGAGCTTAAAGTAGAACCTATAAAGATCAATTTTTGACTCAGGGATTTTTTATTAGCCGGTGATACTAATTGGCCGTTAAACAATACTAATGCACGGCAAAAGCAAATATCAGTCGATTCAACGTTAATTGGTTGCCCTAAGTTAGCAATAGTAGGATAGTAAATTACACATAAAACAATAGCTTTATCTTAGGAGTATTATGATCAAAGTATTATTAGCGACCAGCTTAATTGCCTCTTCATTCGCTGCTTTAAGTAATCCTTTAACTGTTGAAGAACAGCGTATCAACAAAGCACAATCAGCAATGCCAAATGTTTTAAATGCATTTACCCCACAAGTATCAAATTTTGAACAACAATTTAAAGAATTAAACGACTTTAAAAGTGCAAAAACATTAGTACAAAGCTTCAGCTTTGAACTGTGGGAAAACGCAAAACAACGCATACTAAAAACCAATAACTACGACGACCGAGAGCTTTACTGGGCACGCCTGCTTTCAAGCAAAGTAATACGCACAACGTCACCTAAATTTTCAATTACGCAGGCTCAACTAAATACTTTACTAACAATGCTTGAGGACGGCAGCAGAGGCCGTACCGACCTTGCTTTTTCATCAGGCAGCACTAAAAAAATATTACTAACTGGCTTTGACCCATTTTTACTCGATAAAAACATAAACCAAAGTAATCCTTCAGGTGTTGCGGCGTTATTACTCGACGGCCAAGTTATTAATTACAACGGCATAAGCGCAGAAATTAACACCGTTATGGTGCCTGTGCGCTACGAAGACTTTGATCAAGGTATAATAGAATCGCTACTTGCCCCCTACTACGCACTTAATAATGTAGACATGGTAGTAACCGTAAGTATGGGCAGAACAGAATTTGATTTAGAGCACTTTCCGGGTAAACGTCGCAGTGTAACTGCCCCCGATAATGCCAATATTGTGTATGGTGGAACGCAAACAAGCCCAGTAATACCAAAGCTTAATGGCAGACTACTCCCGGGCAACGAGTTTGTAAAATTTAGCTTGCCTTTAACTTACATGCAACAAGCCAAAGGCCCTTATAAAGTTATCGACAATCACGAAGTCACCACGCTTGAAAAAACCTATAAAGCCGGTTCGTACGGCGAGCTTAAAAATAGTATTGCGGTTAATGGCGGTGGTGGTGGTTACCTGTCTAACGAAATATCGTACCGCAGTATTCGCCTGCGCGATGCGCTTAATTCAAGTATACCTACAGGGCATATTCATACCCCACGTATACAACAATTCGAACCTGAAACAGAAGCTAAAATAGTAAAACAAATAAAGGCAATGCTAGAGCAAAGCTTAGTAGCGCTATAGTTTAGAACGACTAGTTTAAGCACATAATAAAGGGCAATAACATTGCCCTTTATTTTCTCATGCACTCTCCCACGGTTAATCACATGGTAAACGCATTTTCATATTCTATTCACAGTGGTCTAGACAGAGTAATTAACTCGATGAGCAATAAACTAAAAAGCTAGGTATTTGATGTCTAGTCAAAATTTAGTGCCTTTGGTTCCACTAGAAAGTCGACTTGCTGCACAGTTGTTATGGGGCTTTGGGGATCTGCATGAAGGCTAAATCCTTTTACCATACTATAGAAATAATTAACCCCTCGCAGGGCGCTGAGCTTACGGGTAGCGGGAGGGGTGTTGTTGATGTCAATAATAGAGATTATAAGTATAATTTCAAGGCATTTGTTGTTTGGGCCGATATTGGCACTAAACGATGACTGAGAGGTAAGCCAAGAGCCTTAATTAATCATCAATGATGCTCAATTAAAACGCTTAAACTCATATGGCGTTCTTTATTCAAGCCATGGTGTATATTCACACCAATCGACGTCATTAATAGTTGTATAGGGTACAGTGCGTAGCCATATTTAAATTGAGTTTAAATAATAAGAATACTTGATTTTTGAATAAAAAGTTCAAGAAAACACAGCAGCCTGCTTGACTGGAACTTTCTAATGAGTGCCCCCTTTGATTTTAATGTATAAGGCCAAAAATGTGGCCTTATACTACAAAATAAAACGTGACAACTAATACAACTCAGCACCTATGAATATATATACGTAATTACTAAATTCAGGCTTAGTTAAATGCCCGCCTTCAGAAATCGTATCTAATAATTGTGCATAACTGTTTGCATCGGTTGCATTACCAGCATAGCCATAAAGTAATAACGTTAGCTCTTCTAAAATAACTTCATCGGTAGGTTCAGGAAAAATACTACCGAAAGATAAATCAGGAATTTGACCGCTTATGCCACCTCTTATTGTCCAATCAAACCTGCTTTCTGCAGCATCATCAACTAAAAAACTATAACCCCATGTTGTTCGAGCAAACCGGTTATCTACATTGCTAAAGTCAAAGCTTGCATCATTGTTTTCAGTAATCTGAAGTAAACTAAACCCTAAATCATCAGTAATCGTGGGAAGCTCTGTCAGCTGATAATCACCATCAGTTTCTATTGCGCTTCGAGCATAACTGTGGATATCAACTTCAACACCATCTACGTTCATCGGGTCGGACATAAAATCAAACTGCACATAAGAATTGTGCTCAGTTACTGTGGGGAATATAAAAAGAGTGTCTGATATTCCTGAAAAACTATATTGAACAAACTGATAAGTATTTTCAGCTTCAATATAACTTCTAGTACTAGAATAATCAGCATTAAAATCTAATTGAACAGGAACTTCAACACCGTCATGAATAAAATCTTCATCAGTTAGCGTAATAACTGACGAGTTTACCGGTACATCAATAACTGCTGCTTTTGCATCAACTGAATACCTAGACAGCGCTGTTAAATAGAGCTTATTGTCACTAGGACAAATATTTACAGAACCTGAAACCTCATTACCTTGAGATTGGTATATCGTGTAATCAGATGCAATCGTACTTAGCGCTGTTGTATCAACATTATATTCAGTACACCCACAACCTTCGCTAAAGTTATTAAAATAAAACTTGCCTAAATTAGCTCTATTTTCAATATCAAGCTCAGTGAAAATTTGCTTATAACCACCGTCGGTCTCATCAACCACATCGCCCAGTAATGATACATGTCTTGTACCAGAAGGTAGTTCACCTGAGAAATTACCTTGGGCGTCGGTTTTAACAGAGCCTATAGCATCACCATCGTCGTTATGAAAAACAACATCAGTTTGATACGCAGAATCGGTCCCGCACTGGCGAGTTAATGCTTGTAATGAAATAGTTTGAAGCTGAGCTGTACTGCCGCCATTTAATGAGCTTGCAGAATTCCCATCTGATGAAGAGCCACCACATGCGCTGAGCGTTAAAGAAAGTGCAATAGCGAGTGGGGTAAGTATAAATTTATTCATTTTTATTAGTCCATTAAGTTTATTCCGTTTCATTATCTCAACTTAAATAGAGCAACAACAAGTTATTTAGCAACTAAATTGCAATAATTTGTAAACAAAAAAACATACAACTCACAAATAAAGCCAACAAATAGCCATACCTGCAAAGTTAAGCATTTATTAAAGCTAAAGTTACTCGCTAAAGTCTAGAATACAGAAAAATGCAAAGGGTCAGGTCTTGTTTCTTGCCAAGGCCAAAACAATTATCACGTTTAACACCTTCCCCCGTCACCACGCCATTAAAATGAGCAATTGATTAGTAATATCGCGTATGGATGCGCGATAAGACGAAGATAGACCAGAGAGGGACCAGCGGCAGCCCCTCTTTGGCTGCTGTCGCCACCGCGACAAAACCTTGAATAAGGTTTCTAATCTTAAAAAAATGCGAAACGTATTCGCGTTATCGATGATGGTGACCTCAAACACCTATTCAAATACTTATTCAGGCTGCCGCCCGCGCGTCAGCAAGCTAAACGCCTACAATAAATAACACATACTCTTGGCTTTTAAGTGAGTAAGTATATTTGTGATTTGTTGGGTTTCGTTTCACTCTTCCCAACCTACGCCCATATAATTTATGGCGAATCACCACACACAAAAAAGCCGTTGCATTGCTGCAACGACTTTTTTAATTTTGATAAATTCCCAAACTATAATGGGACTTACTACCCATTAAAGGTCAAAAAATTAGTCTCTGTTCTTAGTCGCGATAAGTCTCAACCGGTGGACAAGCACACACTAAGTTACGGTCGCCGTATACGTCATCAATACGTGTAACGGTTGGCCAGAACTTGTTTTTAGCTACTGCAGGCACTGGGAATGCAGCGTAAAAACGGTCGTACGCGCGGTCCCATTCGTTACCTAATACGTCGCCTTGTGTATGCGGTGCAAACACTAGCGGGTTGTTTTCGATTGACCATTCGCCAGAGATTACTTTTTCAATTTCGCCTTTAATTGACACCATTGCTTCGATAAAGCGGTCAATCTCACCTTTTGATTCAGACTCAGTTGGCTCAATCATTAATGTGCCAGCTACTGGGAACGACATAGTTGGTGAATGGAAGCCGTAATCTTGCAAACGCTTAGCTACGTCCATTTCAGTAATGCCTGATAGCTCTTTAAGCGGGCGTAAGTCAACAATACATTCGTGAGCAACACGGTTGTTACGACCACGGTATAAAATTGGGAAATGCTTGCTTAGCTCATGCGTTAAGTAGTTAGCATTAACAATTGCCATTTCAGTAGCTTGTTTTAAGCCCTCGCTGCCCATCATGGTGATGTAAGCCCATGAAATAGGTAAAATAGCGGCTGAGCCGTAAGGCGCTGCCGATACCGCACCGTTACCGATGTTAGTACCTGGTACGTTAATTACGCTGTGGTTTGGCATAAATGGCGCAAGGTGCGATTTAACACCAATTGGGCCAACACCTGGACCACCGCCACCGTGTGGAATACAAAACGTTTTATGCAAGTTTAAGTGCGATACGTCAGAGCCAATAAAACCTGGGCTTGTTACGCCAACTTGCGCGTTCATGTTTGCGCCGTCCATGTAAACTTGGCCGCCGTGCTCATGAATAATGTCACAAATTTCGCGAATTGTTTCTTCGTATACGCCATGCGTAGACGGGTATGTGATCATGATGCACGATAAGTTTTCAGACACTTCCTCAGCTTTCGCTTTAAGGTCGCTCATGTCTACGTTACCGTTTTTGTCGCAGTTAACTACCACAATTTTCATGCTTGCCATTTGCGCTGATGCAGGGTTAGTACCGTGCGCAGAGCTTGGGATCAAACATACATTACGGTGTGCATCCCCTCGTGACTCGTGGTATTTACGAATCGCGATTAAGCCTGCGTATTCACCTTGTGCGCCAGAGTTTGGCTGAAGTGATACTGCATCGTAACCGGTAATGTTTACTAGCCAGTCGTGTAGCTCGCCAATCATTATTTGGTAACCTTCTGCTTGATCTAGCGGGCAGAATGGGTGAAGGTTTGCAAACTCAGGCCACGTAATTGGGATCATCTCAGCAGTCGCGTTTAGTTTCATGGTACATGAGCCTAACGAGATCATTGAGTGATTAAGCGATAAGTCTTTGCTTTCTAGTCGCTTAATATAGCGAAGCATGTCTGTTTCGCTGTGGTAGCTGTTAAAGTTTGGATGCGTTAGTACTTCGTCGTCACGTACTAAACTTGCAGGAATTGACTCGCTGCCATTTGCTTCAACGTCTGCTGCAATAGCGTCAACACTTAGGCCATGGCCTTCGCCTAAAATAATATCGAATAACTGTGCAATATCGGCGCGTGTTGTTGTCTCTGATACCGAAATTGAGTACTCGCCTTCGTGGTTTGTTGCAAAGTTTACGCCTTTTGCAATTGCACGTGCTGTTACGTCGTCTTTGCTGTCGCTTACTACTGTTAGCGTATCAAACCAAGTACTGTGCTTAAGTGCGATGCCTTTAGCTTTAAGGCCAGCAGCTAAAATATCAGCAAAGCGATGTATACGCTGCGCGATAGTTTTTAAGCCTTGTGGGCCGTGGTACACCGCGTAAAACGCTGCCATGTTGGCAAGTAATACTTGCGCTGTACAAATGTTTGAGTTGGCTTTGTCGCGGCGAATGTGTTGTTCGCGCGTTTGCATTGCCATACGTAGTGCGTCGTTACCTAAACGGTCTTTAGATACACCAATAATACGACCTGGTAATGAACGTTTGTATGCGTCACGTGTTGCAAAAAATGCTGCGTGTGGGCCGCCGTAACCCATAGGTACGCCAAAACGTTGAGCCGAACCAAGTACTACGTCTGCGCCTAGTTTACCCGGTGCTTTTAACAGTAATAAACTCATTATGTCGGCAGCAACACAGGCAATGGCCTTTTTGCTTTGTACGCCAGCAATTAGGTCTGTTATGTCTACCACTTCGCCTGATGTAGTTGGATATTGGAACAATGCGCCAAAAATGTCGTGGTTAACGGCATCTTCTGCTTTACCTACAATTATTTCAAAACCAAACTGCTCGGCACGTGTTGTTACTACGTCGATTGTTTGTGTGTGTACGTCGTCGGCAATAAAAAAGGCATTGGCTTTTTTAGCTTTTGATACGCGTTTTGCAAGGCCCATAGCCTCTGCAGCGGCTGTTGATTCGTCAAGTAGTGATGCGCTTGCTAAATCAAGACCGGTTAAATCTAGGGTCATAGTTTGGAAGTTTAATAATGATTCTAAACGCCCTTGAGCAATCTCTGGCTGATACGGTGTGTACGCTGTATACCAACCTGGATTTTCTAGTACGTTACGTAAAATTACGTGCGGTACGTTAGTTGGGTGGTAGCCTTGGCCAATGTACGATTTGAAAACTTTATTTTTGCTGGCTACTGATTTTAGGTAGCTTAGTGTTTCAACTTCAGTACGGCTTTCGCCAACTGTTAGCGGTTGTTCTAGACGAATGCTAGCCGGTACAGTTTGGTCGATCAGCTCTTGCACACTCGATACTTCTAAAGCACTTAGCATATCGCTTACTTGTGCTGGGCTTGGCCCAATATGGCGGCGAATAAAATCTTGCTTTTGCTCTAGTTCTTCAAGAGATTTGGCGTTTGACATGAATCCAGATTCCTATGATCCTAAATGCTAATGGGTAACTAGCATTAATTAAAATATTTGATGATTTAACAGCTCACTCAGTATGGGGTTGTATGCTGTAAAATCATAAAAGCCCCATTTTTATACATTAAACGGGGCTTTTAGTTATCTTCAAAAAATGATTATTCTTCGTCGATAGTGTGCGAGTAACCTTCAGCGTCTAATAAGTTGTCTAGCTCAGACTCGTCAGATGCTTTAATACGGAATAACCAACCGTCGCCGTAAGCGTCGTTGTTTACTGTTTCAGGTGAGTCTTCAAGTTCTTCGTTAATAGCAACAATTTCGCCACTGATAGGTGCGTAAATGTCTGATGCTGCTTTAACTGACTCTGCTACTGCACAGTCTTCGCCAGCGTCTACTTCGTCGCCAACTTCTGGTAATTCAACAAATACCATGTCGCCAAGAAGTTCTTGTGCATGCTCAGAAATACCAACAGTAAATGTACCGTCGCCTTCACTGCGAACCCACTCGTGTGAAGGTGCGTATTTTAACTCGCTAGGAATGTTGCTCATTTTATTTGTCCTTTGGTTTATATTGGGAGGATACCAATCACAATAATTATTGTGATTGGTATAACCAAATTATTTAAATTATTGATTTACCGTTACGTACAAAGCTAGGCTTTACTACTTTAACGTTTACTAATTTTTTACGCATTTCTACTTGAGCTGTATCGCCTGTTGAACGTGGTACACGTGCAAGGGCTACACTAAAACCAAGTGTTGGTGAAAAAGTACCAGAAGTAATGATACCTATCCCACCGTCAACAATTACTTTAGAACCGCTACGCAAAACGCCTTTTTCTTCAAACACTAAGCCAACTAGTTTGTCAGTGCTTTTTTCTGCGCGTTGCTTAACAAGTACGTCACGGCCAATAAAGTCGCGATCTTCTGGTTCCCATGCAATGGTCCATGCCATGTTAGCTGCAAGTGGTGATACGCTTTCGTCCATATCTAGGCCGTAAAGGTTCATACCTGCTTCTAAACGTAGCGTGTCGCGTGCACCTAAACCAGCAGGCTTAACACCTGCGTCTAGCAGTTGTTGCCATAAATCGGCTGCTTGGTCGTTCGGTACTACTATTTCGTAACCGTCTTCGCCAGTATAACCCGTTGTGGCAATAAATAAATCACCTACTTGAACACCAAAAAACGGCTTCATGCCTTCAACAGCTGCTTGTTGCTCAGCATTTAAAAGAGTGGCTGTTTTTGCTTTAGCGTTAGGGCCTTGTACTGCAATCATTGCAAACTCAGGGCGCTCTGTAACCGTTACGTCAAAGTCGCTCGATACGTTAGCTAAATGCGCTAGGTCTTTTTCGCGCGTTGCTGAGTTAACAACTAGGCGGTAAAAGGTTTCGCTAAAGAAATAAATAATTAAGTCGTCTATTACACCGCCTTGCTCGTTAAGCATGCCTGTGTAAAGCGCTTTACCTGGTACGGTTAATTTTGCAACGTCGTTAGCTACTAGCTTACGTAAAAATGCTTGTGCTTGAGGCCCTTCAATATCAACAATAGTCATGTGTGATACGTCAAACATACCTGCGTCGGTACGCACGCTATTGTGTTCTTCTATTTGTGAGCCGTAGTTGATTGGCATTTCCCAGCCATGAAAATCAACCATTTTAGCGCCCGCTTCTAGGTGCTTAGCATGTAGTACAGTTTTAGAAGTCATAACATTCCTTCACGTTTAAATTAACCCTGTTTAGGGCGTGGCTTAAATAGACTTTAATTGCTTAATCGCAATTAAAAACAGGTAAACATTGTTACGTTCACCTGTTGTTTGTATTCGTTATGCGGCTTCACTATGCATAAGTGCAAAACCTTGCGCTTGCATGTAGCTTTGCCATTTTTGTAATTCTTGTTGTTTAGCGACTAATACAAAGTGTTGTTCGTCGTTTTTATCAATGGCGGTAATAAATACATCACCACTTTGCGCACCGTAGCATAGTTGCGCGTCAGAAAGGCGCAAACCTGGTGTTAATTTAAAAGCATTTACTAGAGTATCAAACGCGTTGTCGCCACTTAAAATAAAGCTTGCTAGGTCGGTGCGTACTACATAATCAATATCAAAACGTAGTTGTTGCTCGTTTATAAGTGCTTGTAGTTGAAGGCTTGCGTTGTGTGGCAGTACGAATCTAAAGGCGGTTTCGCTAAAGTAATAAACAGCAAAGCTGTAGTCAGAATTATAGTCGCCATCAAGCGTGCCTTTTAAGCCTAAACCGCTGGCGGTAAGCTTAGTTAAATCAAGGCCTAAAATAGTGCTTAAAAATACACTGGTTTCGGTGCCGCTAAAATCCATTACAACGTGATTGTTGTTAGTTTGCAAAGCGTTAGTAACCGCACTACTTGCGTTGCTGTGGCGGGCAAACATTATTGGGTTAAAAGTCATAACAAACACCTGTGTATTTTCGATTACAAAAGTATATTGCCCACGCCTACCAACAACAAATTGTAATTTTTTATCAATTGATAAATAATACTTATATATATAGCTATATAAATTGTAATTTTAAATATGAAAAACATATCAACAGACGGTTTACGTACTTTTGTAATGGTAGTTGAAATAGGCGGCTTTGCTAAAGCAGGCGATTTACTTGGCCTGTCGCAACCTGCTGTAAGTTTGCAAATAAAGCGCTTAGAAGACGTGCTTGGCTATAAACTATTTAAAAAACAAGGACAGCGCCAAGTATTAAACCAGTACGGCGAGCTATTATTGCCTATGGCAAAACAAATGATGCAACACAACGATGCTATTTTGCAGCAGTTCACATCAGAAAACATCGCAGGTAAAGTGCGCTTGGGTATTCCGAGCGAATTTGCAGCGCGTATTTTACCTTCTATTATTGGCGACTTTGTGGCGCTCTACCCTGAGGTGTCGTTAGAAGTTAAGTCGCGTTTAAGTAAACATTTACTTTCGGCCTCAAGGCAAGATCAGTTCGATTTAGTACTTGCGCTAAATGAGCGACTTAACTCTGATAAGTTTCCTATTTTTATGCAAGACGAGCTGGTGTGGGTGGGCGACCTGTCACTTGCGCAAAACGACGTGGTTACGCTAGTTACCGCGCCAGAGGGGTGTATTTATCGTCGCCGTGCAATTGATGCATTAAAAAGTGCGGGCATAAAATACCGAATTGTATATAGCAACGCCGATTTAACCGGCCTTATTGCTGCATTAAAAGAAGGCTTAGGTATTACCGTACTTGCTAAAAGCACAGTACCGAGTGAGCTTAACTATCAAGTTCAAACCAAACATTTACCCACTCTTGGTAATATTGGTATTAGTTTAATTAAAAGTTCGGGTGAATCTGACCATGCAGTAGATAAGCTCGCGGAGTTTATAGCGCTACGTTTAGGTTATAGCTAATCAAAACTTTATAACGAGTAAAGCAATTACAAATTAATACAAAAGAAACGATTTAGTTAACAAAGTTGCATAAGTAGGTGCTTTTAGTTCTATTAAACTGAATAATTAAATACTTAATAACATTGATTCGTATTCGTTAACGTGTTCAAATTACGCCAATTAAGATAATTGACATGATTAGGAACACAATGAACCCTAAGTTTTTAGTATCTACCCTGGCAACTGCGGTTGCTTTGTCTTTTAGTGCTACTGCAATAGCAAAAGACACCAGCAATAAAGAACAACGCTTTGAACAAATTACCGTTATTGGCTCAGAACAAGCAATTAACGATATTCCTGGTTCGGCTACGTTTATTTCTGATGAAGAACTTCAAAAATTCAAATTTACTGATATTTCTCGCGTTTTAGCGTCTGTTCCGGGCGTGTACGTGCAAGAAGAAGACGGCTACGGCCTTCGTCCTAATATTGGTATGCGCGGCACAGGTACTGGCCGTAACGATAAAATATCAGTAATGGAAGACGGTGTATTAGTTGCACCAGCACCATACTCAGCACCATCTGCTTACTACTTCCCTACTACGGGTCGTATGGAGTCTATTGAAGTATTAAAAGGCGCGGCATCAGTTAAGTACGGCCCGCGTACTACGGGCGGTGTTTTAAACTTACTTTCGCGCAGCTTACCTACTGAGCCAAATAGCTCAAAAGGTATGGTAGATGCAGCCCTTGGTGGTGATGGTTACTACAAAGGTCACGCTTACTTCGGTAAAGAAAAAAACAACACAGCAGGCTTAATTGAAGTATTTACTTACGGCGCAGACGGCTTTAAAGAGCTGCCAGTAGGTAATGACAACACCGGCTTTGAAAAAACAGATTTACTATTAAAGTTTGGCCATACGTTTGGTCAAAACGATGCGCATAATCTTGAGCTAAAAATTAAGTACTCTGACGAAACATCAGACGAAACATATATGGGCTTAACTGACGAAGATTATCAAGAAAGTCCTTACCGTCGTTATGCTGCATCGCAAAACGATGAAATGAATACTCGCCATAACGCATACCAACTTAACTACGCGTACCGTTTTGGTGATGGCTATGAGTTTTTAGCTACGGCTTACTTAAACGATTTTCATCGTAACTGGTATAAAGCCAGCAAAGTAAGCGAAAGCTACCTTGAACAATACAGTGAATTTGAAGCAAACCCGACAAGCGAAGGTATTGAAGGTATTGGTATTAAAGCTAATAACCGCGATTACCAAGCTAAAGGTATTCAGTCTGAATTACATATTCCTGCAGGCGATCACTATGTGACTGTTGGCGTACGTTACCACGAAGACGAAATGGATCGTTTTCAATGGGAAGACAAATACACACTTAATCAAGACCTAAGCTTAACGCTTACAGAGCAAGGCGTTCCGGGCTCTGACAGCAACCGTGTAGATAGCGCAGAAGCAAGTACCTTGTTTATTCAAGACGAGTGGACAATTGATGCATTAGTAGTAAGTGCAGGCCTTCGTTATGAAGACATTACTATTACGCGTGAAGAGTGGTCTAAATCAGATCCAACACGCAGCAACGGTTTAACTAAAGATGTGTCGAACGATACTGAAATTTTAGTGCCGTCACTAGGTGCTACTTACACGCTTAACGAAAACGTAACGCTACTTGCGGGCATTCAAAAAGGTTATGCACCAGCAGCACCTGGTAATGCTGACCAAGAAGAAGAAGAAAGTGTAAACATTGAGTTTGGCTCTCGCTTTAATATGGATGGCTTTAGCGGTGAAGTAATTGCGTTTTACTCTGACTACAGCAACATGCACGGTAACTGTACTGCAGCGGTTGGTTGTAGCGACGACAACATTGGCGACCAATACAACTACGGTGAAGTAGAAGTAGCGGGCTTTGAATTTAGTGGAGCACGTACGTTTGCAACTGATACAGCTATGTTCCCAGTTAAATTAACGTATACCTACACAGACTCTGAGTTTAAAAACGATTTTGATTCAGAAATTTGGGGCACGGTAGAAAAAGGCGATGCAATGCCTTACGTACCAGAAAACCAAGTAGCGTTATCGTTAGGTGCTGAGTTTTCTGCGTTTGTAGTTAACAGCCAAATACGTTACGTATCTGATGCGCATGCTAACTTAACGCAGTCGGGCTTAAACGCAATTGATAGCCGCGTAGTATGGGATTTAGCTGCTAAATACTTAATCGATGAAAATCAAAAAGTATACCTAAGCGTTGATAACTTGTTTGATAAAACATACGTTGCTAACCGTTCAAACGGTGGCATTCAACCAGGTAAGCCACGTACTGTACAGATGGGCTACACTTACTCATTCTAAATTGAAAGCTGGTTAAACGGTTCACTAACAGCGTTAATAATTTTTTATGTAAGAACACTACACATCTAAATTATTGCCTTGTTATTAAACCGTTTACCAAAGCTTACATAGTTAAAGCGTAAGTTACAGATACAAAAAAGCCGAGATTGAATTTCAATCTCGGCTTTTTAATACATAAAACTTATCGTTTTATATATTAGTTATTTGCGTTACGTTGGCGTAATACTTCAAACAAACAAATACCCGTGGCTACCGATACGTTTAAGCTTGAAACAGTACCCGCCATTGGGATTTTAACGAGCATATCGCAATGCTCACGCGTTAAGCGTCGCATGCCCTCGCCTTCTGCGCCCATAACAATCGCCATTGGGCCCGTTAAGCTTGCATCAAATACGTGGTTATCAGTTTCACCAGCAGTACCTACAACCCATACGCCTGCATCTTTAATTTCGCGAAGCGTACGTGCAAGGTTAGTCACTTGAATAAGCGGTACTGTTTCGGCTGCGCCACAAGCTACTTTACGTGCTGTGCCGTTAAGCTTTGCAGAGCGATCTTTAGGTACAATTATAGCGTGAACACCTGCAGCGTCTGCACTACGTAGACATGCGCCTAAGTTATGCGGATCGGTAATACCATCAAGTACAAGTAAAAACGGGGTGTCTTCACGAGCGATTATCGCATCAAGATCTTTTTCGTTAAACGTTGGCGCTGCTTTTACGTTGGCAATAATACCTTGATGCTGCTCACCCTTTGATTTGCTATCAAGGGCTTTACGCTGCATAAACTGTACTGAAATACCAAACTTACGTGCTTCATCAATAATCGGAGTTGAGCGTTTGTCGTCACGACCTTTAAGGGCGTAAATTTCTACAAAGCGCTCTGGCTCGCTTTCTAAAATTGCTTCAACAGAGTGAAAGCCAAAAATTAATTCATTACTCACGTATTATCTGCTCCTGGGCTAGTACTTTTACGGGCATTTTTGCCAGCTCTTTTAGGCTTTTTAACTGCCTTCTTCTTAGGCTTTTTCTTTACGGCAGTGTCTGCTGCTTTTTTATCTGCGGGTTTAGTTGCAGACTTATTTGCAGGCTTGCCTTTATCTTTATTTGCTGGCTTTTTTTTACCTTTTGGTTTGTCATCGCTGTGCGACTTTTTACCCGGTACTTTGCCTGCTTTTAATTGCGAACGCACACTTGCTGGCGCATGCTCAGATTTACCTGAGCCTTTTTTTGGCGCACGACGACGTGAGTATCTGTCTTGTGCAACATCGCCTTTAAGCGTTAAGTTGATACGGCGATCGTCTAAACTAACCGACGCAACTTTTACTGTTACTTTATCGCCAAGGCGATAAACTTTGTGAGAGTGCTCACCTATTAGGGTGTGTTTTGCAGCGTCATGTGCAAAAAACTCGTCGCCTAAATTAGTAACATGAATAAGCCCATCAATTTGTAAATCGTCTAAACGAATAAACAAACCAAAGTTAGTGACCGATGAAATAACACCGTCAAACTCGTCACCTACGTGATCTTGCATAAACTCACATTTAAGCCAATCCGCTACTTCGCGAGTTGCATCATCGGCGCGGCGCTCTGTGGTAGAACACTGCTCACCTAGTTGATCAACTTCGTCGTCGGTATAAGCGTATTCGCCAGACGTTTGCTGACCTTGTGCTTTTATAACTGCTTTAATAGCACGATGTACTACTAAATCTGGGTAACGACGTATTGGCGATGTAAAGTGCGCATAAGCCGATAACGCTAAACCAAAGTGACCAATGTTATCTGGCTGATATACAGCTTGTTTCATTGAACGCAGTAGCATAGTTTGAATAAGCTCGGCTTCTGGGCGGTCACCTAGTCGCGCTAATACTTGGGTTATTTCTTTTGGTGTTGGCTCGTCGCTTAATGTGCTTTCGATACCTAACTCGCCTAAAAACTTAGTAAAGTTACCTAGTTTTTCGCTGTCTGGTTCGTCATGCACACGATAAAGCGCGCTTGCTTCGTGCTTTTCAAGAATTTTAGCCGCCGATACGTTGGCTAAAATCATACATTCTTCAATTAGTTTGTGCGCATCGTTACGAATAACAGGCACTATTGATTCTATTTTACGCTGAGCGTTAAATACAAAACGTGTTTCTAGGGTTTCAAACTCAATGGCACCACGGTCTTGGCGTGCTGCTTTAAGTGCCATATACATTTGCTGTAAGTCAGTTAAATGTGGCACTACGGCTGAGTATTCTTCGCGTAGTTTTTCGTCGTTTTGTAAAATGGCATTTACTTTGGTGTAAGTTAAACGTGCATGCGAGTTCATTATCGCTTCGTAAAACTTATAGCCCGAAAGTTTACCCGAGCTCGATACGGTCATTTCGGCAACCATACATAAGCGATCTACTTTTGGATTAAGCGAACATAATCCGTTAGAAAGCACTTTTGGTAGCATCGGAATTACTTGCTCAGGAAAATACACTGAGTTACCACGCAAAATTGCTTCTTTGTTAAGCGGCGTGTTCATTCCTACGTAATGAGATACATCGGCAATGGCAACCCATAAGCGCCAGCCACCCGATTTTTTAGGTTCACAGTATACGGCGTCATCAAAGTCGCGAGCGTCTTCGCCATCAATAGTTACAAGTGGTAAGTCACGTAAATCTACGCGGCCTTTTTTGTCAGCGTCTTCAACAAACTCACCTAGGTGAGCAACTTGTGCTTCAACTTTTTCTGGCCATACATGTGGGATATCGTGATTGCGCAGTGCGACTTCAATTTCCATACCTGGGGCTAAATGCTCACCAAGTACATCAATAATTTTACCTACCGCGTTCATGTTACGGCTTGGATTTTGAGTGATTTTAACCTGCACCATTTGGTTATGGCGGGCACCGTTTTCGTTGCCTGGTAAAATCATTATATCTTGCGTTATGCGCGGGTCTTCAGCTACCACAACGGCAACACCATGCTCTACAAAGTAACGGCCAACAATTGGCGCGCGCTCGTTAGTAAGCACTTTTATAATACGTGCATCGCATTTTGAGCCAGAGCCACGCTTAGTGCCTTTAGCTAGTACAATGTCGCCATGTAACACCATATTCATTTGGTGCTTAGCAATAAACCAATCTTTACTCTCGCCTTCAACTTCTAAAAAGCCAAAACCGTCTCTGTGGCCTATTACTTTGCCTTTGGTTAAACCGGCTTCGTCAATTAGGGCGTAGCATTTAAATTTATTAAAATACAGCTGTCCGTCACGCTCCATAGCGCGAAGGCGGCGTTTAAATGCTATTTGGCGTTCGTCATCGTTTACTGCTAGTTCTTCACATAATTGCGCGTAGTTAGCAGGCTTTGAACGCTCTTGAAGGTGAGTAAGTATAAACTCACGACTAGGGACTGGGTTTTCGTACTTTTCTTGTTCTCGACTGAGATTTGGATCTTGGTTTGACATTCACTATCTTGTTAGTTGGTTATGTAGGTATTTTAACCCATATAGTTATAATGAGACAGGTAAAAGCGATTAAACTTTTGAGAAAGCACTTTTACCTTGCTGTTTATCTTTCTGTATAGTTTAAAAATCTAGCGCAATGGGGCTTAACGACCCCTTAACTGCAAAGTATTTAGTCATCTGGTAGCAATGCTAAAACCCTATCGCGCTAAATACTATTTTTTTGTAGATTTTTCCAGAGCAGTTTGCTTATATTATCAATAAAGCTTGGGTCTTCCTCTTTCATTGTAAGCAAAATTTGCTTATTCATTTGTGATTTATTTTGAGCGTAAATCCAGCGGTTTTTATTAAACTGCTGGGCAAACTCAAGTGCACCCGCTTGTAGTTCGTCGTTATTTGCAAACACAGCTTCAACCACTTTATTGTCTAGCAACTGCTGTGCACCAACACGCTCTCCTGACATAGCTAAACGATTAAAGAATGTTTGCGAAATAGCTTTATTAATTATAGGAAACATCGACGGTACAAACGGCACCATTACATCCACTTCAGGAAAACAAAAGAAGCCTTTATCTGACTTCATAAATCTAAAATCGCACGCACACGCAAGCACCGAACCATTGCCATAGGTATGCCCGTTTAACGCAGCAATAATAGGCATAGGAAAAGTAACTATGCGCTTAAACAAGTCACTTATTTGAATCATAAAGTCAGAAATAGCAGCAGGTAAAATACTTGGATTAGACATCCATTGAAGGTCGATGCCTAATGACCAGTTTTTGTCACTCGAAGACGTTAGAATAACTGACTTAATATTTTGATCTGCTTCAATGTGGTCAAGGTGTAAATTAAACTCAGCCAAAAACGCTGGATTGTGACGGTTTTCAGCGGTATTCATGGTGAGTATAGCGGTGTTATTTTTAGTTGTTAGTTCTATTAAATTTGCCATTAAAACCTCTTTTAGCGCTTTTTAAGCTAACTTTAAGCGCTGTTCGTTACTTTTATAAGTAACATAGTAATACTTTGCTTATAATTTATAAACCCACTATTTAAAGCCATCCTTTTTGTTTAGCTATACGTGCAGCATCTATACGGTTAGTGGCGTTTAGCTTAGCAATAGCGTCTGATAAATAATTACGTGTAGTACCTTCGCTTATAAATAACTGCTTGGCTATGTCGCTTGTTTTAAGGCCGTCGCTTGCAAGTTTAAGTGCTTTGCGTTCTTTATCGGTAAGTGGATCTGCGTCGTCCAATGCATTAATAGCAAGCTCTGGGTCTATCACTTTTTGCCCCTGCATTACTTTTTTAAGCGCATTTATTAGCTCTTCACTGGGTGCTTCTTTTAAAATAAAACCTTTAACACCTGCCGTAAGCGCTCGCCTAATATAACCCGCACGAGAAAATGTAGTCATAATAACCATTTTTATAGCGGGGAACTTAGCGGCTATTTTTTCGCTGAGCTCTATACCATTCATGGTTGGCATTTCTATATCGGTTAAAATTATATCGGGATGTAAATCAATATCAAGCGCCTCAATTGCATTAAGTGCATCTTGCCCGTTACTTGCTTGCCCAATAATCTCAATATTAAAATCGAGTCCTAACAATGCTGCTACTGCGTCGCGCACAAGCGCTTGATCTTCCACTAAATACACTCTGATCATTGTAAATCCTTAGCTGAAATTGGTAGCATTACATTTAAAGTAAAAATATCGCCACAGGTAAATGTTGCACTGCCATTTAATTGTTCTGCTCGCTCTTTAATACCATTTAGGCCATTGCCCGAATTCAATGTGGAGCACGGTGCACGATCAATAACGGTAATGAGTAGCTGCTGCGCTGTTTGTTCTATATTTATTTCGCAATTTTTTGTGCTGCTATGGCGTAGCAAGTTGGTAACGGCTTCTTTAATTATAAGGCCTGCGATGCCCTCTACTTTAGCGGGTAGAGTATTTAAAACTACATTAAATGAAACGTTAAAGTCTTGTTCTATTAATCTTTGTTTTAACTGTGCTACTTGGCTAACAAGGTTAAGCTGTTTTAAATCACTAACGGCGCTTCTTACATCACTAAGTAACTGCCTTGCCAGATCGGCCACTTGTGCAATTTCGCTATTTGCTTGAGCGTAACGCTCACCTTGGTTTAATTTATTGGCAAGCTCAGCTTTTAAAGCAATAGATGACAATGAGTGACCTAAAATATCGTGCAAGTCGCGGGCTATCCGTTCACGCTCAGCAATTGCTGCTAATTGCTCTAATTGGTTAGCGTTTTCTTGCTCACGTTTTTTGTACAGGCTCTCTCTTTTAGCTGCAATACCATAACTAAATAAGGCTGCACATAAAATCAAAGCAACGGCTAAAAAGTATTGCACCTTCCCTATATCACCAATATATGCGCTTAATAAAACCGTAGATATAATCGCGAGTGCAGCATAAATTCTTTGATGGTAGCTGTATGCATAGCCTGCTACGTACGCTGCAAAGCCAAATAAAGTAGGAGTACCTGTGGTGTAAAAAGTGGCGCAAAAACAAATTAATAGCATGGCTACAAATAACTTGGTCACCCCTGCACTTTTGCAGTTTATTGCTTTTACATATAAAAGAATAAAAGCAACATAAAAGGCTAAAGACATCGTTATTTGGTTAGCAGTAAAGCTCGCAAAATTAATTATTAGTGGGAGTAAATAAAAGCCTGTAAAAATTAAATGCCCATATTTCCAAAAACCTTTATCACTTTGTTGAGAAAAGGAGTTAAGCGAGCTCATACTAATACCTCAGGCATATTATTTTTACTTATAGGACTATTTTTATTAATAAATATAAATAACATAAAAATGCATGCCAGCATAAAGCAATCTGCGTACGTAATCGTAAAACTTAACGCCTCTAGCACTTCATTAATAGTTAAGCTGATTAAAATTAAAGAATTCATAATTATCCCCTGTTGAGTAAGGTAACTATGCCAGCGTATAAAAATAATAAGAGTGTGAAGTGTCATCAACTTTTATGACATTTGTCATGCGATAAAAAAATTCATCTTAAGAATTTTTAAGCAATGTTAATATGTTCAAAAAGTACAACAAGGAAACTAAATGCAATCTCAGCAGCAAAGTTTAATTTATTTGCACATAGCGGTATTACTTTTTGGCGGAACCGCTTTATTTGCCAAGCTTATTGGTTTAAATGCTTTAGATATTACCGTTTACAGAACTGCAATTGCAGGGATGGCTATTTTAGCCATGCTGTATTTTCAAAAAAAACAAATTAAACTCAACAAACCTAAAGACTACCTTATTGCGTTATTTTTAGGTATTGCGGTGGGTATTCACTGGGTTACCTATTTTGCTGGTATGCAAATGGCCGGTATAACTATTGGAATGCTGGCATTTTTTAGCTATCCCGTAATGACGGTGTTTTTAGAACCCTTATTTAATAAAAGCAGGCCAAAAGCAAAAGATATAATAAGTGCGGCGGTGGTTGTTTTAGGTATTTACCTGTTAGTACCAAGTGCAAATTTAGGCGACGATGTGACCTTAGGTGTAATAACAGGTGTTATATCGGCATTGTTTTTTTCAATCAGAAACATTACCCATAAGCGCTACTTTAGCCAATATGGTGGCCCGCAAACTATGTTTTATCAAACCTTAGTGGCAAGCATTATGCTGTGCGCATTTATAGAAGTGCCGGTATATGAGGTTAGTAATCACGACCTGATTTTAATTGCCATAGCGGGTGTTATTTTTACGGCTACACCGCACTCGTTATTTGCAGCAAGTTTAAAGCATTTATCAGCGGCAACTGCGGGGTTAATTTCTTGCTTACAACCACTTTATGGCACCATACTGGCTATAGTAATTATTCATGAACGTCCTACTGTTATGACGTTAGTTGGTGGAGCACTTATTGTTAGTGCCGCTTGTTTTGAAACGTGGTCAATCACTAAAAAGGCTCGACAATGAAAGTATTTGCACACCGTGGTGCCAGTGGGGATTTTCCTGAAAACACCAAAAGCGCTATTTTAGAAGCGTTAAAAGTAGGTGTTGATGGTATTGAAGTAGATATTCAAAGTTCCATCGATGATTACATGTTAATACACGACTCATGGCTCGATAGAACCACCAGCGGTAAAGGTAGGGTGAGTAACTTTACGGCACATGAACTCTCTAAACTTGATGCTGGAAAGGGTGAAAAAATTCCCACTCTTCAGCAGCTGTTTGATTGGAATAATAATAAATCCTTATTAAATATTGAGCTTAAACATACGTTTGAACTAGAAAGGTTTGTGGCTCAACTAGAACAAAACATTGAAGCTAACAAAATATCGAAAGCAAATATTTTAGTATCATCGTTTGATCATCATCAACTACAGTGGCTTAAAAGCAAGCTACCATGGCTTAAAATAGGCGCCCTTACTTCTTCTATTCCAATTAACTATGCAAAGTTTGCAAGTGATTTAAACGCTTATAGCGTACATGCAGATAAAACCTTTATAAATAAGGCTTTTGCCGATGATGCAAAAAAAAGAGGCTTAAAGATTTATGCTTATACGGTCGATAGAGAACAAGATATAGCGCTAATGCTGGAGTATGGCATAGACGGAATTTTTACGAATTACCCAGCGCGAACCAAAGCTTACTTGTTATCGTTACAAAGAAGCTAACTTACACCTCCCTAACTAAAATAAGAATCGTAGGGCTTAAGCATAATGAGTAGTTTTATGAAAATTTATAACTATATAGAGCAAACATTCTTTTTTACGTTAACGCGTAAAATAATCGGTAATTTAAGTTTTGTATTATTGTTCCAAGCAATTACATTATTTTGGCTGCATCAGAGTTTAAGCGAACAACAGCAAAGCACAGGGCTATTTTGGCTGCTTACGCTTGTTATTATATCTGGTTTTATTTTTACTCTTTTTTATATGCGTTTTTTAATTGTTCGCCCTGTTACTGCTATGCGCGATACTTTGATAAAAATAAACCAACAAGATGCAAATTTAGCAGCAAAACTTCCTCACTTTTCGTATGACGAATTTAAAGATTTAAGTACACAATATAATATATTTACTGCCCATTTAAGTGAGTTACTCAGCACAACATATAACAGTGCTCAAGCTAGTGCACACAGTAATATACAAGTCACTGAATCGATGAAAAATACTGAGCAATCAAGCGAGCAACAAATACAGTTAAGCCACAGTATTATTAATGCCAGTATGCAAATAACCCAAAGCTTACAAAACATAGTAAATAATACAGATAGCGTGCATAACGTTAATAATGAACACCTTAACTTTGTAAAACTATCTGCATCAGAGCTCGCTACTTTAGTAAAGCAGGTTAAACTTATTACTAATATGCTAGGTAGCTTTTCAAATACAATTGCGGGACTGAAAGAGAACAGTGAAAACATTCGTAGTATTTTAAAAATGGTTGAAGAGTTTTCTGATCAAACTAATTTGTTAGCCCTTAACGCCGCAATAGAAGCAGCTAGAGCGGGTGAAGCTGGCAGAGGGTTTGCCGTAGTTGCAGACGAAGTACGCACACTTTCAATAAAGGTAAGTGGCGCAACTAGGCAAATAAGCGACTTTATTACTCAAATGAATGAGCTAGTAAATGAAACAAATAAAGAGTCAGAGCAATTAATGACTCACTCCAATAATGCACAAAGCTCAATTAGTGCAACCTCCGAGGGTTTTACAAAAATGCTTAGCGAGTTTGAGCACAACCAACAGCAACTACAACAAATAGCCAGTGCTGTACATATGCTTGAGGGCACTCAAACTAATACTCACCAATCGGTAGAGCAAATAGTAGCTTTAGGTGAGCAAGCTAAACAGCAAATAGATACGGCATTAGCCGATAGCGAGCAATCTCAACAGTTAAGCTTACAGACCCAACAACAGTTAAAGCGCTTCGTGCGCTAAGAAGCGTTTTCGGGCTCAGAGAAATATGGTAAATTACGCAGCTATTAATTTAAGTGTGTGAAGTGTGTGAGCAACCCTACCCCAGACTATGAAAAATTAGCCCTACAAATAAAAACCTGGGGGCAAGAGCTTGGTTTTAGCGAAGTAGGTATTACTGATATTGACCTATCTAAGCACGAAGCCCAATTGCAACGCTGGCTTGATGCTGGCTACCACGGCTCGATGGATTATATGGCTGCTCACGGCATGAAACGCGCTCGCCCTGCTGAATTAGTACCTGGTACACAGCGTGTTATATCCGTAAAAATGAATTATCTCCCTCCCGATGCTGGCTTTGCAAAAACCTTAAAAAATAAAGAAAAAGCATACATAAGTCGTTATGCACTGGGTCGTGATTACCATAAATTAATGCGTAATCGTTTAAAAAAACTTGGCCAAAAAATGGAGCAAGAAATTGGCGAATATGGCTTTAGGCCCTTTGTAGATTCAGCCCCGGTACTTGAGCGTCAACTTGCCGAAAAAGCCGGTTTAGGGTGGCGCGGTAAGCATTCGTTATTAATTAATCAAGAAGCAGGATCATGGTTTTTTTTAGGCGAGCTATTTATTGATTTACCCCTACCAATAGATGCAGAGAACACGTTTGAAGGCTGCGGAAAATGTGTTGCTTGTATTACTCTTTGCCCAACAGGTGCAATTGTAGAGCCTTACGTTGTTGATGCACGTAAATGCATATCGTACTTAACGATAGAACACCAAGGCCCCATACCCGAACAATACCGAACTTTATTAGGCAACCGTATCTATGGTTGTGATGATTGCCAGTTGGTATGCCCTTGGAATCGTTATGGACAAATAACGGATGAAAATGACTTTCATCCCCGTACTCAATTAAAAAATAAAGATTTACTTGAGCTATTTGCTTGGGATGAGCCTACATTTTTAAAAAATACCGAAGGCAGCCCTATTCGCCGCATAGGTCACGAACGTTGGTTACGTAATATAGCGGTCGGTTTAGGTAATGCAGAGTTTAGCCCGGCTATTATTCATGCTTTACAAGATAAAAGCCAAATATCCAGCGAGCTTGTTTTAGAACATATTGAATGGGCGCTTGCTCAACAAAACGATAAACAACGATTACAAATTCGTAAAACGGCTAGGTTAATCAGAATCGTAGAAAAAGGCTTACCCAGAGATGCATAATGCAGTTGGAGTAAGCCTTAAAGTAACATTATTTAATTAATTATATTTAGCTCTTTAAAAGCAATGACAGGTCTTGCTCAATTTCAGCAAAAGCTGCTTTTACCTTTTTAACAGACTCCTCTCTGGCCACTGAGTTTTGGATAGTTTCATCTACTTTTTTATAAATAAACACCTCCTGATCTTCATCTAATCCCATTGATGGGATACGTTCTTCGAGCTCTTCTTGTAACTGTTTAAACACTTTTTCGTTGTTTTGACGGTTGTCATTCAATAAGCTAATTAAGCCATGAAACTTACTGTGAACTGTACTTGCTACGGCATTAAGTTTTGCTTGTTGTGATTCAAGCATTTTCTTAGTCATGATGGCGCGTAGTTGCTGCTCGGTAACACTGACAATAAAACATACGTGGTCGCGTATACGCCCGTGTTTATCTGGATCGTGATCGGGCATATTTAAAATAAGTAAGCTAATCAATTCATAGTTAACTAAAATTCGATGCGAAAATTCATGTAAACGCCCTTTGTTTTTAAGCATTTCAAATAGCTCCACCACAATAGGTGAACACACGCCACTTAATGCAAAGTGACTAATTTCATCGTTCTCTCTAAACTCAACATTACTTTGCAAATCAAAAGATTGTAGGCAATCTATAAGCGCTTTACCTAGCTCTTGAGGGTCGTTAATAAAGCCTATGTTTTCAACGTAGTTAACTATCTGCCCCATTTCACTGCTGTTAGCCATGGCATTAAATGCAGTTGATGTAGCATCTTCAACTTGCTTTTCAAGGCTTTGTTTTTCAACAAGTACTTGGTTTAAATTTTTAAGCTTTGACTTAAGTTCATCATGGCCAAAGGGTTTTACAATATAGTCTTCTGCACCAACCGAGTAGCCTTCCATGCGCTCTTCAACTGTGCCACGAGCAGACACAAACATAACAATAATGTGTGCTGTATTTGGGTTTGCTTTAAGTGCCTTACATACTTCATAGCCGTTCATTTGCGGCATACTTACGTCGAGCAATATAACCTGAGGCATATAGCCTTCAACCATGTTTAAACACTCAGGACCACTTGTTGCTACTTGTAATTCAAAATCAAGATCCTCTAAAATCTCCTCAATAATTTCAAGGTTAAAGGGTTCGTCATCAACGGCAAGTATTTTAGTTAAGGCCATAATTTATCATCCATTCAAATTCTCAAAAAAAGTTACTTGGTATGCTAACTAGCAATTAATTACTGTGTTGTATTAATTGATCTTCAGCCAAATGATCATCTAGATTTATTTCTAATGGCACCTGTATAGATATAGTTGCACCACCATTTTCGTTGTTACGTGCAGTGATCTCTCCTTGGTGTAAAGATACAAACTCTCTACACAATGCAAGGCCCAATCCTGTACCACCGGCACCGCTATTTGTTTTACTGCTTTGTACAAACTTAGTAAAAATATGCTCCAGCTCATCTTCTGGGATGCCGACCCCACTATCGGTAACCTCTATGGTAGCAAATCGACTATCTGACTCTAAATTTATCTGTATTTTACTTTTTGGTTCACTAAATTTGAGTGCATTACCTAATACGTTTCGAAGTAACTGGTTTATTTGCTCTTCATCACACTGCGAAATTACAGGTAGCGGCTGCGCGGTGAATACAACCTCAATTTCTTTTTCCATTGCCGTACCAGATACATCATCAATACTTGTTTTTATAATGTTCGCTAAATTATATGGACGAGGATTAAATGGAAACTTACCCACATCTAGCTTAGATAGGTCGAGTAAATTATTTAGTAACGACAGTAAACGCTCACCACTACTCTCTATTCGCGATAGGTATTTAATTAGTTTCTCTTTTGCAAAATCTCCAGTTTCTAATTTGCTTAAACCAAAACGTGAAAAACTTAAAATCGAATGCATTGGTGTGCGAAGTTCATGCGACATATTTGCTAAAAATTCTGATTTACTTAAATTTGCAGCTTCAGCAATATTTTTTGCATGTTCAAGCTGTGAAGTACGCGCTCTTACTTGCTCTTCAAGGATATCTTTTGCTTCAAGTAGTAAATCTTCTTTTTGCTTAAGGTGGGTTACATTTTTAAATATTACGGCAAGTGCTATTTCTCCGTGATGATCTATCTCATTAAAAGATCCCACTAGCGGTATATAGCCCCCAGCTGTTTTAGATAAACGTAAGTCGCAACTAAATTGGCGATTACTATTTAATGTCGATATTTTATTTTTAATACCTAATGTTGAATCATCATCTAAAAAGCTAAATACTGATTTCCCTTCGAGTTCGTTAAACGGTAAGTTAAATAGTTTTAAACAGGCATCATTAGCTTCTATCACTCTACCGCATTTCTCAAACAACATAATTGCATCGGGCGTATGCTTATAAATAACCTGAAGTAGGCTGTCTTTTTCAATCAGGGCATCAACTGTATCTTGTAGCCTTTCGACAAGTTCTGCGTTATGGCGTTTTAATAGCTCTGTTTGCCACAGTTTATGTATTGATTGTAATAATGAGCTGTCGTTCAATGGCTTAATAAGTACGTCTTCTACACCTTGACGAATAGCTTCAATCATTGAAACTTGATCGGGACGTGAGGTAAATAATAAGCAACGGCAATGTGGTTGCATTATTTTTAAGTTTGAAAAAATTTCTAAACCGGTTCCGTCATCTAAAACAAAATCACTTATCAGTATATCGATTTGCTTTTCTTTCGTAATTTCTAAAGCTTCTGCAGAGGTGGTTGCTGTATGGGTCTCGATATGAGCACCGATCAAGCTGCTTTTCATTTTTTCGAGGCGCTCAGGAACATGATCGACGAGTAAAATAGCGGGTAATTGCAAAATATGATTAGAGCCTAATTCTAGTAAGCTCTCTAAAAGAGAAGTAATTTCTTTATTAGAAAAAAATGGATATATCACGGTTGCGTCAGGCGCAACATGATTTAGCTCACTAAACGCAGTTAGTTGCTCACCACTTTGTGCTTTTGGAGCAAGCAGCATAAAACGCTCTTGCGCTACTTGGCTAACAAGCGGTTTTATAGAATCAACAGGCACACCATGGGCAACAACAACTAAGTCGTAGTCGCCTATATTGGTATACATGTCTAGCATGCTGAAATGAATTAATTCGACTTCACATCCTATTAATTCTAAAAGCACTTTCACACGCATTGCGATGACACTGCTACTATCAACAATTAATATTTTTCGAATCATCAAGCTACACTTCAAATTAATAAACTTAATATGTTAATAGCGTAGACTATTTTTATTTAATTGGCATAAACCCTTCGTCTTATTTTGTAAAAAATATTACAACATTATGAAAAATAATTTATTCCAGATGTTTTCCAAAAATAGTAAGGCTATACGCCTTATCATCCATTATGGCAACGCTTGGCAACTCACCCCATATTGCAAAATCAAAATGCTTAAACAATTTAACACTCGGTAAGTTATGACTAAAAATAAAGCCGAGTAATACTTTAATATTTAATTGCTTAGCTTGTGTTTGAGCAAATATCATTAGCTTTTTACCAAGCCCTTTACCTTGCGCTTTACTGGTAATGTAAATGCTCATTTCTACTGTGCCGTCGTAAGCTGGGCGCCCATAAAACGATTTATAACTTACCCAAGCAAGTACTTGGTTATTTTCGCAGTAAACGTAAATAGGCCTTTTATCGTTGTGGCTATTAAACCAGTCACGCTTTTCGTCAACGCTCACTTCTTGCGTATCTGCAGTTACCATTCGCCCTGCAATAGTTTCGTTGTAAATGGCTACAATTTCATTAAGATCATTAATAGTTGCTAAACGGATTGTCATAGGTCATTAGAGGGTTGATCAATTTGTTCCATATTAGCGTATGATTATCCAATCAAACAATCGTAAAGTTTAGGTAATGTAATGCTTAAAATAATTATAATAGGTTTAACGGCTTTACTTATTAATGCTCCCCTTCAAGCTCAAACACCATCAACCATAAATAAAACCTCTACACAGGACTGCCAAGATTTTACCAATGTAGATATACGAAAGCTTCGCTCAAAAGAATCTATTAACTTGTGCCAATTTAAAAATAAACCTTTGTTAATAGTAAACACGGCAAGTAATTGTGGTTTTACATATCAATTTAAAGGCCTTGAAGCGCTATATCAACAATACAAAGAGCAAGGTTTAGTCGTATTAGGGTTCCCCTCTGATGACTTTTTTCAAGAAGAAGACAATGAAAAAGAAACAGCGAAAGTATGCTTTGTAAATTATGGTGTAACTTTTCCCATGTTTGCCACCAGCAAAGTTCGTGGTAGCGAAGCAAATCCAATTTTTAAATATTTGAATGAGCAAACTAGCTCTCCAAATTGGAACTTTTATAAATACTTAGTGTCTGCTGATCGTAAAACAGTTTTACGGTTTAACAGCAAAGTGGCACCTAATTCAGAGCAAATGATTACTGCAATTGAAACTGCGTTTTCTGATAAATAAGTTTATACTGGTACAATTAGTTGAAACTAACTAGAATGACATTTCAATTCGGTTAAAAAAACACCACACTATACTCGGGAGATTTTATGACAGTAGCAAGCGCACGACATATACTTGTAGACAGTGAAGCACAATGCTTAGACTTAAAAACAAAAATTGAGCAAGGCGAAGACTTTGCTGAACTAGCAAAAGCACATTCTAATTGTCCTTCAGGTCAGGATGGCGGTGCTCTTGGTGAGTTTGGCCCTGGTATGATGGTTCCAGAGTTTGATAAAGTTGTGTTTTCTGCGCCAATTAATCAAGTACAAGGCCCTGTGCAAACTCAATTTGGTTATCATTTACTTGAAGTTACTAGCCGTTCAGAATAAATTTAACTGTACTGTAAGTAACATTTGATAAAAGCCGCTTATGCGGCTTTTTTATGGAGTAATTATGCAATTAATTGGTTCTGTACCTTCACCTTACGTGCGCCGCATTAGAATTTGGGCACAACAAAACAGCTGCAAACTAGAGCTTGTAAGTCTCGATATATTTTCTGAGCAAGATCGCCCTACTATGGCCAGTAAAAATCCAGCTCGAAAAATCCCAATACTGGTAGATGGCGACTTAACTCTTAGTGACTCTAATTCTATATTGCGTTATTTACTTGAAAAAACAGGTCAGCCAAAACTAACGTGGCCTCAAGAGCACTTACTTACGACTATAAATGCTTGTAACGATTCGTTAGTAGAAATGGTGTTATGTAAACGTTCTGGATTTGACACCAAAAGCGATAAATTATTTTTTAATCTGCAAAACGAACGTATTGAACAAACATTAAGCTTTTTAAATACCCATTTAAGCGATGAAGAATTTAAAAGCTGTGAATACCTCAACATCAGTTTATACTGCCTGCTTGATTGGATTTGCTTTCGCGAATTAGCTGACTTTAGTCAGCATTCAGCGCTTGTTGCTTTTCATAAGCAATATGACGAGCGCCAAGCAGCAATAGACACCAATCCTCGTCACTAATTTAAAAGGGTAAACACATGAGCGATATCGAAATTGAATCACAACTAGTTAACTTCGTAGAAAAAGTACGTGTTAGCGAAGTAATTTGGGCACTTGGTGCAGAAGATAATGGCTTTGTAGTGTGCGATTCTAACCAATTTGACGAAACTGACGTACTACTGCTTTGGGAAAGTGAAGCAGCAGCTAAAGCACAGTGTAAAGAAGAGTGGAAAGATTACAGCCCAGTAGAAATCAACCTTGATGAATTTTTAGATGCATGGGTTGAAGACTTAAATGAAGATAACGCACTTGTTGGTATCAATTGGAATGACGACCAAGTATGTGCAGAAATTGAACCTACAGGTTTAGCTCGCGCATTGAGTGAATAATACTTTATACGCTTTACTCTAAAAGCGGATAAAACCCGACTAGCATCTACTGCTAGTTGGGTATAAAATAAAACACATCATTATTTTCAAGGTATTACGTTGAAAACCCATCTTGGTCGCCGGCCCTTTTCAGCCATGGAACTGCACACTCTTTATAATGGATATATATACGGTGATTTTAAAGTTGCACGAGAGCAACCAAAACACTGGCATTTTTGGCTCCCTTTAATTGCATATTATAGTGGTGCTTATAGCGATGAGGTTGGTTATTTAACGCTTGATGATCTGTCCCTTGAAAAAAACGTCTTATGCTTTAATTTTCATACCCACGGTAAAATAAAACCTCGCTTAGTTCCTGTACATCAAGCACTTATAAATGCTGGATTTAATGAATATATAACGTTCATCAAATCGCAAAACCAACACCGATTAATGTTCGACTTACCGGCTAAAACTGGCAGGTACAGTGAAAAAGTCCGCATTTGGTTTTCAGGCGAAGGTGAGCGAGCCGGTTATCTGCAAAAATGTGATATACCAAACGTAGATCAACTCGGTATGAAAACAGCAATAAGCAGTCTTCGTCTTAACTTTGAGCAACAAGTGCGTATATACGCCCTACAAGCTAACTCTAAAGACGCTTTTAATTACTTGATGGGTTTTAACGAGTATCCACACGATGTGTTTAGCGATACCTACTTATTAAATACCGTTGTCCAACAAATACGTATTATTAACTCACACCTGCATTGGCAGCGTTTTATAACACGCGAAAGCCACTGACAAACTTTGTTACTATTTCCCCTTAAAGTCACCGTTATAATCAATTACTCTATTTAAAAAAACTGTTAGGATATCTAACCCCCTAATTATATGAGCATAAAAAAGCCTATTTAGGGTAGTTTCTAACAACAACAATCTAGGGATCACTATGTTTCTTAAAAGCCTCTTAACAGTGAGCGTTGCTTTAGCAATGGGTGCTGCAAACGCTAACGAATTCGTTATTGAAAAACTCGCAAAACCAAGTTCACAACAGGTGTCGTTAACACTCGACCCGAGCCAAGATACATTCACAGGGATGACTGAGATTTCCCTAGAAGTACTAAAGCCAACAAAATACATTGAGTTAAATGGCGTAGCTTACGCTGTTAAAATGGCGCAACTGCTTGGTGATGAAAACTGTGATTTAAACAATGAAATGCTTAAAACAGGTAAAGTAAAATTTAGCTGTGATGAGCAAATTCAACCAGGTAAATACACACTTAAAGTTGATTTTTCAGCGCCATATAACCGTCAAAGTGTTGGTTTATACAAAACATTAGACCAAGGCACTCCTTACTTATTTACTCAATTTGAAATGAGTGATGCACGCCGTGCATTTCCTGTTTTTGACGAGCCAAGTTACAAAATTCCATTTCAGTTAACGATTACTGCGCCTACATCACAAAAAGTATATTCAAATACGCCAGAGCTTAAAGCAATCGTTAATGGCGATATGACCACACACTACTTTGATAAAACACCGCCAATCCCTTCATACCTAGTAGCGATGGCTGTTGGCCCGTTTGAAGAATTAGAAATTAAAGGCATGCCAATTCCTGGTCGTGTAATTACCCCACAAGGTAAAATCCACTTAGCCCAATACGCTAAAGAAAACATGCCAAAAGTACTGGGCGCACTTGAAGCGTATTTTGGTATTCCTTACGTTTACAAAAAATTAGACTCAGTAGCTGTACCAGAATTTCCATTTGGCGCAATGGAAAACTCAGGCTTAGTGACCTACAGAGAAGATATTTTATTGGTTGATTTAGCTGCCGCAACACGCAGTAAGAAACAACGTAATGTATCAATTATTGCTCACGAACTTGCTCACCAATGGTACGGTAACTTAGTAACCATGAAATGGTGGAACGACTTATGGTTAAACGAAGCGTTTGCTAGCTGGATGGCTGCAAAAATTACTAAGCAGCTTAACCCTGAGTTTGAATCGCACTTAGACCTGCCGCAAAATAACGTAATGGCACTTGATGCACGCCTAAGCACCAAGCCTATTCGTAAGCCAATTAAAACCGAAGCCGACATTATGGACGGTTTAGGTCTAGCTTACAGTAAAGGCAGCTCAGTACTTGCTATGGTTGAAAACTGGATTGGCGAAGATGCATTCCAAAAAGGTATTCAAAGCTACTTAAAAGAGTTTTCATATAAAAATGCTGAAGCGGCCGACTTATGGGAAGCACTTGGTAAAGCATCAAATAAAGACGTAGCGAGTGTTTTAAAATCGTTTATTGAACAGTCTTCTTTCCCACTAGTTAAAGTAACTCAACAAGGTAGCAAAGTAACTATTTCACAAAGCCGCTTTGTAAATGCAGGCGTTGATGCGCCAGAGCAGTTATGGAATGTACCGGTTGCAATTAAATATGGTGCTGGCGATAAAGTAAAAACAGCAAATGTATTACTTAATAAACAAAGCCAAACACTAGACTTAGACTTTGAACCAGAATGGATTTATCCTGACCAAGGTGCACTAGGCTACTACCGCTGGGTAATGGATGACGCACAATTTAGCGCACTTGTTGAAAAGGCGCCAAGCGTACTGAGTGACCGTGAACGCTTAGCGTTGTTATCGGCTACTGATGCACTACTTGACGCTGGTGTTATATCTGCTGCTAAGTTAATGCAAACACTTGAAGTGTTCGTAAGCGATAGCCACCCTCGCGTAGCAAATACCGCGCTAGGTTACTTAGTATCGCAACAACGTACTTTTAAAGACGATAGCAATAAAGACCTATGGCCTGAATTTATTCGTAATGCAGTAACGCCTGCAGCTAAAAAATATGGTTTAGAAGCTAAAGCGGGAGAAGACGGAGCTATTGCACAACTTCGTGCGGCCGTTGTATCACGCTTAGGTTTTGATGGTGAAGATCAAAACGTAATCAGTAAAGCGAAAGAACAAACACAAGTTTATTTAAATGATCCACAAAAAGTAGACCCTTACTTAGCCGGTACGTACTTAACTCTTGCTGCTTTTCATGGTGACAAAGCGCTGCTTGATCAATTCATGACAACGTTTAAAACAACGAAAGATCCACAAGTACGCACTAACATGCTTGCTGCAATGGGCTTTTTTGGCAAACCTGAATTACAAAAAGCGGTATTAGCTTATAGCTTAACGGATGAAGTAACTGCATCTGACATGCGTACTATTTTGTCAGGTCAAAGTTATACAGATGAGCGCCAAGCGTTATTTATTGACTGGGTTTACAGTAACTACGATAAAGTAACAGCAAGCTTACCGCCTTTCTTTATTCCTAACTTACCGTACTTTACAACGGCGAGTTGTAATGCAGAAAGCTTAGCTAAAACAAAGACCTTTTTTAACGAAAAAGTAGCCGATGTAGCCGGTTACGCTCGTACATTAAGTAAGCTTGAAGAAAGCACAAACGATTGTATTGCGCTTAAAACACGTGAACTTGAATCGGTTAATAGCTTCTTAAAAAGTAAGTAACCCTTAGGTTTATTAAGCTATAAAAACACAAAAGCCGCTGAATATAAATTCAGCGGCTTTTTACGTTTATGTTTTACTAGTTACCAATAATCATCGTTAGCTTGGCTATAAAGTCTTTGGCTGCTTGCTCAGAATTTATTTTAAACGCCACACCGTAGTGAATAGGCTGAGCACTTTTAAAAATACGTGTAGGAAAGCGTGTCATCTCGCTGCTATGAAAGTAGCCTTGCGCACGAGTTACGCCATCAATATCACTAAAGTCATCGCTAAACACCTCAAATGCTGGGCGAATTACTATTTTACCCTTGCCGCTTTCGCTGTGGGTATAAAATGCTTCTTTAGAGTTTACTAACATGTACTCTGCAATATTTTTAATCTTAAAATTACTTCTACACTGTAATTTAATGAGCTGTTCTGTCAGCTCGTCTGCACTATAAGCCACGTGTAATCCCTATTAGTTAATTTGCGTATTAGATTAACGCATACACACAATAAAATCTGAATTTATTTGTCTGCTTTACTGCGTTATATCACATACAAAAGCGAGTTTTTCATTGTTGTAACTCATTCTTGTTATATTTGTTTCGCAGTAGGTGCTTAAATTAAGCCATTGCGATACTTCATCACTTCCATCAAGTTTACGCTGATAAACGCGGTTTTTAATAGCATAAGCGATAGTTTCATCATCTTTCAAAATAAAATCTTGAACTTGAGCAGGTAACCTTAGTAGGTCTTCAACTTGTTTATCCTGTGGATTAAAACTCGCTAAAATATGTTGCTCGTTTTTAGTGTAACTAAATAAAAATGCAGCTGTAGAGTTGTTATAAATAAGCGTTCGGCCAATATTACTGGCAGCTATTTTCCCCTTCGCTTGTGCAACAGAAGTATATTGAAGAGTGTGAGGCTTTCCTAAAATAAACATTACTAAATCATTTTGAACACCCCATGCATGGTACCCAACAGGTTCAATCCAATCAAAAATACGACTTGGCGCATCTTCGCTTTTGAGTGGGTATTGCCACAGTTTTTGCTTACCATCTGCCTCTACAACAATCGCTGATACTGCATCACCACTTGGCATAACCGTTGGTGAATATTCGCTTACGGGAGAGTTACTGATATTAATAACTTTTTTTGATGTTAAATCGTAATAAGCAATATCGGTTTGGTTTTGGTCACCTGCAGTCACCTCATGAGTAAAGTATAAACCTGTACTTGTTAAGTGCGGTTGGTTGTTATAACTGTTTTTATCACTCACTATATTAACTTGTACCCCATAAGGCGTATTTAAATCAGCAAGTAATACTTGGCTTTTTGGCATGCTAGCCTGCGCCATAATTGGGCTAAGCGCTGCTATAGAAAATATCCCAAGTAATGGTTTAATAAGTTTCATGCTTTCTCTCGTTTTAATTTTAAGCACCTCATGATAACGTTATTTGCTGATGACGTCACTTGAGCTAAGTCAGTCAACTCTTAAGATACCCAAACGGCTTAAAATAATGTTAAGTTTAGTCTGGTTATAAAACCTGGTCCTAAAAAAGAGAATTAACATGTCAGCTAAAAATCCTATTATTGCGATTACGGGTTCGTCTGGTGCGGGTACAACCACCACAACCAATGCAATTAAACATATTTTCCGTAGCCTTAATATTGAAGCGGCTTTTATCGAAGGAGATAGCTTTCATCGTTACACTCGCCCTGAAATGGATAAAAAAGTACGTGAAGCACAACAAGAAAATAAACACATTAGTTACTTTGGCCGAGAAGCAAATGACTTTGGTGCTTTAGAAGCGTTGTTTGAAAACTATAGTGAAACAGGCCAAGGTAAGTTACGCCGATACTTACACACCTTTGATGAAGCCGTCCCATATAATCAATTACCGGGTACATTTACTCCTTGGCAAGACCTTGATAGTAATACTGATATATTGTTTTATGAAGGGTTACACGGCGGCGTAGTTGATCAAGATGTAGACGTAGCAAAGCATGTCGATTTATTAATAGGCATGGTTCCAATTATTAACCTTGAGTGGATTCAAAAATTAATACGCGATACATCCGAACGAGGCCATTCTCGCGAAGCGGTTATGGGCTCTATTGTGCGCAGTATGGATGACTATATAAATCATATTACCCCGCAGTTTTCTCGTACCCATATTAATTTTCAGCGGGTGCCTACTGTTGATACCTCAAATCCATTTAGCGCCAAAGATATTCCATCTCTTGATGAAAGCTTTGTAGTTATTCGCTTTAGGGGTATTGATGATGTTGATTTTCCTTATTATTTACGCATGATCGAAGGCAGTTTTATGTCTCGTATAAATACACTTGTAGTACCAGGCGGTAAAATGGGCTTGGCTATGGAGCTTGTGCTTACCCCATTAATTAAAGATATTATTTTGAAAAAGCGTGCACTGGAAAACCTAGCACCACTCGATTTACCTATTTGATTACCGACTCTTTTTTGTTAAAGCTAACTCACGTACACTGCTGATTTTGCTCAAGGTGAGATCAGCATGTCACAACAATTAAAAATTATTGTCGGTTCTAAAAATCCTGTAAAAATAAATGCCGCTAAACATATTTTTACTATGTATTTTCCAGAATGTATCATTGACTGTGAAGGTGTGAATGCTCCCTCAGACGTGCCCGATCAGCCTATTGGCGAAGACGAAACACGTATTGGCGCGCAAAACCGTGTTAATTATTGCAAAAAGCACCACCAAGCTCACTATTACGTTGCAATGGAAGGCGGTGCAGAGCAATTTAGCTATGGTGCAGCAACCTTTGCTTACGTTGTTATTGATAATGCCTTAGATCAAGTTGTAGGGCGTAGCAGCAACCTTCCTCTACCCCAAGTACTTTATAATGCATTACTTAAAGGTGAAGAACTTGGCGATGTAATGGACAAAGCATTTAATACCACCAACGTTAAACAAAAAGGTGGCGCTATTGGTCTACTTACCAACAATCATGCCACGCGCGAAAGTACCTATACACAAGCACTCACTTTAGCTATGGCGCCTTTTTTACACCCTGAGCTATACGGCCAAACAAATTAATTTAGGAAATTTAATGAAGTACAACTATGTATTGTTTGATGCAGACGAAACCTTATTTAGGTTTGATATTTTAGCGGGCATGACTCGCATGTTTAAAGCTTACAACGTAGATTTTAGCCAAGACGATTATATTCATTATCAAAAAACCAATAAGCAGCTGTGGGTTGATTATCAAAATGGCACTATTAGCGCAGATTACTTACAAGTAACACGCTTTAATGAGTGGGCTTCAAAACTTAATGTGCCAGCAAAAGAGCTAAACGATGCTTTTTTAGATTCTATGGCGCAAATTTGCGAGCCATTACCTGGTGCTATTGAGCTTTTAAATAAACTTAAGCCAAATGCTAGATTAGGTATTATTACTAACGGATTTGCCCGCTTACAAACCGTACGCCTTGAGCATACTGGCTTAAAAGATATGTTTGAATGGTTAGTTATATCTGAACTTGTAGGTATAGCAAAACCGAATAAAGCGATTTTCGAGCACACATTTGAGCTAATGGGTAACCCAGATAAAAGCGAGATACTTATGGTGGGTGATACTGCTGCAAGTGACATACTTGGCGGCAACAATGCTGGTATTGATACTTGCTGGTTACAGCACCCTGGTGAGCAATTAGCCGACGGAATAAAGCCAACCTATACCGTAGCTAGTTTAAATCAGTTACAAGCTCTTTTGGAGTTATAATAAAGTATAGAGCTATTAAATTTCACGCAAAAAAATGACGCTAATTAGCGTCATTTTTTATAACTGTTTTTCGAGCTGCTCTTTTACTGCTTTTAGGCTGGAGCTAACTCAAGACCGGGTGCAGGCATCGTCACAGGCGTTTCAAATGTTGCCCACTCCCATGCTGACTCTGTAGCCATAATTTTACGAAGTAATTTATTATTTAAATCATGACCCGATTTAAATGCAGTTACTTTCCCTAAAAGGTTATGGCCTGTCATAAACATGTCACCAACACAGTCTAATATCTTGTGCTTAACAAACTCGTCGCTATAACGTAAACCGTTAGGATTTAACACTTTGAACTCATCAAGTACCACAGCACTATCCATGCTACCACCTAGCGCTAGGTTGTTTGCATGCATGTATTCAATATCTTTCATAAATCCAAAAGTACGCGCACGGCTAATTTCTTCAATAAAGCTTTGCGTTGTTATATCCAACCCAATACGTTGGCGACTTTCATTGATAGCTGGGTGGTTAAATGCAATCTCAAAGTCGATATGAAAACCATCATATGGTTCAACTTCAGCCCACTTATCACCTTCTTCAATGCGTACTTTTTCTTTAATACGGATAAAGCGTTTAGCAACGTTTTGCTCTTCGATTCCGCCTTTTTGTAACAGATATATGAATGGTAATGCACTACCATCCATAATCGGCACTTCTGAGCTATCTAATTCTACAATTAGATTATCAATTCCCATTGCAGCAACGGCTGCAATAAGATGCTCAGTAGTCGATAAGCGAACACCATCTTTGTTAATTAAACAGGTACACAACTGCGTATCACCAACGGCTTCAGGTGTTGTTTCAAAATCAACAACCGGATCAAGGTCGACACGACGAAATACAATCCCAGTATTTGCGCTCGCAGGTCGGAGAGTTATTGTGACCTTCTCACCTTTATGAAGTCCAATTCCTATGGCTTTGACTACTTCTGCAATCGTACGCTGTTTAATCATAGGTATGCTCACTTTTAAATCAGTTACAGTTATATGGCGGATTTTAACATAAATCCTTTTGCCTTTCAATATTTGTACATATTTCAAACAAAAGTATTATTAAATGTTAATCAGCCTGCTTACGTAAAAAAGCGGGGATATCAAAATAATCACCACCTTCTGATTTATCCGCTTTTTTACTATTTTGTGCTGAAGAGCTTGATGCACTGCTTGAACTAGTTGTAGGCGCTTTTTCTTTGCTTTGCGTTTGCGCTTTAGCAGTGTTTTCTTCAGTGTTTGTATCTTGGCTTGCAAAGCTTGGTACGTACATACTGCTCGTTTGGTTTGATGTGCTTGCAACATCAGAACCTGATGCTTTTTTAAAGCCGTTATCAACAATACCAAACTGTGGACGACGATCGCCGCCTAAGCCAGTTGCAACAACCGTTACACGTAGCTCATCAGTCATTTCTGGGTCGATTACCGCACCAACAACAACCGTTGCGTTTTCTGACGCAAGTGCTTTAACGTGATTACCAACAATTTCAAATTCTTCAATCGCAATGTCCATACCTGCGGTGATATTAACTAAGATACCTTTAGCACCTGTTAAATCAACGTCTTCTAGTAGTGGGCTTGAGATAGCCGCTTCTGCTGCTTCTTGTGCACGATCAGGACCTGACGCAGACGCCGTTCCCATCATTGCAGTACCCATTGCAGACATTACAGTTCTAACATCGGCGAAATCCACGTTAATTAAACCAGAACGTGTAATTAGCTCTGCTATACCTTGTACCGCACCAAATAATACGTCATTAGCTTTAGCGAAGGCATCTAGAAGTGTAGTCCCTTTTCCTAAAACTTTAAGCAATTTATTGTTCGGAATTGTAATAAGTGAATCTACAATTTCTGACAATTCGTTAATACCTTGTTCAGCGGCTGCTGCACGTTTTTTACCTTCAAAATCAAAAGGACGTGTTACAACTGCAACGGTTAAAATACCGAGTTCTTTAGCAATTTTAGCAACTACCGGTGCTGCACCAGTACCTGTACCGCCGCCCATACCGGCTGCAATAAATACCATATCGGCGCCTTCAAGGCTGGCACGAATTGTATCTGCATCTTCTTCAGCCGACTTACGGCCTACTTCAGGGTTTGCGCCCGCACCCAACCCAGAGGTTATTTGCGTGCCTAGCTGAACTGTAATATCGGCAGCAGAGTTACGTAATGCTTGCGCATCCGTATTAGCGGCTATAAAACGCACGCCTTCGATTTGTTGTTTAACCATGTGCTCAACAGCGTTACCGCCACCACCGCCCACGCCGATTACTTTTATTACAGCTTCTTCGCTGTGTTGTTCCATTATATCAAACATGTTTACTCTCCGACTTGAGTCTTAAAACTCGCCTTGGAACCATTTAGTAATGCGGTTCCACCAATTATTGTTATCCTCTGCTTTCGACTTTTGTGCATTCATCGATTGCATGGTACGCCCGTATTGTAACAAACCAACAGCGGTTGCGTACGAAGGATCATCTACATAGTCTGTCAAACCAACCATCCCGATTGGTTTGCCTATTCTTACTGGCATTTGGAAGATATCTTCTGCCACTTCCATCGCGCCAGTCATTTTAGCAGTTCCGCCTGTAATAACGAGACCTGCCGCAATTTGGTCTTCTAAGCCTGAACGACGAATTTCTTCCATCGCAAGCTCAAATAATTCTCTAAAACGAGGCTCTACCACCTCAGATAATGTATGGCGCGACATTAACCTTGCTGGTCGTCCGCCTACACTTGGTACTTCAATTGTGTCTTCGCTACTTGCCATTTGGCTACTAGCACATGCGTATTGTACTTTGAGTGACTCGGCATGTGATATAGGTGTGCGAAATATTTTTGCAATATCACCAGTAACTTGGTTACCCGCCACTGGAATAACCGCAGAGTGACGAAGTGCGCCATTAATATAAATGGTGATATCCATAGTGCCGCCACCAATATCAAGTACTGCAACACCTAGCTCTTTTTCGTCATCTGTTAGTACAGAATAACATGACGCTAATGCAGTAAAGATAAGTTGATCGACTTCAAGACCACAGCGCTCTACGCATTTCTCGATATTTTTTGCCATATCGTTTGAGCACGTAATAATGTGTGCACGCGCTTCCATACGAACACCACTCATACCAAGTGGGTTTTTAATGCCCTCTTGCATGTCGATACTGTATTCTTGCGGCAATGCATGCAGCATTTTACGTTCTGCCGAAATAGGCACAGAACGCGCAATATGAATTACATTTTCAATGTCTTCGTCAGTGACTTCAGTGTTATTAATTGCCACCACGCCACTTTCATTTTGACACTGTATATGTTTGCCAGAAATACCCAAATACACAGAGCTAATACGACAATCAGCCATTAACTCGGCTTCGTCTATTGCTCGGCGAATAGACTCAGACACTAAGTTTAAATCGTTAACGCCGCCTTTATCCATACCATGAGATACTTGGCTGCCCACACCAACAATGCTGAGCTTGTTATCTGCGGTGATTTCACCTACCGTGGCAACCACTTTCGAGGTGCCAACGTCTAACCCTATTACTAGGTTTCTTTCTGCTGACTTAGTCATGCCTTACTCTTATTTTGTAATTGTTCTTCTTGCACTGGCTTAAAGCTGACTGCAAGGCCGGTATCATACCGTAAATCTATTGTATCTACTTGTGCATCTGCACGTTGTTCCATTCGTGGATAAACGTCTATAAAACGTTGTACACGCTTGGCTTTATCTTTACGTCCTAAATTTAAACGTATTCCGTTATCTAGCCATAGTTGCCACGAAAAACGCTCCGACAATGCCAAACTTGTTAACGTTAAGCCGTTAACTTTTAGCATTTCATCAAATTGCTTAAAAGCAATCCACGCTTCTTCTTCGCTGCCTTCTGGGCCGTATAACTGCGGTAAGTCATTATCTAACTTATCGCTGCTGGCTTGAAATGCCTGACCACTTTGGTTGAGCAATAAGTCGCTATTCCAATGTGCTACTACTTCATGTTCAACAACATATACTTGTATAGTATCAGGCCATTGTTTACGCACCGAAGCGGTAGCAACCCAGGGTAAGTCTTGAACTAGCTGCTGCACATGCTTAACATCAAGTTCAAAAAAACTACTTAAATCGGCTTTTTTAATCGCTTTTATAATTGCCGTTTCATCTGTGTATTTAGGCTGCCCTTGCACTGTAAGGTGCTTAATTTGAGCATCTTTGTTTTCAACTAACCAATCCGATACACCTGTTGTAATTTGCACTAAGCCAATTACAACTATCAGAAAAAAGCTCACACCAAAAATCAGAGACCAATTAAGTTTCAGTTTGATTTCCTGAGCTTTTTCTAAAAGGGGATGCATATTAAAGCGTTTGCTCTAAAATGCGAACAACTAATTGTTCAAAAGTTGCCCCATTCGCTTTTGCCGCCATCGGCACTAACGACTTTTCAGTCATGCCTGGCACTGTATTTACTTCAAGCAGATAAAAGTTACCTTGCTCGTCTTGCATCGCATCAACACGGCCCCAACCACTTGCGCCCACTAAATCAAATGCATCTAGCGATATAGCTTGTAAGTACTTAGTATCTTGCTCTGATAAATCTGCAGGGCAGTGATACTGCGTTGTATTTGATTGATACTTAGCTTGGTAATCGTAAAAACCATTTGGCGTAGTCATTTCAATGACTGGTTGTACTTCATCGCCAAGCACTGTAACTGTGAATTCACGTCCCGTGATCCACTGCTCTACAAGTACTTGATTATCAAATTTAAATGCATTAGCTAGTGCGTCTTCAAGTTCTTGTGCTGTACTTGCTTGCGCCATACCTATGCTTGAGCCTTCGTGCGATGGCTTAACCATTACCTTTTTAAACTCATCCATAATAGCTGCAGCATCAAAGCCTTTTTTAGCGTCAACTACGGTATAAGGTGCAGTACTTAAACCCGCTGATTTAAATAAGTGCTTACAACGTACTTTATCCATAGCAAGTGCTGAACCCAGTACATTACTGCCCGTGTAAGGCAGGTTCATAAATTCAAGCGCACCTTGTACAGTTCCGTCTTCGCCACCACGACCATGCAAAGCAATAAAAACGCGCTCTACATTTAATTCTTTTAACTCCCACAAAGAACGACTTTGCGGGTCAAATGCAATTGCATCAATGCCACTATTTTGCAGCGCATTTAAAACAGCCTGACCCGATCGTAAAGACACTTCACGTTCTGCTGAGTTACCACCTAGCAGTACCGCTACTTTACCAAATTGTGTGTTTACCTGAGTCATACTTCACCTTGCTTAAGTTTTTCTATCGACATACCCGTCGCAGCTAATGTTTTAACTAACTGACCTATATTACCAGCGCCTTGGGTTAATACTAAATCATTATTTTGTAAATTTGCGGCCAAAACACCAGCAAGCTCTGCGTTTGTTGCTACATGCAGCGGCTCTTTGCCACGTTGACGAAGGCTACGACATAAGCTTTTGCTGTCTGCGCCGACAATAGGGTCTTCACCAGCGCTATACACATCAAGTAATAATAACTGATCAACATCAGCGAGTACTTTTACAAAGTCTTCGTATAAGTCGCGTGTACGAGAAAACCTATGTGGCTGATATACCATTACCAAACGCTTATCAGGCCAACCTTCACGTACGGCTGCAATTGTTGCTGCAACTTCTGAAGGGTGATGCCCGTAATCGTCAACTAACATCACATTGCCACGCTCGTTTTCAAATTCACCATAGTGTTGAAAACGACGACCAATACCTTCAAACTTCTGCAGCGCTTCTAAAATTGCATGATTCGCAATGTTTTGATCTTTTGCCACAGCAATCGCAGCGGTTGCATTAAGTGCGTTGTGTCTACCTGGCATATTCAACGTGGCAGTTAAACACTCACCTTGCTTGTTAGTTACTGTAAATGTGCATGTATTAGCTGATTGACTAAAGTCGCTCATGCGGTAATCAGCATCCTTCGATTCACCATACGTGATAACTGGGCGACCAAAACGCGGAATAAGCTCAGCAGCAACTTCAGAATCAATACATACAACGGCTAAACCATAAAACGGCAAGTTATGAATAAAATCCACATATGTGTCTTTCATCTTTTCAAGACTGCCACCGTAAGTATCCATGTGATCTTCTTCAATATTTGTGATCACCGAGACCATTGGCTGTAAGTGTAAAAACGACGCGTCGCTTTCATCAGCTTCTGCAATTAAAAAATCACTTTTGCCTACTTTTGCGTTACTACCTGCGCTATTTAACAAGCCACCAATAATAAACGTTGGATCAAGGCCTGCTTGTCCATAAATACTCGCAATTAAGCTTGTTGTTGTTGTTTTACCATGCGTACCCGCAATGGCTATGCCGTGACGAAAACGCATTAGTTCAGCCAACATTTCTGCGCGGCGTACAACCGGAACTCTTGCGGCTTTAGCTGCGATAATTTCAGGGTTTGTTTCATCAATCGCGCTTGAAACAACCACTACATTGGCATCTTTCACGTTATTTTCATGATGGCCAATAAATACTTCAGCACCGGCTTTAATTAAACGATCTGTCATAGCGCTGTGGGCAATGTCAGAACCTGTAATACGGTAGCCTTCAAAAGCGAGTACTTCAGCAATACCGCCCATACCTGCTCCACCAATACCAATAAAGTGGATGGTTTCTATTCGGCGCATTGCGGGGCGTGTGTGTTTTTCTTGTACTGACGTTTCTTTCACTTATTTTCTCTTATTTGTTACTTGCTCACAGTGCGTTGCTACGCTTGCTGTGGCATCTAAAATGGCTTGTTTTTTTGCATTTGTAGCCATTTCAGTAATTAATGAAGGTTGGGCTAAATACGGGCTTAATAGTTCAACAATTGATTGTTTATTAAACTGCCCTTGTGGCATTAATAATGCGCCATTAGCCATCACTAAATATTGTGCGTTCGCTGTTTGATGGTCGTCCACGGCATGTGGAAACGGAACAAAAACGGCCATTTTACCTGCCGCTGCAATTTCGCTTACAGTTAACGCACCAGCACGGCAAACAACAATGTCGGCCCAGCTATACGCTGCGTCCATATCATCAATAAATTCAGCTATTTTTGTATTACTGCCTGTAAAAGCATGCATTTTATAAGCGGCTTCTACGGTAGTTAAATGACCCTTACCTGTTTGATGCCATATACTTATTGGAGCTGTATTATTTAGTACTTTAAATGCTTCTGGTAATGTTTGATTAAGCACTTGTGCACCAAGCGAGCCGCCCACTACTAAAATATTAATAGGGCTTGATACATCGCGTTTGGCTATATTCATAACGCTTTGGCGAACTGGGTTACCTACTAGCTCGGCTTGACCCTGTGCAAAAGCACTTGGAAATGCAGCTAATACTCGTGTAGCCACCTTGGCTAGCAGTTTATTGCTCATACCCGCTACAGCGTTTTGCTCGTGAATAACCAGCGGGATACCTAAAATTTTTGCGGCAATTCCCGTTGGACCCGTAACATAACCGCCCATTGCAAGTACTACATCAGGACGCTGTTCTTTCAATACCTTACGCGCCTGCAATACTGCATTAATTACCATGAATGGGGCTTTAATAAGACGCTTTAATCCGTTACCACGAACACCTTTAACATTAATAAAATCAATATCTATATTGTGCTTAGGTACAACGCTCGCTTCCATTCGATCTGGTGTGCCGATCCAGCTAACTTGCCAGCCCTGCTGTTTTAAATAATCGGCTACTGCAATACCGGGAAAAATGTGTCCGCCAGTTCCACCAGCCACTACTACTAATTTTTTACTCATCGCTTACCTCCGCGTGAGGTGGCTTGTTTGGTTGCCATTTTGGTTTCAAAATCTACGCGTAATAAAATACCCGTGGCAATCGTCATAATTAATAAGCTTGAGCCACCATAAGAAATAAACGGCAGGGTTAAACCCTTCGTCGGTAAAATACCCGCGCTCGCACCTACATTCACCATGGTTTGAAATGCAAACCAAATACCAATGGCAAATGAAAAGTAGCCTTCATATTCCTTGCCGCACTTAAGTGCTTGTTGGCCTATTAATAAGGCCCTAAATACTAAAGTAGCTAATACCGTTAAAATACTTACAACGCCTATTAAGCCAAGTTCTTCACCTATAACGGCAAAAATAAAATCGTTATGTGCTTCAGGTAAATATTGTAGCTTTTGTACACTGTTACCTAAGCCTTGGCCAAACCAACCACCCTGGCTATATGCCATTAGCGATTGCACCAACTGATAACCCTTTCCAAAAGGATCATCCCAAGGGTCTAAAAAGCCAACAACACGTGCCATACGATATGGTTCAACAATAATAAGTAATACAACCAGACCAACGCCCGTTAAAATAAGTACAAAAAACTGCCATAACTTAGCACCAGCTAAAAACAATAAACCAACCGTTGTTACAAACATAACAACCACTGTGCCTAAATCTGGCTGCAGCAGAATAAGCAGTGCATACACTGCAAATACAGCAATTGGCTTTGCAAAGCCTTTAATATTTTCTTGTACTTCTTCGCGTTTTCTTACCAAATAACCCGCAATATAACTAAAAAAGTACAACTTAGCGGCCTCAGCCACCTGAAAACCAACAGGTCCAATAGGTATCCATCGTTTAGCGCCGTTTACTTCACGCCCAATAATCAATACCGCTATTAATAGCACCATGCCTAGTATTAATAGATAAGGGTTTGATCGTTTCCACCACTCCATTGGCACACAAACGCTTATCCAAAAAAGCACAAACGCCATTGCCAAAAACATGCTGTGGCGAATGGTAATATGGTACGGGTCATCAAATAACCGCTCTGCGGTAGGCATTGATGCGCTGGTCACCATGATAAAACCAACACCAATGAGCATTATTACGCAGTACAATAGCGGTACATCGTATAACTGCGCCGAAGGCTTAGGTGTTAATGCGTCTCTTATATCGGCAAAAGCAATCATAACGCCTCTGCCATTACACACTGAACAAAGTCATCACCGCGTTGCATATAATTGTTATACATATCAATGCTGGCACATGCGGGTGCTAATAAAACAATATTGCCTGTACTACTAAGTACTTTGGCCAAAGTAACGGCTTCTTCCATATTGTTAGTTAAATAACTCTTATTGGTAATCGCAGCTAAGTCACTTGCATCTTTACCAAAACAAATTAATGCTTTTACATGCTGTTCTATGTAAGGTTTAAGCGCATTTAAATCAGCGCCTTTGGCATCGCCACCAGCAATAACAATCAGATTTTCACCGTCACTAGCTAAACTATCTATTGCAGCAATGGTCGCTCCAACATTAGTTGCCTTTGAATCGTTAAAATACTTTACACCGTTAAGCTCAGCTACAAATTGGCAGCGATGAGCCAACCCATTAAATTGACCTAATGCATTTTTATATTGCTCTTTGCTTACTTCAAACGGACTTAAGAGCGCCATTACTGCAAGCGTATTTAAATAATTGTGCTTACCCACTACCGCAAGTGTATCAACAGGTAAAAAGGCATCGCCTTTAACCATAAAGTGAGTTTCGCCATTGTGCTGCGCTAAATGGTAATCACCTTGTTGAGCACCAAAGCTAATTAGAGGAGCCGTACCACGCTCAACAGGATGTGTTTGACTATCGTCTGCATTGACAACAATAAGCTCTGCAAAATTATAAATACTTAGCTTTGAGTCTATATAAGCTTGGTAACTGTCGTAGCGGTCAAGATGATCTTCAGACACATTTAATACCGTTGCACTTACTGGTTTTAAACTCGTTGTGGTATCTAACTGAAAACTCGATAACTCAAGCACATACACATCAAAATCATCATTGAGTAAATCAAGTACCGCTGTGCCAATATTCCCACCCAAAGCAACTTTATAGCCGGCTTCTTTTAACACCTCATAAGCGAGCGTCACCACGGTTGATTTACCGTTAGAGCCCGTTACTGCAACAACAGGTTTTGTATTAATGCGTGCAAATAACTCAACGTCGCCAATCACTTCAACACCTGCGTTAATTACATCTGCAACAGCTGGTATTTTTAAGCTAAGCCCAGGGCTTATAATAATCATATCGCTTGAACAAAGCTCTGCGTCATCCAACTTACCGAAGTGGGTATCTAGAGTTGGCGCGTGCTCTTTTAACCAATCAATCCCCGGCGGGGTTACTCGGCTATCAACGACCTTTGGTGTGAGGCCATGAGATAATAGAAAACGCACAATGCCCAGACCGGTTACACCGAGTCCGAGCACTGTTATTTGTTTGTTTTTTATCTCGTTTAAATACTGCATTTATCGAATCTTTAAAGTAGCTAAGCCAGCAAGCACTAGCACAACAGAAATAATCCAAAAGCGCACAATAACGCGAGGCTCTGGCCAACCTTTTAATTCATAATGATGATGAATTGGCGCCATTCTAAAAATGCGTTGTCCGCGTAATTTATACGACCCCACTTGTAATATGACCGATAGTGCTTCCATTACAAATACACCGCCCATAATAATAAGCAGTAACTCTTGGCGTACTAAAACAGCAATAATACCTAATGCGCCACCAAGTGCTAATGAGCCAACATCGCCCATAAATACTTGTGCTGGGTAAGTGTTAAACCATAAAAAGCCAAGCCCTGCGCCCACAATGGCAGTACATACAACCACAAGCTCACTCGCCAGCGGTAAATGTGGAATATGTAAGTAAGCCGAAAAGTTAATATTACCTGTTAAGTAAGCAATAATTGCCAGTGCTGAAGCCACTAAAATAATTGGCACAATCGCCAAGCCATCTAAACCATCGGTCAGGTTTACCGCGTTTGATGTACCTACTATGGCAAAATACGTAAGCACGATATAAAACAAACCTAATTGCGGTAACACGTCTTTAAAAAATGGAACAACAAGTGATGTTTCAGATGCTTGTGCACTGGTAAAATACAAAGCAGTAGCTACAACTAATGCAATGACCGACTGCCAAAAGTACTTCCACTTAGCAATTAAGCCTTTTGGATCTTTACGAATAACTTTACGGTAATCATCAACAAAGCCAACAATACCTAAAGAGCCAATTACAAACAGTGTTGCCCATACGTATTTATTTGATAAATCGGCCCAAAGTAGCGTGCTGGTAAAAATGGCCGCTAAAATAAGTAAGCCACCCATAGTCGGTGTACCCGACTTAGACAAATGCGATTGCGGACCATCGTCTCGAACTGTTTGGCCTATTTGCATACGTTGCAAACCACGAATTAACTTAGGTCCTAAATAAAGAGACATAATTAGCGCAGTTAAAATACCTAAAATGGCACGTAGCGTTAAATACGAAAAAACATGAAAACCACTAAAATACTGTGTTAAATACTCTGCCAGCCAAACTAACATTATGATACTCCATTGATGGCTTGTTGCTGGCCATTAACTAAATCGGTTACTAATAATTCCATGCGAGAACTGCGCGATCCTTTCACTACTATTGTTGTTTTAGTATTCACTTTATTAATACTTTCTTGAATTTTTTGCTGCATCTGTTCGCGGCTCGAAAAGTGGCGATTAGGTAGTTCAAACACATCACTTGCGTATTTACTTAATACACCTAATGTAAATAACTCATCAATCCCTTGCTCAAGTGCATACTCGCCAACTTCTTGATGGTACTTACGTGCATCTTCACCTAGCTCACCCATATCTCCGAGTGCTAAAATGCGGTGACCTTGCATATCACTTAACAAGTCAATCGCAGCCTTTACAGACTTAACATTGGCATTATAGGTATCATCAACCACGGTGAGTAAATCAGACACTTCAATTAAATTAACGCGCCCTTTTACATCCCCCATTGTGGCAAGTGCATTGGCTATTTCTTCAAGGGTTACATTAAATTCACTGGTCAGTGCAGCAGCGATAAGTGCATTACTAATATTGTGCTTACCCGGAAGTGCCAAAGTAACAGGGACCTGCTTATCTTTAGTACAAAGTGTAAAGCTTGCGCGAGCGTTGGCATCAAGCGTGATGTTCTCTGCCCAAATATCTAGTTTTTCAGTTGTAGAAAAACGTTTAACATTACGCCCTTCAAGCTTATCTAACCAATATTGGCTAAATTCACTATCGCAGTTAACAATTGCAACGCCGTCATCTTTAAGGCCATCAAAAATCTCACCTTTAGCTTTTGCGACGCCCATTAAACTACCAAAACCTTCTAAGTGGGCTGCTGCAACATTACATACAACGGCTACATCTGGTTTTGTCATTGCAGTGGTGTAAGCAATTTCACCTAAGTGATTTGCACCTAGTTCAATTACTGCAAAGCGATGTTGAGGCTCTAAGCGCAATAACGTAAGTGGGACGCCAATATCGTTATTAAAATTACCTTTAGTAGCTAATACATCACCGTGAACCGACAAAATTGCCGCACACATTTCTTTTACGGTGGTTTTGCCTACACTACCTGTAATTGCAATTGTTTTAGGCGCCACTTGGGCCATAACAGCGGTGCCAATTGCACCTAGTGCAATACGTGTATCGCTTACTATAAATTGTGGAATATCTACATCAACTTTGTGCTGAACAATAACGCCAATAGCGCCTTTTTGTTTAGCCTCAGCTATAAATTTATGCCCATCAAAATTTGGCCCTTTCAGTGCTAAAAACACTTCGCCATCGCACACTGTACGAGTATCAGTATTTATATTAAGTACGTGTTGATTATCACCTTGATAATCGGTTGTTAGCACATTAGCTAACCAATCAAAATCCATTGGGATCATTGTGTTATCCCTCTTACTGCTTTTTTTAGTTGTTCTTGTACATACCGGCGATCGCAAAAGTCGATTCGCTTATCGCCTATAATTTGATAATCTTCGTGGCCTTTACCTGCAATCAAAATAACCTCATCAGCTGTAGCGTTTTCTATAGCAAAACGAATTGCAGTTGCTCTATCAGCCTCTAAATGTGCATTTTGAGGATGGGTTAAACCGCCAGCTACATCTGCAATAATGTCATCAGGGTTTTCTGAGCGAGGGTTATCACTGGTAATAATAACTTTATTAGCGTTTTGCTCTGCAGCTTGCGCCATCAATGCACGCTTTCCTTTGTCTCTGTCACCACCGCAACCAAATACACAACTTACACCACCTGGCACATGCAGCTGCAATGCTTGTAATGCAAGTGCAAGTGCATCGGGTGTATGTGCGTAATCAACAACACACGTCGGCATGCCTGCTTGGCTAAATGCTTGCATTCGCCCAGCTACTGGCTGTAACTGCGCACAACCTGAAACTAATTGCTCAAGCGGATAACCAAGCCCTAGTAATGTAGCGATCGCGGCCGTTAAGTTATATAAATTAAACTCGCCAAACAGAGGCGATTTAATCGACATATCACCCCAACTAGTCGATAACTGCGCCGAAATACCTTCACTTGAATATTCAACATCAGAAAAATAAACGTACTGAGCATTCTTAGGGGCTAAGTTTTTGCGGCCATAACAGATTAGGTTATTAAAATCATACTTTTCAAGCCATTGCTCAGCTTGAGAATCATCTTGATTAAGCACTACAACTTGCGGCTCAAAATCACGGAAAAGCATTAGTTTCGCATCACCGTAACTTGCCATATCACCATGGTAATCTAAGTGATCGCGCGAAAGATTAGTAAACACAGCCGCTTTAAACGCGCATTTAGCAACACGCTGCTGCACTAATCCATGAGATGACACTTCCATGGCTACCAGCTTTTTATGCTGCGAATTTAAATCGCTCAAAATATGCTGCAAATCAACCGTTGAAGGTGTGGTATTAATCAGTGGAATTAAGTTATCAGGATGACCATAACCCAAAGTGCCAATAATAGCCGAATCAGTACTGCAAAATTGCGCTAAGTGGGCAATCATTGCTGTGGTTGTCGATTTACCGTTTGTACCTGTCACACCAATTAAATCAAGAGCCTGACTTGGCTGGCTATAAAAGCGACTTGCTAATTCTGGAAGCTTTTTATCAAGCTCCGAAACTAAATATAGTGGCTCAAAACTTGTTTCAAATTCACATAATCTGTCAGCAATAATAGCTGTTGCGCCATTTTCAATTGCTTTATTAATAAATTGACCGCCATCAAGTGCATGGCCTTTAATAGCAACAAATACATCACCTGGCGTTACTTCACGGCTATCAAGGCGTAAATGTTTTACCAGTTGCGAGGGCGCATCTATTTCGATGTATTTTAAAATATCCTTTAAATCACGCATCGTTATCTTTACCTTGTACGTACGCAACCTCTTCCTTGTCAGGCGCTACGTTTAATATTCTTAATGCGTTAGAGATGATTTCTGCAAATGCAGGGCCAGCGGTGGCACCTCCATAGTACACATCACCACCTGGTTCATTAATCATAACTACCACGGCTAAACGAGGATTACTTGCCGGCGCTACACCTGCAAAATAACCTACATATTCATCACCATAACCACCTGCTACGGCTTTTTTAGATGTACCTGTTTTACCAGCTGCACGATACCCATCAACTTTTATGTTGCGAGCAGTACCGTCTTTTTCAAATACACTTTCCATCATGTGCACTACGGCTTCTACGTCTTTTTGTTTAAAAATACGTTCGCCTTCAGGTATATTGTCTTGCTTTAAAATAGTCAGTGGTCGATTAACTCCACCAGCGCCTAACATGGTATAAAAGCGCGCCATTTGCGCAGTACTTACCGAAATCGCATAACCAAATGATAAAGTTGCAATTTCAAAGTCAGACCAACGACGATTTGGATAAAACAAACCGCTGCTTTCGCCTACCATTCCAGTACCAGTATCACTGCCAAAGCCTACTTTTTGGTATAAGCCAACAAGGTAATCTTTAGGCACTAACTGGGTAACCTTCGCAACTCCCATGTTTGAGGAGTACTTTAGTATTTCGCGTAGTGTTAGTTCGCCGTGATTACGAGTATCTCTAACTAAACTACCACCTAAACGCATCCAACCTGGGTAGGTATCAATCGTGTCATCTGCCTGAATGGCGCCGTAGTCTAGCCCAGCCAAAATGGCTAGAGGCTTAACAGTTGAGCCTGGTTCAAACAAATCTGTAATTGCGCGGTTACGACGTTTATGAGGTGCAGCATCGCTTAAGTTGTTTGGATTAAATGAAGGGCTATTTACCATTGCCAGTACTTCACCGGTTTTAACATCAACTACCATAGCTGAGCCCGATGTGGCTTTATAAGTCAGTACAGCTGATTTTACGGCCTTGTACGCAATAGCTTGAATTCGTTGATCAATACTTAGTTCTATACTTTCTGGCTCTACACGTTCACGTTCGTCAAGTACTTCTACCTCACGCCCTTGTGCGTCTTTACGAATGGTACGGCGGCCTTCCTCGCCCGTTAAAGCGTTTTCGTATAGCTTTTCAATGCCTTCAATGCCTTTGCCATCGATATTGGTAAAACCAATAACATGCGCGGTAACCTCACCGGCGGGGTAATAGCGTTTAGATTCATCTAGTAAATGAATACCAGGGAGGCGTAAATCACCAATATAATTTGCTACAGCAGGAGTAACTTGGCGCTTTAAATAAACAAAGCGACGCGAGGGATCGTTTAATAGTCGAGAGTTAATCTTCTTAGGATCAATGCGCAGCACATCTGCAAGCTCGCGCCAGCGTAAATCGTTTTTATAATAAAGTGCAGTACGCTTATCAAGCTCAACAGTGTTTTCAGTTAAAGATAAGTGATCTTCGCCGCTTTTGCGGGCTTGTTTAATTACTTTAGATACAAGCGATTTATGTAATGCTTTAGGATCTGCATATACACTTACCACAGGCACACTTACCGCTAATTCTTTACCATTGCGGTCAAAAATCATTCCGCGTTGCACATGCAGTTTTTCAACACGTACCGTGCGTTTATCACTTTCTGAACGTGCTTTATCGGGTTCTATTACTTGTAAATAAGCAGCGCGAGATACGAGTGTTACAAACACCATAAACACAACTGTACACACCAGCATAAAGCGCCATGTGATTAAATTAGTGACTGGTTTTTTGCCTCTATTTCTCATTGTACTATTATTACCTGCTCATCTTGACTCGTAGGTCGTTTCATTTTTAATTGTGATATAGCAACTTCTTCAATACGTGCATGTTGCGAATAAAATTCTTCTTCAACAAGTAAGTAGCGCCACTCTAAATCGAGTTCATCACGTTCTTGTAATAATTGATCTTGCTTTATAAGTTGCCCACGAGCTAAATGTGTTGTTTGCACAACAGCTAAACTAGAAGCGAATATCACAACCAACAAGGCCGAGGTTAGCTTGTTAGCACCTAGGCCTTTTAATATTTCAAAGAATAAATTGGGTTGACGATAGCTCGCTTTTTTACTCATCCCAACCTCTGTGCAATCCTAAGTACAGAACTACGAGAACGTGGATTACGTTCTACTTCAACAGTACTTGGCTTAATAGCCTTACCCACTGCTTTTAACGTCAGGTTTTTATTTATTTGTGCATCAGTTAAAGGCAGACCTCTGGGTAACACTTCTCCCCTACTCTGTTTTCTAATAAACTGTTTTACAATACGATCCTCTAGTGAGTGAAACGAAATCACCACTAAACGTCCGCCTGGCTTTAGCACTTTAACTGCAGACTGTAGCGCTGTTTGAATCTCTTCAAGCTCGCTATTGATATAAATACGAATCGCCTGAAAAGTACGTGTTGCAGGGTGCTTAAACTTATCTTTTACCGGTACTGCTTCATCAACAAGGTCAGCAAGTTGCTTGGTTGTTGTGATTGGCGTGTGCTCACGAACTTCGAGTACTTTGTGTGCAATGCGTTTACCAAACTTTTCTTCGCCCAGTTTTTTAATTACGTGGGTAATATCATCTAACTCGGCTTCTGCTAACCACTGTGCAGCACTGCGACCTGTTGTTGGGTCCATGCGCATATCAAGTGGCCCATCTTTCATAAAACTAAAACCACGCGCAGCGTCATCAAGTTGTGGCGACGAGACACCAATGTCTAATAAAATGCCATCCACTTTACCAATGAGATCGTTCTGCTCTGCTACTTCGTATAAATTTGAAAAACGAGTATGTGCAATCGCAAAACGTGGATCATCAGCAAATTTTTCGGCTGATTGTATCGCTTGTGGATCTTGGTCAATTGCTTGCAGCCGACCTTCATCACCAAGGCGTGCTAAAATTTGTCCAGAGTGGCCGCCACGTCCAAACGTACCATCCATGTATATACCATCTGGCTTAATTGCGAGGGCATCGATGGTTTCGTCCATTAATACGGATACGTGTTCAAATTGCGCTGTCATTAGCTATTATTTGCCTTTTTTTGTGCTGTTAGAGTGTAAAATTATCTAAATCTTGGTTAGGTTCAAAATCGCCAAGCCTTTCAAGCTCAGTATCTTGCTGCATTTGCTCGTGCCAACGCGCCTCATCCCAAATTTCAAATTTATTCATCAAACCAACTAGCATGATTTTTTTGCCAAGTGATGCATGAGCCCTCAGTGACGGCGCAAGCAAAATTCGACCATTTTTATCAAGTTGATATTCAGTAGCATTCCCGAGCAACATACGCTGCATTCGACGGGCTCGTGGGTTCATATTGGAGATTTTAGATAAACGGCTTTCTATTTCTAGCCACTCAGCCAGCGGATACAACCATAAACACGGCTCATTTAATGCGACGGTACAAATAACAGTTCCCTGATCTTCAGACAATAGAGATTCTCGGTACTTAGTCGGTACCGCAAAACGCCCCTTATCATCCAAACTCAGTGAACTCGCGCCACGAAACATAAAAAACCTACTTTAAAATTGTTTTATTCAACTTTTGTTTATTTTTATCCAGTGTGATCCACTAAAAACCACTTTTTACCACAGTGCTCCAGTTTAGGGCTTGACAAGCCATTTTGTCAAGTAAGCTGACCAGCTTTAGTAAGTCCCAAAGCTAGAAAAAATAAGGGCTCAAGCGAAGCGTTTGAATTACGTGGGAAAAAGTGGGATTGTGATGAAAAAAATATTTATTCTGTTTTTTATAACTTTCTGTTTACACGCTTTGCTTACTGAATAACCAATGAATATTTACAACTTTTTAAGCATTTTTACTCCCTTTGTAAAATTTACCTAACCGTGTAGTAATAGTTACTGTTTGCTTTAAATTACCAAATACGAAAAGTTATATACAAACAACAAAAACAAACAAAATCAACAACTTAAAATAAATAACAGTTTTGGTTTAATCATTGCATCATCTAAATCACTATTTAAATTTTTAACTTATTAAGGATTGATTATGGCTACTGCAACAAATACGAAACCAAACACAACTTCAGATGTTAAGCCTGACGTTAAACTAACAAATACTGAATCACCTCTTACAGAGAAAGCAACATCAGCGGCGCACGATGCTGTAGATGCACTTTCTAGCAAAGCAGCAACAGCTGAAAGCAGTGTTCGTAAAGGCGCTTCGAGTTCAGCAGAAGCACTAAGCGAAAAACAACTTATTGCACGCGAAAAACTAAGTGAATGTACTGCAAAAACTCGTGCTTTTGCTTCTGAAAACCCATTGGCAACCGCGGGTATTGCTTTTGCTGCGGGCATGCTGATTACATCACTATTTCGTCGTAAGTAATTAGTGATGAATAACCCACAAACAAGCGCAGCCAAGGATGGTGAAGCGCAAAACCAAACTACTGAGCAGCAGAGCCAAAAGGACGATTGGCAAGATCATATAGCAAAGCTTTTAGAGTACTCTAAGCAGCTCAAGGATGATTACCAAACTCAAGGAAAGATCACCCATCAGCTTGCTAAAGCTGAATGGCGGTTATCGCTTAGATCGCTTGCATTGATCACTATATTTTTAGGCTGTTTTGCCAGTGGTTTGGTTTTGTTGTGGGCAGGAGTATTAGGTGCTGTTGGATACGGTGTATATGATCTTTTTGGGTCAGTATGGCTGAGTATTGCAACAGCTGCTTTGCTGCAAGTTGCTTGTTTAGCATGGCTTTGGAAAAATACAGTTTACCTAAGCAATAAAATTGGCTTTAGTAAAACGCTCAAAAGCTTAAAACAACTGTTTAACTTATAAGGAAATTATCATGTTAGTTAACTACTTAATCAAAGCACCTAATGAAAACGTTGATGCTCTTAGTAAGCAAATGGACACGCGCAGTGAGTTAAAACGCCAACATCATGCAGCGTTTCAATATAGACTAAAGCGTTTTGCCGCAACTAAAGTGGGACTAACAAGTGCCTTTTTAGCCGGCGCAGCTGTACAAGCGGGGAAAGGCGAAACCAGCCTGGTGAGAAAGTACGGCTGGCTTGTTAGACTGTTTGCTTAAACGCTAAACATTTCTACCGTGATCAGATAAGTAATCAATACTTGGGCCACTTGGCACAACTTGTGTTGGATTGATCATTGTATGGCTAAAATAGTAATGACGTTTAATATGGTAAAAATCAACTGTCTCTGCTACTCCCTTAACCTGATATAACTCTCTAAGGTATCCGCTCAAAGCAGGGTAGCTTTCAATTGTGCGTAAATTACATTTAAAGTGGCCAACATACACACTATCAAACCGAATGAGCGTGGTGAATAATCGCCAATCAGCCTCTGTGAGGTTATCCCCTGTTAAATACCGCTGTTTGCTCAGTATCCCCTCTATTGTATCGAGTGCTTTAAATACATCGTTAAACGCCTCTTCATACGCATCTTGAGTTGTAGCAAAGCCCGTACGATAAACACCATTATTTATATTTGGATAAATCAGTGCATTTAATTCGTCAATTTTTGGTTGCAGTGCCTCAGGATAGTAATCATCTTTATTACCTGTTAATTCATTAAACGCACTATTGAACATACGTATAATATCGGCAGACTCATTACTAACAATTTTATTGAGCTTTTTATCCCACAATACGGGAACCGTTACTCGCCCAGAATACTCAGGGTTATTTTTTGTATACACTTGATGTAAGTAATTACTATTAAATAATGCATCGCCAGTACTATGATTTTTCGTATTAAACTCCCAACCACTACTAAGCATATCAGGACTAACAACCGACACAGTAATTAAGTCTTGTAACCCTTTTAATGCTCTAAATATAAGTGTTCGATGCGCCCAAGGACACGCAAGTGACACATATAAATGATACCTGTTCGCTTGAGCTTTAAAACCGGCCTCGCCCGTTATTCCAGCGCTACCATCAACAGTTATCCAGTGACGTAACTGCGCCGTTTCTCGCTCAAACTTACCGTTACTTGAATCGGTGTCGTACCATCTATCTTGCCATTGGCCGTTAACTAATAATCCCATAAAACTCTCCTAAAAATACCGTTATATTTTGCCAAACTCACCGTTTTGATAATCACGCACTGCTTGCTGTACTTCTGCTTGCGTCGTCATTACAAACGGCCCCATATGAGCAATCGGTTGATTAAGTGGATCGCCTGCTAAAACCAAAACACCAGCGCCGTGCTCAGAGCTAATATTAATGTCACTGCCTGGTTCCAAAATAAGTAACTTGCCCGCTGGTATTGTTTGATTGTCGCTCATTATTAGTGAGCCGCTATGAATATAAAGCATTACTTTTTGTTGGCTAAGAGGCTCTAAACTCATGCTTCTACCAGCAGGTAATGTAATATCAGCGAGCGCCGCATTGGCAGCTAAACTTTGCAGAGCGCTTGTAAGCGTTTCACTTTCGAACTGCCACGATCCCGCAAGTGCTTTTAACGTCACACCTTGCGTATTTGTAAAACTCGGAGCTGGGTTTTTAGTAGTATCTTGATAACGTGAATCACGCATTTTTTCTGCGCTTGGCATGTTGATCCAAATTTGAAAGCCATGCAAACCGTCAACAGCATCCGCGAGTGGCATTTCACTGTGCATGACGCCGCGCCCTGTACTCATCCATTGCACATCACCTGCTTTAATTGCTTCTCTGTTACCCATTTGGTCGCGATGTTCAAAGCCACCTTTTAGAATATAAGTAAACGTTTCAATACCTCGGTGCGGATGATCAGGAAAGCCTCCCATATAATCTTTTTTGTCGTCTGACTTAAGTTCATCAATCATTAAAAATGGATCTAAATATTTACCATCAAACCCAGGTATACGGCTAATGCTCACGCCATCGCCATCTTGAGTTGCATAAGCTGTAAGTATTTTTGATATTTTCATTTATTAATTCACTCTAAAGAATAAGTTGATGAGGTTATTAAATCATTCATTAAACAAAACAACTATGTCTTTAAATCGACCTTAACATTCCAAAAAATAGAACTATAATGATTCATTGGTTACATTTTCAACCTTATAATTACTATGGTTATTTGGAGTGAATTTGGCTACAATTGTTATTGCAAAATACAAAACTAAGGAATGGTTATTTTTACTTATTCTCTCAAACATCAGCTTTATCGTTTACTTATATTGCTAAGTATTCCGGGCACCGCTGTAATTATTTTTACACTGCTGCTTGAACGCGATCACTCTATTGAGCAAAGCGAAAAAAAAGTAGAAAATATTGCTAAGCAATTAATTTTACAGCAAAAGCACTTAGTCGATGATATTGACCGTTTAGCGCGTTATTTGGCTAAAGAGGAAAGTAAGAAAGAAAATCTAGCAACGACCTGCCCTAATTATTTTAATCAATTTAGATCTATTTACGCACATGTTGCCAATATCGGGATTATAGATCCAAATGGCATTGTTATATGTACAACAAGCGGGTTAGCCAAAACAATTAATATTGCCGATCGGGCGTATTTCCAAAACGCCTTAAAAAGTAACCAATTGTCGGTAGGTTATTTTCAGCACGACCGAAGTCTGCAAAAAAACACCCTTAATTTTGCGTTACCTATTATTAATAAAAAAAATGTAATTCAGGGCGTTGTAGTTATCGTTGTTGCGCTTGACTGGTGGAACAATGCTTTTAATGACATTGAACTTCCGCCAGGCTCTATTGCTGCAATTGCTGATTCTAACGGAAAAATTTTAGCGCGTTATCCTCCTACAACGGCCGCGCTTGGCGATAATATTGCACAGACTTTATTAGCAACTGATTCTTCGATTGATAATGAGGCATCAACAAAAATAAAATCTATTGAAGGTGAAGCCCGAATGCTTCACCACTCTATTATTTACAGCGATCCGAGTAATAACAGCTTAAATATACATATCGCACTTCCTGTAACACATGCTTTAAAGCAAATAAATAATAATTTTTTTATAGCGATTGGTGTGTTTATTTTATCGCTGCTGATACTGTCTTTAATTGCACGTAAACTACTTAAAACCAGCATTATTGACCCAATTAATAATCTAACAAATGCAACAAACGTATTGGCTAAGGGCGAGATGCCCGCACAAAAAATACAACCCAATAATCCAGAGCTAAATACTCTCTATCAGCGTTTTAAATCAATGGCGCAAACTCGGTTAACAGCTGAGGCTAATTTAAAAAACAAGCATGATGAGCTTACTAGCTTGCTTAATACTCTGCCCGATAGCTACGTTAGAATTAATATCCATGGCGACATTCTCAACATAACAGGGCAATTTAAGCCTCGAGTAAACCCAAACAGCACTGCAGTACCTCATTTATCATCAATACTTTCACACAGCAATGTTCAGCTTTTGTTATCGCAGTTATCTAAACTTGATGTTTCGAGTAATTTAGAATTCACACTCGAAAAATCAGATCCTAAACGCAGCTTTGAAGCACGTATTAGCGCAATGCAAAGTAAAAATGAATACGTTGTTGTGCTACGAGATATAACACAACGAAAAGTAAATGAAGAAGCACTCCACCTTGCCTCACTAGTGTATAACAACAGTAGTGAAGGCATGGCAATCACCGATCCAACGGGCATTATATTTGATGTAAATCCTGCGTTTTGTAAAACGACTTTATATAGTAAAGAAGAAGTTATTGGCCGGTCCTCTTCAATTCTTTCATCAGGAAAACATGATAAGAATTTTTACAATAAAATGTGGTCTGAATTACAGCAAACAGGCCGCTGGCAAGGCGAGGTTATTAACCGTAAAAAGAACGGGCAGCTTTACTCTGAGTGGCTCACAATCGATACTATTTATGATACAAACAACGCACCTATTCGTCGTATCGCGATATTCACAGACCTCACAGAAAAAAAACAAGCTGATGAAACCATTTGGCGACAAGCTCATTTTGATCACCTAACTGACTTACCAAATCGTTTAGAGTTAAAGGAGCGATTAAATCAACGATTTTCAAATGTTGTTACTCCAGATAATCAATTGGTTGTCATGCTTTTAGATATTGATCACTTTAAAGATATTAATGACACATTAGGCCATCACTATGGCGATAACTTATTAAAACTCGTATCTCAGCGTATAGTCCAGTCGGCAAAAAACGCTGAGTTTGTGGCACGAATTGGGGGAGATGAGTTTGTTATTGTATTTAGTCACATTAAAAGTACGCGCCATATTAATCAAATTGCGAGTAATATTTTACTTAGTCTATCGTCAGCTTTGCATCTTGAAAACGAAGAGTTATTTATTAGTGCAAGCATAGGCATTGCTTGCGCTCCTAATGATGGTGAAAATACTGAACAGCTTTTAAAGGCAGCCGATCAGGCTATGTATAAAGCAAAAAGTAATGGTCGTAACTGTTTTGAGTTTTTCTCTGCTGACATGCGCGAATATGCACACGCGCGCATGGTGCTATTAAAAGACTTACGAAGTGCCATAGAACTTGAACAGTTTGAGTTATTTTATCAGCCCATAGTTGCTTTAAATGATTTACATATTCATAAAGCTGAAGCGCTTATTCGTTGGCAACATCCCGAAAAAGGCCTAATTAGCCCTATCGCATTTATCCCACTTGCTGAAGAAACCAGGCAAATAAATGCAATTGGTCAATTTGTATTTGCCCAAGCTTTGCAAACACTTAACGATATAAAAACACTAACCGATGATACTTTTCAAATAAGTGTAAACGTATCGCCAGTGCAATTATCCACGCCAGAGAGTGGCATAGATGAATGGTACGATATGCTAAAAGCAGCAAAGCTGCCTGCTTCGTCAATTGTCGCAGAAATAACTGAAGGCTTAATGGTTAACCCTGAAGCACTTACGCAAAGACGCCTAAAAGAAATAGTAAAATCAGGTATGCAGCTTGCTCTTGATGACTTTGGTACCGGGTATTCGTCGCTCGCTTACTTACAAGAAATGGACACCGACTATTTAAAAATAGATAAACGTTTTGTTGATAATATTCAAGTAGGCAGCCAAGAACTTGCATTGTGTGAAGCCATCATTGTTATGGCGCATCAGTTGGGCTTAAAAGTAATCGCCGAAGGAATTGAAACTAAATTACAAATGCAGCTACTACTTGAAGCAGGATGCGATTACGGTCAAGGTTATTTATTTTCAAGACCTTTAAATAAAAGCAGTTTTATGGCACTTCTAGCTGATAAAAAAGTAGCTTTGTTAAAATAAATAGACAAAAAATCACTGTTACGCAATAAATAATGCGTCTGCGCGGTCAAGTTAAGCAATCAGATATAAAGTAGTAACAGGATTTAAAAATGGCAAAAGCAACATTAGAGCAATGGCGAATGTTTAAAGCGGTTGTGGATCATGGCGGGTTTGCAGGCGCAAGCGCAGCTGTACATAAAAGTCAGTCAACCGTACACCATGCTGTGCAAAAACTTGAAGCCGCCTTGCAAATTAAGTTGCTTGAAGTAAAAGGCCGTAAAGCATTTTTAACCGATAGCGGTAAGCTGATTTTACGCAGAGCCGAGTTTTTAATTGAGGAAGCGACTAAAATAGAATCGGTAGCAAGTACACTAAGCGAAGGCGTGGAAAGCACATTAAAAATAGCTGTTGATGAGGTTTTTCCACACGCTATTTTATATCAAGCACTTGCTAAAACGAGTGAGCTTTACCCTCTTTTAAAAATTGATTTAGTAGAAAGCGTGCTAACAGGTGCAAACGAATTATTACATAACTCAGTGGTTGATTTAGCTATTTCGTCAATTCCTATCTATGGAATTAGTTGCAGTACGTTATGCGATATAGAGTTTATAGCGGTTGCGCATAAAGACCATGTATTACACCAACATACTGAACAACTCAACTTTCGTGATTTAAAGCTACATAGACAAATAGTAGTTCGCGATTCAGCAACCCACACCAGTCACAATGAAGGCTGGCTAGGTGCAGATATGCGCTGGACAGTAAGCCACTTACGTAACTCTATTGATATGGTTAGTCAAAATTTAGGTTACGCTTGGCTGCCAAAAACACAAATTGCACACTTAATTGAAGATCAAACCCTCATTGCACTTAATTTAGACCAAGGTACAACCCGCACTCTTAATTTATATTTAATGTGCAACGACAACGATAGGCTTGGTCCTGCAGCACAAGAATTTAAAGAGCAAATTACTGCACTTACTAATTTAGCTAATTAATAGCTATTCATTTTTTACATCGAGGTGATCTGCTACATAGGCGCCTCGCTGCCCACGCTCTTTAGCCGGCCCTACAGTGCTATCTTTACCTGTTTGCTGCTCAGTAGCTGCATTAATTACAGCACCTAATGTGATTATATAAGCGCTGATATACAACCACATCAGCATGATCACTACGCCACCAAGCGAACCATACGTTTCGTTGTAACTAGAAAAACGCGACACATAAAATGAAAAACCTATAGACGCCAAAATCCAAAGCACGGTAGCAATAGACGATCCCATCGTGATCCAACGCCATTTAGCAGGTTTACGATGTGGGGCATAACGATATAAAAGCACCAATGCAAAATTAAAGGTAAAAGCCAATAATGGCCAAGAAATGAGTTTAATTAATAAATCTATACTTTCTTTTAGCCCCACTAAATTAAGTACAATAGGTAGGATACCAATAATTAATAGCGCAAAAATTGCGACTACAATCGCTCCTACCGAAAATAGAAAACGGACTAGTTGAGCCTGAAAAAATGAGCGCTTTTCATATTCACGATAACTAATGTTACATGCAGTAATAAGTGCTTGGCTGCCCTTTGAACTACTCCAAATAGTAAGTATGAGCGTACCAATTGCACTTAAGCTCAAGCTTGCACTTGATGTTTTAGCAAGGCTAGAAACCTGAGATAAAATCAGTTCGCTGGTGCTTGGTGGAAGCAAAGTAACTATTTTACTTAAGTGCTCACTAATATCTGTTGGGGATGAAAAGTACGCATACACTGATACCATCGCCGCAATGGCTGGAAAAATAGCAAGTAACGCATAAAATGCCACACCGGCTGCCACTATAGATAAGTTATCTTCACTCATTTGCTTAAAAATACGTTTAACAATATCCCACCAACCTATAAAAGGGATATGTGCAGGCTGCTCTGCTTGCTGTCCTCGTTTAGCTTCTTTCATTCTAAACCTCAATATTTGTATTACGTTACTACAGCAAAATATTTGCCAAGTTATAAGTGTTTGGTACCAAACTTGCTAATATTTATCTATAAATGACTCTAACACGGAAGATAAGCCATGCTCGGTACCCTAAAAAGCAGTGTAGCGCTAAATAATACAACACCAATAACTGACGTGATCAAAGTTGATACACTTTCGTGGAATTTCTTTTATGAGCAAGGCGTGCAATTACTTCACGTAACAGCGCAAATATTACCCACTCTTTTACTCGGCATAATGCTTTTAGTACTCAGTTACTTAATTTCAGGACCACTTTCTAGATTACTAATCAAACCCATTGACTATATGACTGACAGCAAGCTTGTTCACCTAGTTATAAGGCGCAGCATAAGCACCCTAATAATTTTATTTGGGGTATATTTATTTTTACGTTTAGCAGGGCTTACTCAGTTTGCTGTTGCTATTATGAGTGGGACTGGGTTAATAGGTTTAATACTCGGCTTTGCTTTTAGAGACATAGCAGAGAACTTTATTGCTAGTTTATTACTGAGCGTACAAAGACCTTTTAAAATTGACGATGTAATTGAAGTGGATGGCCGATTAGGTATTGTTAAAAAAGTAACCGCAAGAGCAACCACGCTTGTTGATTACGATGGCAATCATATTCAAATACCCAATGCGACTGTATATAAAAATACCATTAAAAACCTGACTGCCAATCCAAAAATGCGCGGCAAAGTAGAAATTGGTATTGGCTACGATAACGATATACGCAGCGCACAAACCCTCGCCCTCGATATTGCCAATCAACAAAATGCAGTACTTAGCGACCCACCCGCGCAGGTTTTAATAAAAAACTTAGGCTCATCTACTATTAACTTCATTTTGTATTTTTGGGTTAATAGCGAGCAGCACAGTCCATTAAAAGTAGCCTCCCAGCTTATGCGCGAATTAGTCAATGAGTTCACAAAACAAAACATCAGCATGCCTGATGACGCACGAGAGAGAATTATACTCACCGACCCTAATGAAAGTGTTTCTAGTTTAGGGGAAGAACAACCATCGCAAATACAAAGCGAAAAAAATGAAACTGTTGAGCAAACTAAAACGCTTGATGATGTAAGTAGTGATACCGACGAAATACGTGAACAAGCAGAGCAATCTCGCGATCCAGAACAAGGGAAAAATATTATTTAATAATGCTTAAATTGTATTAACTAAAACTTAAACACAAAAAAGCCCGCAGTATTAACTGCGGGCTTTTTATTGAATGAGTGAGTCAGCCGTATAAGCCGGGTTTTGTCCTTTCCGAAGAAAGTGATAATCATTCGTCTAGGCCATAAATCGCTCTATGGCTCAAGCAACCTACCCGGTTCCAACGTGGGCCACGCCATAAGGAACCCTATTTGGTCTTGCTCCGAGTGGAGTTTACCTTGCAACCGACTATTACTAGCGGCCCGGTGCGCTCTTACCGCACCCTTTCACCCTTACCAATCCGAAAATTGGCGGTCTCCTCTCTGCTGCACTTGTCGTGGGCTCACGCCCCCCAGCCGTTAGCTGGCACTCTGCCCTATGGAGCCCGGACTTTCCTCCCCCTGATCATTTTCGTCACAGGCAGCGATCATCTTGGCTGACTCGGCGCGCAGTATACATGAGGCTAATACCAAGCGCAGTAAAATTTACTCTTTTTCTTCAATAATTGTTTTGTATAAAGCGTTTTTCTTCATACCAAAGTATTCGGCTACAACGCCACAGGCTTTTTTCATTGGCATTTCACTTTCAAGCAGTGCCAGCATTTTGCGCGCTTCAGGCGGAACATCGTCTATTTGCTTTGGTTTGCCCGGAAGCATAAGCACTATTTCGCCGCGCTGCTTGGTAGGATCATCAGTTAAAAACTGTTTAAGCTCACTTACACTACCATTAAAAAATGTTTCAAAGGTTTTGGTTAGCTCTTTAGCAAACACAACTTGCTGCTCATCACCAAGGGCTAGTGCTAAATCATCAAGGCTTGCCATAATACGGTGCGTACTTTCGTACATTATGCTGGTAATGCCTGAGTTAACAGCTTCGGTAAAAAAGTCTTGGCGAGCTTTGCTTTTAGCTGGCGTAAAACCAATAAACTGAAAGCGGTCGGTTGGTAAACCTGAACAACATACGGCTGTAATTGCAGCACATGCACCTGGAACAGGTGTAACATGAGCGCCTTGTTCGCGACACAGATTTACAACAGCGTAGCCTGGATCACTAATTAGCGGTGTACCAGCGTCAGATACTAAAGCAATATTTAAACCTTGATTAAGTTGATCAATAATTTGTTGTGCTTTTTGCTTTTCGTTGTGGTCGTGTAATGCAAACGTTTTTGCCTTAATACCAAAGTGGCTAAGTAGCTTGCCGGTATGGCGAGTGTCTTCAGCAGCTATTAAGTCAACTTGCGATAATGTCGCAATGGCACGGTGACTTAAGTCGTCATAATTGCCAATTGGGGTGGCAACAATGTAAAGAGTGCCAATTTTCTGTGAATTCTCCTCATTTAACATTGAGGTCTCCTGCGTCAGTCAGTAATATAAGCAAATCGCGTTAACGTATTGGGAAATCATTGTGCGACTTAAACTAGTTAGTCTATTAATTATATTGTCAGGGTTATCGGCGTGTAGCACAACCGAAAAACCAACTAAAAACAGCGATAACGTAAGTAACCGCACTAATGCACTGCAAAATCAGGCAACCAGTGCGCAATCTATCTATCAATTGGCGCAAAACCGCCAAGGTGCCGATAAAATACAGTTATTGTATAGCGCCCGTGATGCAGCAATTAGTGAGCAAAACTGGCCTTTATTAGAGATAATTGGTAATGAGCTTGAATTAACCGCAAGTGTTGATCAAATCCAGAACCGTCTTTATATTGCATTTGCACAAAAACAACAGAATAAAAATGATCAAGCTTTGGTTATTTTACAGTCGCTAGACGGACAACTGACTCAACCTGAGCATTTTGCTTGGCATCAGTTTTTAACAGCTAGTATTTACGCATCGCAAAATTTTCCTAAAAAAGCCGCACCCTACTTTTTTAGGGCCTCTGAAACAGCAACAAAAAATAATATAGAAATCCCTCAACTTAATCAAAATTTGTGGGATAACTTAAAGCAACTCTCTTCTTATGCGCTTGAACGTTTTAACCGTGGTTCGGTTATTCAGCAAGGGTGGGCTAACCTAGCGTTATATCATCAAGTATATGCAAGTAGTGGCGTAGAGTTAGATCAAGCGATCAACAATTGGCGCAGACGCTATATTGGGCATCCGGCTTTTACTGTATTACCTGAACAAGATGAAATGCTTACTGAACTTGCTCCTATCAATATAGAGCGCTTAGTTGTGCTGTTTCCACAATCGGGCCCTAACGAACGTTTAGGTGATGCCCTTAAAGCTGGCGTATTAGCTGCACTTGATACGCAAAATATCAACGACACTATTTTTATTGATGAAAACCTAAGTACAGAAGAAATTGCAGCGCAACTTGAAGAAATAAAGCCTGACTTTGTAATTGGTCCTCTACTTAAAGCAAATATTGATAAACTAGCTAATGCGCAAACTCTTATTGATACTCCGGTACTGCATTTAAACACCTTTGATGGTGAGCGAATTTCGCTTCAGCATTATTACTTTGCACTAAACCCTGAGCACGAAGTACAACAAGCCTTAGAACACTTTTTAACTAAGGGCTATCAAAAACCTATGTTGCTTGCACCAAATAACGCAAATGGCCAACGCTTGGTTGATTACTTTAACTTACAGTGGCAACGCTATAGCGAAACCAAGCCGCAAATAGGTTTTTATAACGATAAAAAAGATATGCCTAATACAATTACCAGCTTGTTAGAAGTTGATAAATCAAAAGAGCGCATAAAAACGATTAAAGCACTATTTAAACAGGAAGTAGAAAACGAAACCCGTTCGCGTAGTGATATAGACGTTATTTATATTTTGGGTGATGCAATAGAAACACGCTTAATTAAACCCTACCTCGATGTAAACGTAAGTACATTTGCAGATCGTATTCCACTTTATGCCAGCTCTAAAAGTCATAGTAAACAAATTGACAGTACTGACAAAGGCGACTTAGACGGCCTATACTTCACTGAATTGCCGTGGATGCTCGATTCGCAAATTAAACAACATAACTTACGCCAGCAGTATGATTCGTTATGGCCAGAGCAAGTAGATATTAGCCAACGCTTATTTGCAATGGCGTACGATGCTGTATCAATATTACATGACATCAGGCAGTTAAGCGTAATGCCAGGCAATCAATATAGTGGTTTAAGCGGTAAGTTATCTGTTAATACCAGCGGCCATATAGAACGCACGCTCGACTGGGCTCAATATACAAACCGTCGCATTAAGCCTGTGCAATTAGAAACACAACGCCCTGTACCATTGTTTATGCAATCAGCGGGTGAAATACAAACTATCAATTAAGTTTAATTAAGGGGGCGGCATGTCGTGGTTTAAAGAGCTGTGGCACAATAGTCGCGAAAAAGGCCAGTATTATGAGCTTGAAGCGCAAAAATACTTAGTTACTCAAGGGCTAACACCCATAGAACGTAATTATTACTGCCCCTTTGGTGAGCTTGATGTCATTATGAAAGAAGGCGATACCCTTGTATTCGTTGAGGTTAAGTTTCGCAAAAATAATGCTCGTGGCGGTGCCAACTATGCGCTTAGTCCACAAAAACAAGCTCGATTAAAACGTAGTATTTATCATTACTTAGCAGCTAAAAATTTAACTAACCAAGCTCTAAGAATTGATTATGTAGCCATTACAGGAGAAGCATCTCCTAATATTAATTGGCTTAAAAATGTATTTTAAACGCAAATACAAAGATAAATTATTGGTAGGCTATGCAAGACACAATTAAAGAAATTTTTACAGAAAGCATTCAAGTTCAAATCGCTGCTGGTGAAGTGCTACCTAGTGCGCTTGAGTCAGCTGCATTTACTATTGCACAAAGTCTGATCAACGGAAATAAACTCATTTGCTGCGGTACTGCAAATTGCCACATGCTCGCTCAGCATATGGCGGGTGTGTTGGTTAATCATTATGAAACCGAACGTCCCTGCTTACCTGCAATTGCTCTATCGCAAGAAAACGTTAATCTGGGGCAAAGTACTCAAGTAGACGATCACGATACATTTGCTCGCCAAGTCCGCGCTTTTGCCCAACAAGGTGATTTATTGCTTGTACTGGCTATAAACGGTAACGAAAAACATGTTATTTCTGCCGTTGAAGCTGCACTAACTAAAGATATGAAGGTCATCGTTATGGTTGGTGATGATGGTGGCGAGTTGGTAGGCCTACTTGGACCTAACGATGTTGAAATTAGATCGCCATCTAAACGCCCTAGCCGCATTATCGAATCCCATTTAGTTAACTTACATTGTTTAAGCGAACTTGTTGATTTAACGCTTTTCCCTCAGGATGAAAATTATGTTTAAACGCTCTCTTATTGTTTTAGGTACTGTTGTATTACTGCAAGGCTGCGCAGCCGCTGTTGTTGCAGGTACAGCCAGTGCAGTAACTGCAGCGAACGATCGCCGTACTATTGGCTCTCAAATTGACGATAACAATATTGAAATAAAAGCCAGTATTGCACTTAGCGAAGTAGAACGTCTTGAAAAGTTTGCCAATATAAGCGCTGTAAGCGTTAACGGTATTGTTTTACTTGTTGGCCAAGTATCTAACGAAGAAATGAGAAACGAAGCGCAGCGCACCATTGAGGGCGTTTCAGGTATTCGTAAAATACATAACCAAATTCGTATTGGCTCAAATACTGGCATTACTACACAAACTCACGACTCTTGGCTAACTTCTAAAGTAAAAGCCCAGCTACTAACAGCAAAAGACATTAGCAGTAATAACATTAAAGTAGTGACAGAAAATGCTGAAGTTTTTTTAATGGGCTTAGTATCTGACTCTGAGTCAACTCAAGCTGTAAATATTGCCCGCAATGTTTCTGGCGTAGAGCGTGTAATTAAAGTATTTGAATATATGTAAAGCAAAATACAGACATAAAAAAACCGCTTATTCAGCGGTTTTTTTTTGGCATTTACTTATTATTTAATAACGCGTAAATGAGAGCCTTTTTTCTTCTCAGGCTTTTCTGGTGGTGTTTCATCAATAAACTCAGCTGATGAATCAACACTTTCAAGCTCTGGCACAAAATCGTCTTCGTCCTCTAAAAACTCATCTGCGGTAAAGACTGTTCCTTCGCCATTTTCACGCGCGTATATTGCAAGCACAGCACCTAGGGGTACATACACTTGCATTGGCTGACCACCAAAGCGCGCACTGAAGCTAAGTTGGGTTAAGTCTAACGAAAACTGTGTGACCGCTGATGGACTTATGTTTAAAACAATTTGTCCGTCTTGAACAAATTGTGTTGGCACTTGTACATTCGCAAATCCAGCGTCTACCACTAAATGCGGTGTACACTCGTTATCGACTATCCAATCAAAAAAAGCACGTAATAAATAAGGACGATTAGGCGTCATTATAAACGGATCTCACGCTCAGCTTCAGTTAAAGAGGCTTGGAATGACTCACGTTCAAATAAACGGATCATGTACTCTTTAAGCTCTTTAGAACCTGCACCATTAAGCTCAATACCAAACTCTGGTAAACGCCATAATAGTGGAGCTAAATAACAGTCTACTAAGCTAAACTCTTCACTCATAAAGTAAGGTGCTTCGCTAAAAATAGGTGCTACAGCAAGCAATGCTTCTGTTAGCTCTTTACGAGCTTGAGCAGCGTCTGACGTGTTGTTACTGATTTTGTCAGCTAGGCTGTACCAATCAGTATCAATACGATGCATCATTAAGCGGCTACGACCACGCATTACCGGGTAAACAGGCATTAGTGGAGGATGAGGAAAACGTTCATCAAGGTATTCCATGATGATGTTTGCCTGGTATAAACCAAGCTCACGGTCAATCAGTGTTGGCACTGTACCGTAAGGGTTAATTTCGTGAAGTGCTTCTGGCAAGTTATCTTTTTCAGCCAAATGAATATCTACACTTACACCTTTTTCCGCAAGTACAATACGTACTTGGTGGCTATACATACAGTTAGCACCAGAAAAAAGGGTCATTACAGGGCGCTTATTGGCAGCTACGGCCATGCCTATACCTCCATTAAATAACTAAAACAGCAAAAGGGGCTTAAGCCCCTATTGCAAAATTACCTTTAAAAATGTTCAACCTAATGAACATCTCTCCAGTATTCTTTCTTAAGCATAAATGCCAAGATAAACAGGATAATTAAAAATCCTATTACCTTAATACCTAGCGCTTCCGATTCAAGACGTGAAGGTTCACCCACGTACTCAAGGAAGTTTGTTAAATCACGAGCCGCTTGGTCGTATTCATCTATGCTTAATTCGCCCGTACCATCTGTTTCAGTAGCAATAACTTTAGTCACAGTGTGACCATGCTCTTGTACTTCTTTAGTGATAGGTGTTGGTAAACCTTGTAGTTCTTGAAGAACGTGAGGCATACCTACCGATGGGAAAACAATGTTGTTAACCCCAAACGGGCGAGATTCATCTTTATAAAACGATTTTAAGTACGTGTAAATATAATCTGGTGATTTTACACGAGCAATTAGAGTTAAATCCGGCGGAGCCGCACCAAACCATTTTGCTGCATCGTCTTTTGTAATCGCGTTAGTAATATGACTACCAACTTTAGAACCGTCAAAAATCAACTGCTCTAAACCAACCTCTGTTGGGATACCGATATCACGAAAAGTACGTTCATAACGTTGATACTGCATTTGGTGACAACCAAGACAGTAGTTCATGAACAACTTTGCACCGCGTTGTAAAGATGGTTGATCAGTAAGGTCGTTGTTCGCTTCCATTAAAGGAACCGATGGACCCGCTGCCATAACCATGTTCGGCAACAAGTTTACTGATAAAGCAAATAAACCAATAATAAGCTTCTTCATCATTTCGTTAACCTCTCTGGCAATGGCTTAGTTTTTTCGTTCTTACTGTATACAAACAACAGTACGAAGAACATAAAGTAAGTCACAGTACAGATTTGAGAAATAATCGTTTTCATATCAGTTTGTGGAGTTGCACCCACCCAACCTAGAAGAACGAAAGTTACAACAAAACCTGCAATGTTCCATTTATGGAAACCACAACGGTAACGAACCGATTTAACTCTACCACGGTCTACCCAAGGTAGTAACGCAAGTACCACAATCGATGCACCCATCGCCGCAACACCGATTAACTTATCAGGGATTGCACGTAAGATTGCATAGAATGGCGTAAAGTACCAAACCGGGAAAATATGCTCAGGTGTTTTAAGTGGGTTAGCTGCCTCGAAGTTTGGACCTTCTAAAAAGAAGCCATTCATCGCTGGCATAAAGAACACAACCCAACAGAACAATATTAAGAAACCAACCACACCCACAATATCTTTAACTGTGTAGTAAGGGTGGAACGGTATCGCATCAACAATATCTTTCTTGTCAGTGTAATACTCATGAAATTTAAATTTAGGCTTATCTTCTTCAGCTACTGAGCCTTTCTTACGTTTAATCTCAATACCTTCAGGGTTATTTGAACCCACTTCGTGTAGAGCAACAATGTGTAAGAAAACTAAGATTACAATAACCAGTGGTAGTGCAATTACATGTAATGCAAAGAAACGGTTAAGCGTTGCACCTGATATTACATAGTCACCACGGATCCAAAGTGTTAAGTCATCACCAATAACCGGAATAGCCCCGAATAAGGAGATGATTACCTGTGCACCCCAGAACGACATTTGCCCCCATGGTAATAAATACCCCATGAATGCTTCAGCCATTAGCGCTAAGAAAATAAACATACCAAATAACCACAGTAACTCACGTGGTTTTTGATAAGAACCGTAGATCATGCCACGGAACATATGCATATATACAACGATGAAAAACGCTGATGCACCGGTTGAGTGCAAGTAACGTAATAACCAGCCATATTCTACATCACGCATGATGTATTCTACTGAAGCGAATGCGCCTTCAGAAGACGGAACAAAGTTCATCGTTAACCAAATACCTGTTAGGATTTGGTTTACTAGTACCAACATGGCTAATGAGCCAAAAAAGTACCAGAAGTTAAAGTTTTTAGGTGCTGGATACTGTGCAATGTGCATGTTCCAAACACGTGTCATTGGGATACGGTCGTCTATCCAACCAATAATCTTACCAAACATTAGGCTGCCCCTTTTTCTTCGCCCACTAAAATAGTGGTCTCATCAAGAAAAGTATAAGGTGGTATCTCTAAGTTTAATGGAGCAGGTACCGATTGAAATACACGGCCAGCCATATCAAATTTAGAACCATGACATGGGCAATAGAAGCCATCATCGGTTCCTTCAACTTTCTCACTAAAGTTACCTTGGAAAAAGCCAGGTGAACACCCTAAATGCGTACAAATACCTACAGCCAGAAAGATTTCTGGACGTAATGAACGGTAATCATTTGTTGATGATTCTAATTGTTGTGGCTCTTGCGAATGCGGATCACGAAGTTGACCTTCATGTTCTTTCATTTGCTCAAGCATTTTTGGGGTCCGTGATACAACCCATACAGGTTTACCACGCCACTCGACACGTATTAATTGTCCCGGTTCAAGTTTGCTGATATCTACTTCTACAGGCGCACCCGCAGATTTAGCTCGCTCACTTGGATTCCAAGACGCAATAAAAGGAACAGCAGCCCCAGCCGCACCAACACCACCTACAACAGAGGTAGCTATGGTTAAAAAGCGACGTCGGCCATTGTCTACAGGCGCATTGCTCATCCACTTATCTCCACTATGATTCTCAACACTTGCTATATTGAGAACATCAGTTACAGCAGGTTAATTATTCGAATTTTTAAAATAGAAGCGATCATAATTAAAACCCTTGATTAAAACAAGGTTATTCAAAGCCCTATGCTCGAATAAAACTAACTTGATCAAAATTTGATTAAGTAAGCTCGAGAATAAAGCCGAACGACTATAATAACGCTTCTGTAAAAACAATATACTGACCAAGATCAACACCACTAAGAGGAAACAGTAAAAACTGTACATAGTGCGGTTAAACTCACTCATTTTACTTCAATGCCAATTGTAGCAAAAAATTCCACCAATTAACTGATGGATTTAAACTAATTACGATAATTATTTAACTTTTTTGCAGCTATCTGAGTGTTTTTTAACTTTCGTTTGATTAATACGCAGTTATTAATCAATTTGATCATCATTAATTGCTGCAATCACCCAGTATCACCATCGATATAAATAACTTTATATTAAGTTGCAAATGTAAACATTTTGATTTGAAAACAAAAAACCCAGCATAAGCTGGGTTTTTGAATTCTTGATAACGTATAGATTAACGTTTTGAGAACTGTGGACGCTTACGCGCTTTCTTAAGACCCACTTTCTTACGTTCAACTTTACGTGCATCACGTGTAACAAAACCTGCTTTACGAAGTTGTGAACGTAATGATTCGTCAAACTCCATAAGTGCACGAGTGATACCATGACGGATAGCACCAGCTTGACCAGTTGTACCACCACCAGAAACGGTGATGTAAAGGTCAAATTTTTCAGTCATATCAACTAGCTCAAGAGCTTGATGAACAACCATGCGTGCTGTTTCGCGACCAAAATACTCTTCTAGAGAGCGTTTGTTGATTACGATGTTACCAGTGCCTGGGCGTAAGAATACGCGAGCACTTGAACTTTTACGACGACCTGTACCGTAGTATTGATTTGCCATGATGGTGCTCCTTAAATGTCTAGAACCTGAGGCTGTTGTGCAGCATGGTTGTGCTCAGTACCTGTGTAAACTTTAAGTTTACGGTACATAGCGCGGCCTAAAGGACCACGTGGCAACATGCCCTTAACAGCCTTCTCGATGATCATTTCAGGCTTTGCAGCTTGAAGTTTATCAAAAGTAGTAGACTTAAGACCACCTGGAAAACCAGAGTGTGAATAGTACACTTTGTTTTTGAATTTGTTACCAGTTACAGTAACTTTTTCAGCGTTGATAACGATGATATAATCACCAGTATCTACGTGCGGTGTATATTCAACTTTATGCTTACCGCGTAGGCGATGAGCGATTTCAGTAGCGATGCGACCTAAAGTTTTACCTTCAGCGTCAACTACGTACCAGTCACGTTTTACTGTTTCTGGTTTAGCAACAAACGTTTTCATTTATAAAAATCCAATGTTTTTCAATTAAAACCACAAGTAGTTAATATTAACTACTGCTCTAAGTTTGCTATAACCCCTTCGAGTTTTAGACTTTTGCGCCGCTCACAAGTGGCTAGACTATATGAGGGCATAGAACGCAACGTGGCAGACGCGGGAGTATACCAGCACTTAAAACACATTGCTACTCGCCGGTTGTTTTTTCCACAAGAAATTTTAGAAATAAGAAGTACTATATATGCACCTCTTATTCTTAATGGCTAACCTATTACACTTTTACCTACTAATTTAAACCAAATGCTCTCTAGCTAAATACTCTAGAGACTGCATTTCTTGCAAACGGCTTATACAGCGCTTAAATTCAAAGTTTAAATTACCTTGGGTATAAAGTTCGGTAATAGGTTTTTCAGCCGATATAATTAAAGTTACATGGCGCTCGTAAAATTCATCCACTAAAGCAATAAAGCGTCTAGCGGCATCATCATTAGTTTGCCCAAGCTGTTTTACGTTAGAAATAATCACCGTATTATATAAGCGACTAATCTCCATGTAATCAACCTGACTACGCGCTGTTTCGCATAATTCACTAAACTCAAACATCACCACGCATTTAGCTACTTTTCGCGTTTTGATTAAACGACCTTCTATCTCTATCGGCTCATCTAATTGTCCAGGCTCTGACGATAGCTTATCGAAGTATTCAAATAAGTTTTTATCCGCTTCTTTATCTAACGGACTATGAAAAATTTCGGCTTGCTCTAAGGTACGCAACCGATAATCAATACCTGAGTCTACATTAACTATTTCTGTATTGAGCTTAACCAGTTCTATAGCAGGGACAAAGCGGGCACGCTGCAAGCCATTTCTGTAAAGCTCATCAGGCACTATATTAGATGTAGCAACAAGTACTATACCCCGTGCAAATAGCGCTTCCATTAAGCCACCTAGCAACATAGCATCGGTAATGTCTTGAACAAAAAACTCATCAAAACAAATTATGTCTGTTTCTGCTTTGAAAGTGTCGGCTATTTTTTCTAATGGATTAGCCGTATTGTTTAGTTTTTTAAGCTCATTATGCACTCGGTGCATAAATCGATGAAAGTGCACGCGCATTTTACGTGTGCCCGGTAGTGATTCGTAAAAAGTGTCAACTAAATAAGTTTTACCACGCCCTACTCCACCCCAAAAGTACAAACCTTTTATAGGCGCAGGTTCATCTTTACTAAATAACTTAGCAAAAAAACCTTTTTGTTTTGGCTTTGCCTGAGTTAGGTCATCGTATAGACGTTGTAAATGGCGCACAGCATTTTCTTGTGCTGCGTCGTGTACAAAGTCATCTCGCTTTAAGTCTTGTTGGTATGTTTGCCAAGGAGTCATATCTATTTACAGTTAAAACACAGTTTAATTTGCAAAGCATATTAACACGCATCATAACTCGGGGTATATTACACTTAGTATGATTTATAATTGAATCGGCATTCGTTAGTTATTTTCCCAAAGGGGTAGTTTTTATGGGCACAGTTATGTGGGTAGGTTTAATTGTTATTGCTGCTGTTGTAGCATTTTTTATTGGCGCATTTGTTACTAAAAAACAATTCAAACAAGATGAATTAAAAGAGCAGGCAGAGCAAGCTGAAAATGCGTTAGAGCAGTATCGTCAAGATGTCGCTGATCATTTAGCGAATACTGGCAAGCTCGTAAATAAAATGAAAGAAAACTATGATCAACTGCTTAGTCACGTTGAAGAAACAAACCAACTTCTTTTAGAAGATAGAAATAAAGCACCAGCAGAACCTTATTTTTCTAAAGAAACAACAGAACAACTACAAGCGTCTTTAAAAGAACGTCGTTCAGATCGTTCTTCAGCCGCAGCACAACCAGCTGATTATGTATCGGGTGAATCTGGTTTATTTGCTGGTCAAAATAAAGTTTCAGAACATTCTAAAGTATCTTGATGAACTTTTTTTAGACCCCATAGTCTTTAGATATAACAGCTTTGTTGTTTTATCTTAATAAACCAAAAAGGGCTGCTTTTAAAGTAGCCCTTTTTGTTTTTGCTTTATCTTAAGTGGAGTTACCCCTGACTATGAAAATGAAATTATCACTTATCAGCGCAGCTATTTTATCTACAAGCTTATTAATGAGCCCTGTAGCGTCTTATGCAAAAATGCCAATTGCAGTAAATGGTCAACAACTACCCACTCTTGCCCCCATGCTAGAGAAAATATCTCCTGGTGTTGTAAGTATTCAAGTTTCAGGCTCTAAAGAAGTACGCCGCCGTGCAGATCCTCTCGAATACTTTTTTGGACAACAGCAGCCTCGCAGTCAAAAACGCCAATTTAGTGGATTAGGTTCTGGGGTCATTATTGATGCTGATGAGGGCTATGTAGTGACTAATAACCACGTAATCCAAGACGCCGAAAAAATGGTAGTTACTCTCGAAGATGGCCGTGAATTTGAAGCAACTAAAATTGGTACTGACACAGAATCAGACATCGCTCTTTTACAAATAGACGCTGATGACTTAACCGAAATCAAACTCGCTAACTCAGATAATTTACGAGTGGGCGACTTTGCGGTTGCGATTGGTAACCCGTTTGGCCTTAGCCACACAGTTACATCAGGTATTGTTAGTGCTCTTGGCCGAAGTGGTTTAAACATTGAGGGCTACGAAGATTTCATTCAAACCGACGCAGCTATTAACCAAGGTAATTCTGGCGGTGCCTTAGTTAACCTCAATGGTGAGTTGATTGGTATTAATACCGCTATTTTAGGTGCCTCTGGCGGCAACGTGGGTATTGGTTTTGCGATTCCATCTAATATGATGAAAAATCTAGTCGATCAAATTATTGAACATGGTGAAGTACGTCGAGGCTCGTTAGGCATTTCTGGTCGTCCACTTGATGCTGGACTTGCAAAAGCACAGCAACTTGATGTCAAACAAGGTGCTTATGTAATGCAAGTAATGGACGACACTGCCGCAAGTAAGGCTGGAATTGAAGCTGGTGACGTTATTGTTAGCATTAACGGTGGCGACATTAGTGGCTTCCATGAACTACGTAGCAAAATTGCTACGTTAGGTGAAGGCCGTGAGATAAAACTAGGCATTTACCGCGATGGTAAAATTAAAACAGTGAAAGTAACCCTTGATGGTGCATCAGGTGTTACAGCGACCGGTGAAGAGCTGCACCCTGCATTCCAAGGCGCGACACTTGAAAATGTACAAAAAAACAGTAATAAAGGTGTTGAGGTTACTTCTGTAGATCCTCGCTCACCTTCTGCCCGTGTTGGCCTTGAAGAAGGCGATATTATTATGCAAGTGAATCGTCAACGAGTTGAAACGATTCGCGACATGAATAAAATCATCGACAGTACAAAAGGTAATATAGTACTTGGCGTGCAACGTGGTCGTGAGTCTATATTTATTTTAATTCAGTAATAAATAGCACTATTAATGTAATAAAAATAACAGTGGCACTTGCCGCTGTTATTTTTTTTATGTCATCATAAAGAGATTGCTCACTTACATAATAAGAAAATCGTGCTGAAACTAATAAAATTTATTCTTCCCCCTTTATTTGCAGGCCTAAGTATTGCTTTTTTAGTGGTTTTTTTCAGCCCTAATATGCGAGCGGCTTTACTTCCAAATGTTCCCCTACCAAGCGCAATGAGTTCGAGTCACCTGAGTTTTTCTGATGCAGTTAAACGAGCAGCTCCTTCTGTGGTTACTATTTTTTCAGAAAGTATCTCCAAAGAACCTCGTTATAAAAGAAAAAACACGGTACAAGAGCTAGGCTCTGGCGTCATCATGTCGCAAGACGGTTACATTCTTACCAACTACCATGTTGTTAATAATGCAGATCAAATTATGGTTATTCTAACCGATGGCAGACGCTTTTTTGATGTACAGCTAATTGGTTTTGATACTATTACTGATTTAGCCTTACTTAAAATAAATGCAGATCACCTTCCGGTAATTCCTGTAAATGATAGCTATGTATCCAGTGTAGGCGATGTTGTACTTGCCATAGGTAACCCGCTTAATTTAGGCCAAACAATCACGCAAGGCATTATTAGCGCAACGGGTAAGCAAAAAATTACAGACAGTCCGTACAATAACTTATTGCAAATGGATGCGGCTATTAATGTGGGCAACTCTGGCGGCGCATTAGTTAACTCCAATGGTGATTTAGTCGGCATTACTTCTGCGCAGTTTAAAACGCGTGAGAACTTGAATATTCAAGGAATATTCTTTGCGGTTCCTTACTCACTTGCTAAAAAAGTAATGGGTAAGCTCATTCGTCATGGTCGCGTTGTGCGCGGCTATTTAGGCTTTGAAGGCACAGCAGTAGATAGTACCGGCAAGGAAGTAAACGACAGTCTGACCCCAGTTACTGGCATGCGTATTACTAATTTAGACCCTTTGGGACCAGCATGGCAAGCGGGTATTGAAGAGCAAGATATTGTTATTAAAATTGCAGGGCTTTCGGTAGCAAATCCACAAAAAGTGCTGGAAGAAATAGGTAATACAGAACCAGGTAAAGAAATAGAATTTGAGCTTTACCGGAATGGTAAAATAGAAAAAATCATGGTGGTGGTAGCTGAGCTTGAAACAAAGCTTTAATAAAAAATAATACCAACTTCCATAAATCGTCAATAAAAAGGTCGGATAGCAATTTGCGTATCCGACCTTTTTAAAATAGCTTAGCTAGTTAAATATCTACTTAACTACTTCGACGTTTAATATTTGCACCCAACGCACTTAGCTTATCTTCAATGCGCTGATAACCTCTATCAACGTGATAAATACGGTCAACAACCGTTTCACCCTGTGCCACTATACCCGTTAAGATTAAGCTAGCTGAAGCGCGTAGGTCGGTTGCCATCACTTGCGCGCCCGTTAGGCTCTCAGTCTCACCACAAATTGCGGTATGCCCTTCTAAACGAATATTAGCGCCCATACGCTGCAACTCAGGTACATGCATAAAACGGTTTTCAAAAATCGTTTCCGTAATCGTTGCACTACCATTTGCTACTACATTTAATGCTGTAAACTGAGCTTGCATATCCGTAGGAAAACCTGGGTGTGGAGCTGTTTTAATATTCACGGCTCTCAGTTCTCGGCCGCGCATATCAAGATAAATACTGTCGTTATGCACTTCTAGATGTGCATTTGTTGCGCGTAACTTTTCAATCACAGGCTCAAGAGAATGAAAGTCAGTGTTTTTACAAAGTACTTCACCGCCTGCCATTGCTGCAGCGACTAAAAATGTACCTGTTTCTATTCTGTCTGGTAAAATGCTGTGCTCGCATCCTGCTAAACGCTCAACGCCTTCAACTTCAATGCGGCTAGTGCCTGCACCCGTAATTTTAGCGCCCATAGCAATTAAGCAGTTAGCTAAATCAATTATTTCGGGCTCGCGTGCAGCATTATCAAGTATGGTTTTACCATCAGCGAGGGCTGCTGCCATCAATAGATTTTCGGTAGCGCCTACGCTTACCATTTCCATAAAGATTTCAGCGCCTTTTAAGCGACCGTTTACCTTGGCATTAATATAACCATTTTCAACGTTTATTTGTGCGCCCATGCGCTCCAAACCTTGAATATGTATATCAACAGGGCGAGCACCAATAGCACACCCACCAGGTAAAGACACTTGAGCTTCACCAAAACGAGCAACTAAAGGGCCTAATGCAAGTACTGAAGCACGCATTTGCTTAACTAAGTCGTATGGCGCTAATGTTTTATTAACCGTTGCGCCGTCAATCACTAGCGTATCGCCGTGCCAATTAACATCAGCGCCTAGAGTTTTTAATAAGGCTTCAGTGGTCACTATATCGCGAAGGCGCGGTACATTAGTAAATGTACTTTTTCCATCAGCTAATAATGAAGCAAACAAAATAGGAAGTGCGGCATTTTTAGCGCCAGAAATAGTCACTTCACCAGCAAGTGAAGTACCACCTTGAATTACAAATTGATCCATTAAGAGGCCCTATTTATTGCGGTAAAATAAATTTTTGTTCACGCTTCCACTCTACAGGAGTAAATGCACGAATAGATACTGCGTGAATTGTGCCATCTGAAATTGTATTCATTAATGGGCCATAAACTAGCTGCTGCTTTTTAACTCGGCTTAAACCGTCAAAGCATTCACCTACTGCAACAACTTCATAATGACTACCATTGGCTTTTACATGTACTTCAGCTAATTGAAGTTCTTCGCGTAATAATGTTTCGACTTGGCTAGTTTCCATAACTCTCACTCAAATAGGGTTGTAACCTGACCCAATTGCATTAAATTTTGCAATTGCTCAGGTAGGTTTTGCAACTCAAGGCGAATGCCTTGCTGCTTTAATTCTGCAAAAGAGTGAATTAACCAAGCTAAGCCCGCTGTGTCAACCCTAGATACACCACTTAGGTCGAAATAGATGATTTTATGCTTGGTTAATAGCTTGCTGTTCAGAAGCTGTTCATCGCCAATTGAATTTCGAGTAAGCTCACCGTTTACTCGAAAATGTTGTCCATCAACTTGGCTTATTGCCAATTTAGTCATTCGAGTTACTGCCTCTAAACTGAACTGGTAGCTGACTCTTTTGCTCTAAAAGGTTACTTACATTATCAATACCTTGCTGACGCAAAATACCTTGTAGCTCACTTTGTTTTGCATCTAGTAAACTAATACCTTCAGCAATCATATCGTACGCGCGCCATTCACCGTCACGGTCTTCGCGTACTTTAAAATCGATTCTGATATCAGGTTTACCATCTTCAATAATTTTAGTTTTAACGACAACGACATCTTTGCCTTTAAATGCTTGTTCTGCACCAAACTCAACTTTTTGGTTTGTATATTGAGTGAATACACCTGCATAAGTAGCAACTAAATACTCTCTAAAAACACCAATAAAGCGTTGAATTTCTCTAATTGCTTTGGCTTTTTCAGCTTCGTCGGTAATTGCACGTACTTTAGATACTTCACTACCTAGTACGCGAAGTGCTGCATATTTGTAGTCGATATAAGGCATTAATTCTTCTTCAACGATTACGCGAAGATGCTCTTGATTTTTAACAATTAATGGCTGATCTTTTTTAATACGTGCAAATGTATTATCGGCAACTTGGCGTACCATTTTATTTGGATCAACCAATTTAACATCTGCTGCACTTACGCTTTGAGTTAGCGTCATTGTGCCAATTGCTACAATAGCTAAAAACTTTTTCAACATAATAATTACTCACTACCTTGGTTGAATAAAAACTGCCCGATTAATTCTTCAAGTACAATGGCAGACTTAGTATCAGTAATTGAATCGCCATCACCTAGTGCTTTACTTTCCACACCAAACAAATCGTCAATTGCTTCATCTTGCTTGTTTTCAGTCACTGTTTCGCCTAAACAACGTTGTTTAGCCGAATCTGGAGAAATGACAGGGTGAATACCTAAGTACTGCTCACCTAAAATACCCGACGTTAAAATAGAGATTGAGCTTGTGTCTGAAAAACGACATAAATACTGTGCATCAATGGTCATGTTTACCACTGGTAAAAACTCTTGTGGGTGTACATAAATTGATTCAACACGACCAATTACAACACCACCTACTTTTACCGGCGCACGCGCTTTTAATGAGCCAATGTTTTCAAACTTGGCATTAAGCGTATATGTTTCGCCAGAGCCACTAATACCTGAATTGGCAACTTTAAGTGCGAGCATCGCAAAAGCTAAAATGCCAAGTGCTACAAAAAAACCAACTAAAATTTCTAATTTCCGTGAATTCATTATCTATACCCTATTAGCTGGTAAACATTACCGCTGTCAAAATAAAGTCAAAACCTAAAACTGCTAATGACGAATGAACAACCGTTTCGGTGGTTGCTTTGCTGATCCCTTCTGAGGTCGGCACACAGTCATATCCTTTATAAAGCGCAATCCAGGTCACCACTATGGCAAATACAAAACTCTTAATAATACCGTTTAGTATGTCTTGCTGAAACGACACTTGTGATTGCATGATTGACCAAAAACTACCTGTATCAACCCCCAGCCAATCTACACCCACTAAATGAGCGCCTATGATTGCTACGGCTGAAAATATCAATGCAAGCAATGGCATGCTTATAAAACCCGCCCAAAAGCGTGGTGCAATAATACGTTTTAGCGGATCGATTGCCATCATCTCAAGTGATGAAAGTTGCTCTGTTGCTTTCATTAAGCCAATTTCAGCAGTCAATGCGCTACCTGCGCGTCCTGCAAACAGTAATGCAGTAACAACCGGGCCCAGTTCTCGCAATAAACTCAGTGCCACTAACGGCCCTAAACTATCCTCAGCGCCATAACCAACTAATACGGTGTAACCTTGTAGAGCCAACACCATGCCGATAAACAAACCCGACACCATAATAATCAGTAACGATTGCGAACCCACCATATAAAGTTGGCGAACAAGTAACGGTGTGCCTTTTTTAAAATTAGGAACATGCGCAAGCGCACTAAACAGCATATAAGCCGAACGGCCAAGAGCCGCAAAACGTCCTAGCGTTTTATGCCCTAGCTTTTGAAATAAATCCAACATTATGCTTTTTCTCCAAGTAGTTCGTCTGCATAAGCTTGAGCCGGAAAATGAAATGGTACCGGACCATCCGACAAGCCTTTTAAAAACTGTTGAACTAAAGGAGATTCATGATTGCGCATTTCATCAGGAGTACCACAACCAATTACACCTTGATCGGCGATAATTATAACGTGATCGGCAATACTCATTACCTCTGTCACATCGTGTGTCACAATTAAAGACGATAAACCCAATACTTCGTTAAGCGACTTAATTAGCTTAACCAATACGCCCATCGAAATAGGATCTTGTCCTGCAAATGGTTCATCGTACATGATTAGCTCTGGATCAAGTGCTATAGCGCGCGCAAGTGCAGCACGTCTTGCCATACCGCCCGATAACTCAGAGGGCATTAAATCTTTAGCGCCACGTAGCCCAACCGCTTGCAATTTCATTAATACAACTAATCGGATAAGGTCTTCACTTAGCTTTGTGTGCTCTCTTATAGGAAACGCAATATTGTCAAATACCGACATATCAGTAAACAGCGCACCACTTTGAAAAAGCATGCTCATTTTAGTACGTGCTTCGTATAACTCTTTACGAGACATTTTAGGAATGCTGCCACCTTCAAATAAAATATCACCTGAATCTGGTTTAAGCTGACCACCAATTAAACGCAACATAGTGGTTTTGCCAATTCCGCTTGGCCCCATGATCGCAGTAATTTTACCTTTAGGAACGCTAAAACTCATATTTTTATATATAGTTCTATTGCCTCTCGAAAAGCTAACATCCTTGACTTCTACTATTGATTGCGACAAGTCGCTCTCCATAAAAATGTTCACTAGTGCACCTATTTTAAAGCTTTTTTGTCAAAGATGGAAAAAACAATTCGTAAGATTTTGTAATACACCCATGAAAAGGATTATAAGACTCGCTCAAAACAGCTTAACCCCGGCTTAAATTTTTAAATTAGCTGTTTAAAAGCAGCATTGTTACGTAGTTGACCTTACTCTTTTATTTATACTTTCATCTTGGCTTTTGTTACTATTCGCGCCATCCGTATTTTGTATAACTGGCTTAACACAATGGTTACCTCGTTTGTTATTTTAATTCTTGGTTTTGCAGCTCTTGTTTGGAGTGCAGACAGGTTTGTTTATGGCGCTGCGGCTCTTGCTAAAAACTTTGGTGTACCTACACTTATTGTTGGTTTAACCGTGGTAGCTATGGGCTCTTCAGCACCCGAAATGATGGTTTCAGCCTCTGCCGCTCTGGCTAACAAAACCGACACAGCGGTTGGCAATGCTGTTGGCTCTAATATTACAAACATTTTACTTGTGTTAGGTATCACTGCTCTATTTCGCCCTCTTTCAGTTTCATCAAGTACATTAAAACGTGAAATGCCATTAGTGATGCTCGTATCTTTAGCTACTTGGTATGTGTTCTCAGATAACTACTTTTCATTTAATGAAGGTGTTGCACTTTTGGTTGGCTTTATCGTATTCATCGGTGGGTTAATTATTGTATCTATGCGTGCAAAAAACCAAGATGATCCATTTGTGTCAGAAGCCTGCGACGATGTACCAAACGATGTACCTACGAAAAAAGCGGTATTTTGGTTAGTTGTCGGCATGATACTCCTACCTGTTAGTTCTCATTTTTTAATAGGTTCGGCTGTCGATATTGCTAAATACTTCGGCTTAAGCGACTTAGTCATTGGCTTAACAATTATTGCCATCGGTACTAGTTTGCCTGAACTTGCCGCTTCGGTTGCAGGTGTACTTAAAAATGAAGATGATTTAGCACTAGGTAATATTGTTGGCTCAAACATATTTAATATTCTAGCGGTATTACCACTTGCCGGTATTATTAACCCTTCAGCCATTGACCCATCATTAGTAAGCCGAGACGTATTAATTATGATTGGCGCAACACTTGCTCTTATTATTATGTCATTGAACTTTAGAGGCACCCAACGTATCAATAGAGTAGAAGGCGGCTTATTGCTAATAGCGTTTTTGGGTTACCAAGGGTATATTTTTAGTCAAGTAGGGTAAATGATGGCAACGCTAAATTTTATTGAACAAGGCCTTCGCGTTTTAGATGTTGAACGCCAAGCACTTAGTGATATTGCACAATATGTAGATGAAAATTTTCATAACGCGTGCCAATTAATGTACGACTGCGAAGGCCGTATTATTGTCATTGGTATGGGTAAGTCAGGTCATATTGGCAATAAAATAGCGGCAACCCTTGCAAGCACTGGCAGTCCAGCATTTTTTGTTCACCCTGGTGAAGCAAGTCATGGTGATTTAGGTATGATCACTAAAAATGACGTGGTTATGCTTATTTCTAATTCAGGGGAGACCAGCGAAGTTTTAAATATCATTCCGGTTTTAAAACGACTTGGTGCCAAAATGATATCGATGACTGGCAATACGCAATCAACCATGGCGACCCTTGCTAATGTACATGTGTGTATTAAAGTAGAAAAAGAAGCCTGTTCATTGGGTCTAGCTCCTACATCAAGTACCACTGCAACGCTTGCGATGGGCGATGCCATGGCAGTTGCATTATTAGAAGCTCGCGGGTTTACAGCTGATGACTTCGCGCTATCTCACCCAGGTGGTAGTTTAGGCAAGCGCTTATTACTTACTTTAAAAGATGTTATGCACAGCGGCGCAAATACACCTATTATTAGCGTTTCACAAACAGTTAAAGACGCCCTTATTGAAATGTCTGCTAAAGGGCTAGGTATGACAGCCATTGTTGATGAAAATCAGCAGCTCGTGGGATTATTTACCGATGGCGATTTGCGTCGTATTTTAGAGCAAAGAATTGATATTCATACAACACAAATAGATGTTGTTATGACTAAGTCATGTACTACGGCTACACAAGATATTTTGGCTGCTGAAGCGCTTAATATTATGGAACACAAACGTATAAATGGCTTAATCGTCGTCAATGATAAAAACCAACCTATTGGCGCATTAAACATGCAAGACCTATTAAAAGCAGGAGTGTTATAAATGCAATTTGAAGAACTCTATCAACCGCTGAGCGATGATGCAAAAGCACGCGCTAAAAAAGTAAAGCTACTTATATGCGATATTGATGGTGTATTTTCTGATGGCCGTATTTATCTTGGTAATCAAGGTGAAGAGCTAAAAGCATTTAATACAAAAGATGGTTTTGGCATTAAAGCGCTTATAAACAGTGGCTTTGAAGTGGCTGTAATTACTGGTCGTCATTCACAAATAGTGCAACAACGTATGAGCAGCTTAACCGTACAGCATATTTATCAAGGCCAAGAAAATAAGCTCATTGCCTATCAAGAATTAAAAGACAAACTCAACCTTAGCGATGAACAAATTGCTTATATCGGTGATGATGGTCCTGACATGCCCGTTATGGAATTAGTCGGCTTTGCTGTTGCAGTAAATGATGCCCATCCACTTATTAAACGTTTATCACACTATGTAACGCAAATGCCTGGCGGCTTTGGTGCAGTAAGAGAGCTCACCGACTTACTTATGCTTGAAAATGGTAAAGCATTGACTACACAAGGCACTAGTTCATGAATGCAGCGCGCATAATATTAAGCGTTTTATTCATTAGCTGTATGGTTTGGCTTTGGTACCCTTATTTTACACAAACAAATATTGTACCTCAGACTGAGCCTGAAGTTATTGCCAAGCCTGATTACATAGCCATAGAACTCAAACAAACAGCCTATGACGAACAAGGTAAAATTAGCCACAAAGTCACTGCGGCTAAAATGGAGCTATATCAACAATTAGGTTTTACGTTTTTTGAAAAACCTATTTTTACTTTATATAACGAAAAGCAAACGTGGCAAATAAATGCAGACGAAGCAACATTATATGAAGACAAACAATTAATTTTAGAAGGCAATGTGGTTGCCAAAAACTTAACCGATAACGCCATGATAGACAAAATCAATGCTGATAATATTCAAGTAGATATAAAGCTATTAACAATGCGTTCGGAGCAACCCGTTATCATTACTGGGCCCAATTTAAAAATCACTGGTAAAGGCCTAGAAGCCGACTTAAAAACCGAAGTGATAAAACTAATTAACCATACGCGAACCATATATTATGACCAATAAAATATTAAAATCACTTATTATTCCTACACTTATACTAGCGTTTAATAGTAGTGCTGCAGAGCAAAACACGCAACCGGCTGCAAATCAAATTTCAATAAGCGCCGATAAGCAAGAAGGTCAATTAAAAGCTAATGTCGGGATTTTTGAGAAAAACGTTGAAATTATTCACGGTAACCGCCGTATCACAGCCGACCGCTTAGAAGTACATAAACGCGATGAACTTGGCGATAATAAACAATTATTAATTGCTACAGGTAGCCCTGCGCACTTTGAAGAAAAGCAATCAGATGGCACGACTATGAGCGCCAGTGCTGACGAAGTACGTTATGATGTATCTAAGCGTTTTTTAACGCTTGTTGGTAATGCACAAGTATCGCAAGCGGGACAAAAAATAAATGCTAAAAGCATTACCTACGATATAGAGCAGCAGCTAATCAGTGCCGAAAAAGATGAAAACTCAACTGACCGCGTTCACACAATTTTAGTGCCAATCGAGACTAAAAAAAGTAAAAAAAGCGACAAAGGTCAACCATGAGCACATTAAAAGCAGAGCTATTAGCAAAGAGCTATAAAGGCCGTGAAGTTGTAAAAAACGTCGGCCTTGAAGTCAAAGCTGGCAGTATTGTTGGCTTACTTGGCCCTAACGGCGCAGGTAAAACTACCACGTTTTATATGATAGTAGGACTTGTACCTAGCGACAAAGGTAAAATATCGATAGACGATAACGATATTACTCTTTTACCTATGCATAGTCGTGCTAGATTAGGCATTGGCTACTTACCGCAAGAGTCTTCAATATTCAGAAAGCTGACTGTTTATCAAAACTTAATGGCCATTTTAGAAACGCGCAAAGAGTTAAATAAACAAGCTAGAGAAGACACTCTCGATAAATTATTAGATGAATTTAGCATACAACACATTCGTGATAGCCAAGGTATGGCATTGTCAGGAGGCGAACGTCGTCGTGTTGAAATAGCACGTGCGCTGGCAGCAGATCCTAAATTTATATTACTGGATGAACCATTTGCAGGTGTTGACCCTATTTCGGTATTAGACATAAAGAAAATAATAGAACATCTTAAAAATCGTGGGATTGGTGTATTAATTACCGATCATAACGTAAGAGAAACCCTTGATGTTTGTGAAAAAGCCTACATTGTTTCTCATGGGGAGCTGATTGCATCAGGTACTCCAGAACACGTATTAAATGATAAAACAGTACGCGATGTTTACTTAGGCGAGCAATTTAGGCTGTAACATTTACGCCATGTCTTTAAGCATCTGCTAGTATTAATTATAACAACATAAAAGGATTGTTAGAGATACATGAGGCAATCACTACAGCTGCGCATGGGCCAGCAACTTACAATGACTCCACAGCTGCAACAAGCTATTCGTTTGTTGCAACTCAGTACATTGGATCTCCAGCAAGAAATACAAGAAGCTCTCGACAGCAACCCGCTATTAGAGGTTGAAGAAGCAGACTATTCAGAAGACGCTGCAGGTAAAAACGAGCAAAAAGCAGATACAGATGACATAACTGTTAGCGCATCTGCCGATGATGCTCCAAGCGAATACGAACAAGATAGTGGTGAAGCACTTGCAAAAGACACGCTAAGTGACGACATGGCTATGGATGTTAGTTGGGATGAGTACATGAGTGCCGCCCCAGCAGCATCATCGGGTCCGATGCCTGAAGACGAATCAATATACCAAGGCGCCTCTACTGAAACGCTCCATGAGTATTTAATGTGGCAGTTACAACTAACGCCATTTAGCCCTACAGACGAAGCTATTGCTATTGCTATTGTAGAAGCCGTCGATGATTCAGGTATTTTAACACTAAGCTGCGAAGAGATTTTAGAAAGCTTTAATCAAGAAAACGAAGATGATAACGAAGTCGAACTTGATGAAATTGAAGCTGTATTAAAACGCATCCAACTGTTTGATCCTGTTGGTATTGCTGCACGTAGTTTACAAGAGTGTTTGTGTATTCAGCTTAACCAGTTTGATAAAGAAACACCTTACATTAATGAAACAAAAATGATTTTAACCGAGCATATTGATTTATTAGCTGCTCGTGACTATCGTACATTAATGAAGAAAACTAAGCTCAAAGAAGAAGAGCTTAAAGAAGTAATGACATTAATACATACTCTTAGCCCTAAACCTGCAGATACTATTGTAAGAGAAGAATCTGAGTATGTTATTCCTGATGTGTCAGTTAAAAAAATTAAAGGCCGCTGGGTTGTTGAGTTAAACCCAGATAGCATGCCTAAAATTCGTGTTAATAGCCAATACGCGGCAATGTCTCGCACTGTAAAATCCAGTGGTGACAGCCAGTTTATTCGCTCGCATTTACAAGAAGCTAAATGGTTTATTAAAAGCTTAGAAAGTAGAAACGACACGCTATTAAAAGTAACAAATTGTATTGTTAAGCAACAACAAGGCTTTTTTGAACACGGTCCTGAAGCCATGAAACCAATGGTTTTAAATGATGTTGCTGAAATGGTAGAAATGCACGAATCAACAATTTCGCGCGTAACAACCCAAAAGTATATGCACACACCCCGTGGTATATTTGAGCTTAAATACTTTTTCTCAAGCCATGTAAGCACCGAAAACGGGGGTGAATGTTCATCTACAGCAATCCGTGCGCTTATCCGAAAATTAATCGCAGCAGAAAACTCAGCAAAACCATTGAGTGATAGCAAAATAGCGGATATATTGGCTGAGCAAGGAATTAAAGTAGCGAGACGTACAATCGCAAAATACCGCGAATCTCTGGCTATTCCACCGTCAAATCAGCGTAAAAGTTTGATTTAAGACGCAAAAAAAAGAGGGTAATGCTTATGCAACTAAACTTAACTGGTCGTCACGTAGAATTAACCGATTCACTAAGAGACTATATTAATACCAAATTTGCGAAGCTAGAAAGACACTCTGATCATATTAATAATGTTCATGTCATTCTCGATGTAGAAAAATTAAATCAAAAAGCAGAAGCCACCATACACGTAAGCGGTGCTGAGCTATTTGCCTCTACAGAACATCAAGATATGTATGCCGCCATTGACTCGTTGATCGACAAGCTCGATCGACAAGTAATTAAACACAAAGAGAAGCTTGCTCGACACTAATATGATGAAATTAAGCTCACTTATATGCCAGGACTGCAGCAAAGCTGCGGTCCTTTTTAATAGCAAAAAAAGAATTTTAGAGTTCATTAGCGAACTTGCTCACGACAAACTTCCGTATTTACCGCAACAAGATATTCTTAATGCTTTAATGAGCAGAGAAAAATTGGGTAGTACAGGTATAGGGCGTGGCATTGCCATTCCTCATGGAAGAATGAGCGGTGCAGAAGAGCCTTTGGCTTTAGTGCTCGTTAGCGAAACTCCAATAAATTTTGATGCAATCGATAATCGCCCTGTTGATATTTTCGTCGCACTCATCGTACCAGATGGCGATAACCAGCAGCACTTAAAGACTCTAGCAACCATTGCTGATAAACTAAACAACAAAGATTTTTGTAAACAGTTACGCAGTGCAAAATCAGATGCTGAGCTTTACCAAGTTATTGTCAATCAATCATAGTTTTATAAAGGGTGTTAAATGGAGTTAATTATCATAAGCGGCCGTTCTGGTTCTGGAAAGTCGGTTGCTTTACGCGTTGTAGAAGATTTAGGTTATTATTGCGTAGATAATATTCCAGTTAACTTGCTTCCTTCATTAGTTCGCAGTGTGTCTGATAGCTACGATAAAATTGCTGTTAGCATTGATGTGCGGAACATCCCTAAACAACAAGATGAATTTAACGATATTCTTGAATACTTGCCTGGCTTTGCAAAACCTACGTTATTTTATTTAGATAGCGACGATCAAACATTGATCAAACGTTTTTCTGAAACTCGTAGATTACACCCACTATCAATTGACTCGTTGCCTCTTGATTTAGCCATCAAAAAAGAAAAAGAATTACTTGATGTATTAATCACCCGCGCCGACTTTATGATAGACACGACTGATTTGAGTGTTCATCAACTCGCTGAATCTATTCGTGAAAAGATTTTAGGTAAAAAAGATAAACAACTAATTGTCACGTTTGAATCGTTTGGTTTTAAACACGGCATACCAAAAGAAGCTGATTATGTATTTGATGCACGCTTTTTACCAAATCCACATTGGGAACCTGAATTAAAACCTTTAAATGGGTTAGATCAACCCGTTAAAGATTATTTGGCCAATCACAGCATAGTGCAAAAATTCACATGGCAAATTCAAACATTTGTACAAACATGGTTACCGCACTTAGAGCGAAATAACCGCAGTTATTTAACCATTGCTATTGGGTGTACAGGCGGACAACATCGCTCTGTATATTTAGCGCAAACTATTGGTGAAAGTTTTGCAATGACACATCCCAATGTGAAAATTCGCCATCGCGAACAAGAAAAATAATATAGCTGAATAATCACCTGTTCAGCTTAGGTAGAGTAAGTTATGCATTGTGAAGACACTTTTTTAATAAAAAACAAATTAGGATTGCACGCCAGAGCAGCCACCGTGCTTGCCCAATTGGCAGTGCAGTTTGATGCGACAATTACATTATTTCAAGATGACAAAGAAGCTGCAGGCGATAGCGTACTTGCACTAATGTTACTTGAAAGTAGCCAAGGCAAAGAAGTAAAAGTTGTATGTAAAGGCCCCGATTCTGAGCAAGCTTTACATGCTGTTGGAGAATTAATAGCACAACGTTTTAATGAACAAGAATAAACAGTTATAAAAATAATGCTCGCATTACTAATGCCCCAACTAAAACAGATATATAAAATAAATACGGTTAGTGACGCCAGTTAACTCACCTCTCCCCATAAAGTAATATAAAAATTTATAAAGGACGCCAATGCCTGAAGCTTTTGAACAAGATTACCCACTACAGCAACTAAAACAGGTGACTAAGTCACTCAATAGTGGTCAATTTGTTCAAGTTAGGCGCATGCTCGCAAAAACAGCTCCTTGTGATACCGCATTATTATTAGAATCATCACCGCATAAAATTCGCCGACTCCTTTGGCAGTTGGTTGATCCTGATGTGCAAGGCGATGTTCTTGAAGAACTCTCAGAAGATGTTCGTTTAGGCATTATTGCCCAAATGGAACCTAAGCACATTGCAGCCGCAACAGAAGATATGGGCCACGATGACTTAGGTGAAGTATTACGTAGTCTGCCAGACACCGTCTATAAAGACGTTGTTAGCGCGATGGACATTCAAGACCGTGAACGTGCAACACAAGCACTTTCGTATCAAGAGCGTTCTGCTGGCGCGCTAATGAACACCGATACGGTGACCATTCGCCCTGATGTTACGCTTGATGTTGTACTTAGGTATATTAGGCTACGTGGCGAGTTACCAGAAGGTACCGATGACTTGTACGTTGTTGATAAGCATAACTGCTTTATAGGCGCTTTATCGCTGAGTACATTATTAACTAACCCGCCAGAAAAGATTGTTCGCGATTTAATGGATGAAGATTGTGAATCCATTCCAATCTCAATGGATGAAAGTGAAGTCGCGCAATTATTTGAACGTCATAATTGGATATCGGCCCCCGTAGTTGATGATAACGATCAGCTCCTTGGTCGTGTCACTATCGATGACATCGTTGACGTAATCCGAGAAGATGCTGAGCATAGTTTATTGGGCTTAGCCGGTCTTGATGATGAAGAAGATACCTTTGCGCCAGTACTAAAAAGCTCTAAAAAACGCTCAGTCTGGTTAGGTGTCAACTTACTAACTGCACTTGCAGCTGCTTTTGTAGCTAGCTTTTTTGAAGGCACTTTAGATGTGCTCCCTATTTTAGCTGTACTAAACGGTATTGTCCCTTCTATGGGCGGTGTTGCAGGTAGCCAATCATTAACGCTTGTTATCCGTGGTATTGCGGTAGGTCATATTAATCAAACTAACCAACGTTTCTTGATGATGAAAGAGCTTGCTATTGGCGCGTTAAACGGTGTTTTGTGGTCGTTGTTAATAGCAGGTGTTATTGCCCTATGGCAGTGGGACTTTATGCTTGGTGGCGTACTCGCCTTCGCTATGTTTATGAACTTAGTGGTGGCAGGTGTTGCTGGTGCGAGTATCCCTATTATTCTTAAAAAGATGAATATAGATCCCGCTCTTGCAGGTAGTGTAGTTTTAACTACAATTACAGACATTGTGGGTATATTCGCCTTTTTAGGTACTGCTACCTGGTTGCTGGTTTAAATTAGAAACTTTTGCAAATAACTAAAGTAAAAAACACTTAGAGTAAAGCTGCAACTATGACAACGGATACCAAAAATAAAAAAGACACACCTAAAAAAACGCCAAAACAAAAAGGCTTATCAATATTAAAAAGTGTGTTGATATATGGTTTCATATTTTTCGTAATTTATAACGCTGTAAATTGGTGGCGACAACCTGTTATGCCAGCAAATCCTCAATTACAATTAATAGATTATAAAGGGCAAAACATTGATTTGTCAGCAATGAGCCAAGATAAACCAACACTTGTCTATTTTTGGGGAACTTGGTGCCCTATTTGTAGTATTACCTCCCCTGCCATAAACGAACTCGCAAACGAGAATAACTACCCTGTAGTGAGCATCGCAGTAAAATCAGGTTCGGATCAAAAACTACATGAGTATCTAAATGATCATGGCTACAGTTTTACCACTGTCAACGATCAACACGGTGAGATATTTGCCGATTGGCAAGGGCAAGTCACGCCATCTTATATAATCTTAAAAGATAATAAAATGACGCAAGGGCTAACAGGCATTCAGCCGTTGTGGTCACTTAAATTACGTTTGTGGTTATCATCAACGTTTTAAGAAAAAACTAACTGCAAGTATATAGGCACTAAATACGTGCTATCTCAAGAGGGGTTTCTAAAAGCTCGCTCTTTATCACCTACAATAATATAGATAATAAAGAGCAAGGTTTACTTAATTTACGCATGAAAAGGGCTTAAAAACTCTTGGCGTAATTAAACTAATCTACTAGTTATTAATAGATTGAATCACTAACGTGTACTTTGACGATTACCGCCTACTTTTGGTTTAGTGTTTGCCTTTTTAAATTGGCTAAAACCGGTATGTCGCGTTAGTGCCGGACGTCCGCCTTTACTGCCACCTTTACCTGCTTTTTCATCACGCCCTTCTTCAGGCACTAAACAGTTAGGCCCTTTACCAATTAAATTAGCTTTACCCATTTTACGCAGTGCTTCACGTATCATCGGCCAACCTGCTGCATCATGGTAGCGTAAAATAGCTTTATGTAATCTACGTTGGCGAGCACCTTTAGGTACTGGAACAACTTCTGTATTGTTTTTTATATTACGTAAAGAGTTCATTTCTGTGTGGTAAATAGTCGTCGCATTAGCCATCGGTGATGGGTAAAAATTTTGTACCTGATCAAGCTTAAAGTCATTCGATTTAAGCCATAAAGCCATGTTTACCATGTCTTCATCTTTTGTCCCTGGGTGAGCTGATATAAAGTAAGGAATTAAATACTGCTTTTTACCGGCTTCTTTAGAGTACTTATCAAATAATTCTTTAAATTGATCGTACGCCCCCATACCTGGTTTCATCATTTTTGATAATGGACCATCTTCTGTATGCTCTGGCGCTATTTTTAAGTAGCCACCTACATGATGCGTTACTAATTCTTTAACGTAACGCGGGTCGCGTACAGCTAAGTCGTAACGAACACCGGAAGCAATCAATACCTTTTTGATACCCTTAACTTCACGTGCTTTTTTGTATAAGTCTATTGTTGGCGTATGATCTGTATCCATATGCTTACAAATTTCAGGATACACACATGATAAACGTCTACAGGTACTTTCTGCCTTTTTGCTAGTACAACGCAGTTTATACATATTTGCCGTTGGGCCACCTAAGTCAGAGATAACACCAGTAAAACCGGGTACCTTATCTCTAATCTGTTCAATTTCTTCAATAATTGATTCTTGCGAACGGCTTTGAATAATACGCCCTTCATGCTCCGTAATTGAGCAAAACGAACAACCTCCAAAACAGCCGCGCATAATATTAACTGACGTTTTTATCATGTCGTAAGCAGGAATTTTAGAGTCGCCGTAACTTGGGTGAGGAATACGCTGATACGGTAAACCAAACACAGCATCCATCTCATGTGTTTCTAATGGGTATGCTGGCGGGTTTACCCAAATAGAACGATCGCCGTGTCGCTGAAACAGTGCTCTTGCACAACCAGGATTTGTTTCTTGATGTAGAATACGCGAAGCGTGGGCGTATAAAGGTTTGTTAACACTTACTTGCTCATAAGCAGGTAACTTAACGTAAGTTTTTTCCCATGGCTTAGGTCGCGCAGGCTGAACCATAATTGGTTTTGCAGCTTCTGCCTTTAAGTCTATACCCGCTTGTTTAAATTCAGATTTACTACAGCCAACATCATCAGCGCCGTATGGATTTGGAATTGGATCAATTTTACCAATTTTATCTATAGCGGTGGAGTCACTTCCACGCCAACCTGGTAAAGGTTCTTTTCTGATAACAGCCGTGCCGCGAATATCTTGAATAGTATCCATTGTTTCGCCTGCGGCAATACGGTGTGCAACTTCAACTAACGGACGCTCTGCGTTACCGTAAATTAAAATATCAGCTTTTGCATCAAACAAAATACTACGACGTACTTTTTCTTGCCAATAGTCGTAATGAGCTATACGACGAAGACTCGCTTCAATACCGCCAATAACAATTGGGATACCTTTGTATGCTTCACGGCATTTTTGCGAGTAAATCATTACGGCGCGATCTGGACGTTTACCACCTACGTTATCTGGCGTGTAAGCATCATCGTGGCGCATACGCTTTTCAGCTGTATAGCGATTGATCATTGAATCCATGTTGCCAGCTGTTACACCAAAAAATAAATTCGGTCTGCCTAGTTCCATAAATGCATCTTTAGAGTCCCATGCTGGCTGGGCGATAATACCTACTCTAAAACCTTGCGCTTCAAGTACACGGCCAATTACCGCCATACCAAAACTAGGATGATCGACGTACGCGTCGCCACTAATTATTATTATGTCGCAGCTATCCCAGCCAAGTGCATCCATTTCTTCACGTGTAGTTGGTAAAAATGGCGCGGTGCCATAACATTCAGCCCAGTATTTAGGGTATGAAAATAAGGCGCGCTTAGCTTTGAGTGTGCTCATAATTGTGGCCGTAGAATAACAAAAGGCGCGAATTATACCCTACTAAATTGTTTATATATACAAAGTAGTCAAAGCATATCGCGCCTTAAATTCTAAATCGTTCATTAGCTTAAATAATAAGTTAATCTTTTTAGCGTTTATTTATAAATTCTATTAATTCATTTTCAGGCATGGGTTTAGCATACATAAAACCTTGTACTTCATCGCATCCTAAATTTTTTAAGAACTGGGCTTGCTCTTGTGTTTCGACCCCTTCAGCAATCGTTTTTAAGCCCAACTTAGCACCAAGAGATATAACTAAGGCAGCAATAGCGCCAGTGTCATCATTTGGTAAATCTTTAATAAATGCACGATCTATTTTCAACCGATCCAAAGGTAAACTTTGAATGTAACTCAGCGACGAAAAACCAGTACCAAAGTCATCAATAGCAACTTCCATTCCGAGTTCTTTTAGCTCACTTAGCGTACTAATAACCGTTTCCAGCTCATCCATTACTACGCTCTCGGTGATTTCTAATTCTATGTTTTTTGGCTTAACACCATATTTTAACAATGTATTTTTAACAGTTTGCGCATAACCTTTTACTTTAAACTGTGGGACAGACACATTAACAGCAATACAAATTTCTGTGCCCATATTTTCTAGGCGCTTTTGCTGTTGGCAAGCTTGTTCTAATACCCACTGCCCTATATCAACAATTAAGCCCGCATCCTCTGCAAGTGGCACAAACACAGCCGGCGATATATACACGCCATCACTTGCCGGCCAGCGTAATAATGCCTCACATCCAATTAGCGATAAGTCATCTAGTGCAAGTTGAGGTTGGTACCATACCTCTAATTTATTTCGAGCAAAGTCATGACGTAACTGCCTAATAATCCCTATCCGCCAAGCCATCTTATCTTGCATATCAATATTGTAATAAACGCCTTCTTTATGCTTTGCTTTTTTAGCTTGGTCAAGTGCAATATAAGCAACTTTCAGTGTATCAATACCGCTACTTTGAAAGTCTTGTTGTTGGCATAAGCCCACTCTAAAATCGATAGGGAGTAAATGTTCTTCTGCGTAAAATGAAATACCTAATTGCTCATTCAACTTTTTTAAGTCAAATTCGTCTTGACGAATAATAAAACCAAAAACATCAGCGCCAATACGTGATAGTAATTTAGCTGTTGGGTAATTTTCTCTTAACCTTTGCACAATGCCAATTAATACTTTATTGCCGACCTCTTGCCCTAAGCCGTTATTAATATCTGCAAAATTAACTACATCAAGTAATACAAATACATGATCGTTCACGTGTGGCTTTTGATAACTCACAACACGCTCAATAAAGTTAGTACGATTTGAAATACCAGTAAGCACATCTTTATAAGCAGCATCTCTTAACTTTACAAATAACCTTATGTTATCAAGTGCTACACTTACATTAGTTAAGAAAATTTCAGCAAATTGTAGCTGTGCTTGTAAGGGAATGTGGTCGCACTCTATATATAAAGCCGCTTTTCGATGCTTACTTTTTAATATAAATGTTGAACTTGAGTCTATGTGTTGGTGCTTTGACAAACCAAAACACGACTCAACTTGTTCAAATACTTTGCTATCAACATTAATTAATTTTTTACCAAAATAGCTTTCGTAATGCCCGCAACCACCTAAGACCTGAATAAAATCATCGCCATCTAACTTACTGCAAACAAGCCCTCTAGGTGAACATTTTAAAATAATACTCATGTGCTTGATGATTTCTTTGCATAATTGCTTAACATCAGTAAGTCCTAAAATAGACTTTGATGCTGAAACAATCGTGTTCATTGCATCACTTTGATATTCAAGCTGACATACCTGCTCGTATGAGCGAATAGCGGTTATAAGCGAAGTTACTAACTTAGAACGAGTCAGCTCTGTTTTCGTTTTATAGTCATTTATGTCGTATTCTCGTATTACTTTTTCTTCTGGTGTAATACCTGCTTGCCCTGTTCTTAAAATAATTCTTACATGTTGATTATTTAATTCGTCACGCACCCTTTTTACAACCTGCAAACCGGCATCGTCAGTTTCCATAACAACGTCTAAAAAAATAACCGAAATATTTTTATTTTTAGCTAGCACTTCTATTGCTTCTACACCCGAATAAGCATCGTGAAATCGCAAGCCAGCCCCTAAAAACTCAACGCCAGACAAAGCTAATTTTGTTACAGAGTGAATCTCAGGTTCGTCATCAACAATTAAAATATCCCAAAACTTAGTCTGCTCAACAACAGCATAGTCTTCAAAATCTTGTTCAAAAAATAAAAAATCGTTTTGATCTGACGACATTCGCTCTCCTAAGTAGCAATCAATAAATTATTTTTGGTTTATAATCTAATTCATACTATAGTCGATTAATAAAAAGTTGTTGTATTTCAACTTGAAAAACTAATAAAAGGTGTGCTTATTAAATCATTAAAAATATTAATCAAATGCGTACTGTTATTACTATTAGTATTGGCACTGGTAGGGCTAATACTGCCTCAAAGTTATAGTGTAAATAAAACAATCGAAATTAATGCCAATCTTAAAGTAATAAAGCCGCTTATCACCGACTTTAGCCAATGGCAAAAATGGTCTCCATGGGAAAAAGTAGACCCCAGCATACATTTTACTTTGGGCGAACCCAGTTCTGGCCTAGGGGCTCATCAGTCTTGGAAAGGAAAATGGGGGTATGGTGAAATGATCATAACTTCGGTAAGCCAAAATAAAGTCAGCTTCAACATACTTTTAAATGCTGAACATATTATTAGAGGTACATTTAACCTTAGCGAGCAAAACGGTATAGTTACGTTAATATGTAATATTAAAGGTCAAACAACTGCTCCTTTAATATCTGGTTACACTGCAATTTTAAGCGAGTACGTACTCAGTAATACAGTTTCACTGGGGTTAAATAACCTTCAAACTGTTGCACAGCTTAGTGATCCACAAAGGATAATGCACAGTCATGACAGTCAAAACAGCACAGGCGAGAATTAATCTTGCCAACATCATCGAATCCTTACTTGGTTACCCTATAACAAAAGTAGGTAGTAACGGTGTACTACCTACTAACGAGCAAAGTTACGATATTAAGGGCCAAATTAAGCCGCTTTATCATATTAACAGTGAAAACTCTGTTTTAGCTCGCGCTCAAAAACGCCAAGATTTATTACTTATTAAACAACAACAAAATATAGAATCAATTTTAGCAATGGCTATGGGGTTTTGCCCTGATGTAGCAAATAGTAAACAGCCCGATGTTGATTGGGTAGAGCATTTTATAGCTCTGTGTGAAGATACTTCTAATGAATCAATGCAAATTTTATGGGCAAAAATTTTAACAGGAGAAACACTTAACCCTGGTACGTTTTCAATTAAAAGCCTACAAACTTTAAAGCATATGACACAGCGAGAAGCAGACTCTTTGCAAAAATGTGTGTCGCTCTCAGGCTATAACGAAAAAGACGACAGCCACTTTATATTACTCGGTTTTTACAAAAAACCATCTTTGTTTGATTTGCTACGAAAAGGCAATAAAGTATCTCTAAATTTAGGAAAAACGGGCATTAGCTTTCCTGATATTTTAACGCTCATGGATCTTAATTTACTGTATAGAAAAGAAATTGAATCTGCAGTGCTTAAAGCGGGGCAAGAACTTACCCTTTCATTTTTATCGCAAAAAGTAACGTTAAAAGCAAAGAGTAGTGATTTGGTATTAAGCTATTACAAATTTACTCAAACAGGTGATGAGCTATCTAAACTCATTAATTTCCCTGTCAATAAGGTCTATAAGCAGTTGATTAATAATGCGCTAGAGGGAGAGTTTGATTTAGCGTGGCACGCAATAAAATAATATGCCACGCTTTGTTTAATTAGAAAATACTAATTAAAAATGAACCTGAATACCCGCAAATGGGCCAGATGCATCAATATCAGTAGTAATATCATCTACATCATCAAGTTCTAATACCATAGAGCGGTAACCTGCTTTAACAGCAACATCTACTGCTAGGTTATCAATAAGTTCCCACGCTACCCCTACTTGATAATCTTGTACTTTACTGTCGTCAATAGCCAAAAAGCTACCTTCAAAAAATACACTTAAACCAGTAAATGGTAAGCCAGCTTCGGCACGGCCGTATGCAAGAGGAACAAAACCAGAGAAGTCTTTGGTTTCGGTAAAGTTAGTACCACCATTTTGGGTAGTGCCACTTACAACAATATCACCGTCAAACTGTTTAGCATTTAAACCTAGGTCTATTGAAATTAAGTCATTATCAAAAATTTCATAATAAAAAATATAATCAATATGCGTTAAATCACTTATCGTATTTACAGTAGAACCAACAACATAATCAGAACCATTGAAGCTAAATGTATCTGTAAGCAGCGCAGAACCATTTAACTCAAGCTCTGTATACTTTAATTTGATATTTGGTACTAACGGTACTGGGTGCTCAAGCGCCGCGTAATAACTTACAAAAGTCTCATCTTCAAAATTAAAATCTTGAGATGCATTATTTTTGTAAGAAAATTGGCCATCGTTATCTGACTTCCATCCATCAACACCTACGTATAAACCTAGTAGAGTGTCAGCTTGCGCTGCTGGTGCTAAACATGCCATTGAAAGGGCTGCTGCTAAACAATACTTTTTCATTTTTTATCCTTGAGCTAGTAGTTCGCTAAGTTCGATTAAAGCCGCATTGGCTCTAGAAATATAATTTGCCATAACTAAAGAATGGTTAGCAACATAGCCAAAACCATTCCCGTTTAAAATAAGTGGGCTCCACACTGTTTCTTGGGTTGCCTCAAGCTCACGTATAATTTGTTGAACGCTTACACGTGCATTTTTCTTTTCAAGTACATCATTAAAATCGTACTCTATCGCTTGTAAAAAATGCAGTAACGCCCAAGTAGCACCGCGCGACTCGTAAAATACATCGTCAATTTCTAACCACTGTGTTCTTACTTGCTGCTGCAGTGGAGCAAGAGTTGCTTGTTTATTTGATGAATTACCTGCTAAATCGGTGTTCACTTTTTCTTGGCCTACACTGGCACTTAAACGCTGACTTAAGCTACCTAAACGTTTTTCAGCTTCTTTAAGCCAACTACGTAAGTTATCTGCTCGTGCATAAAATTGACTATCACGCTCATGCTCGTTAGCAATTTGTCCACGATATACCATTAAGTAGTCAATACCTTTTTGATACTCACCTTCAGCACTTGGCCATGCCCATGCTTCAGAGCTTATATTAAACTGTGGCTGCGCCTTTTTAAGTGCTTCATGTTCCGTTGATTGTGATTGCGAACGGCTAAAATCTTTTCGCATAGAAAGCGATAAATCACGCACCATTTCTAGCGCGCCATATTCCCACGCCGGCATATCATCCATAATAATACTTGGTGGTATTACATCATTTGATAAGTAGCCACCGGGTTTATCTAGTAAGGTATTTGCTACTGTAATTAAAGTAGAAGTAGTTACATAACCCGTAACTATTTTTTCATTACGAAGCTGCGCTTGCTCTTTCGCGTTTGCAACAACATCAAAACGTGAAGGCTCAGTGCTCCAGTAAACAGCAATTGCGTAAAATATGATAAGCAGTAAAACAACTATTCCTGCTATTTTTCCTTTGTGTTGCGACATGTGTACTCCTAGTGATGAGCGTGTTGAGTAGATGGTTTTGACTGCGTAGCTTGCGCTTCAAGCGACACGACTTGAGCATTAGTGAACAAGCGATTACCGTCACTAAAATATAGCGTGAGTTTGCGTTCTTGCTCTACTTTTAATGGCTCTTGTGGTTCAAATACCATTAAATGATAACCGCCAGGTTGAAAACTGACACTTTCGTGCGCTTTAATTTCAACTGATTCAACTTGTTGCATTTTCATCATGCCGTCTACATGTGAATGCTCGTGTATTTCAACACGCCCTAAGCCATCAATAGTTGCCTTAGTTAAAGTTGCTGCGGCTCCACTGTGATTTATTAGCGTTAAATAACCTACAGTTGAAGTACTGCCAGGTAAAAACTCTCTAACTTGCGCGTTAGTTACTTCGAGCACAGCCACATCAGAACCATGATCGTGCCCTGAGTGCGCCGCCAACGATGACGAAAAAAAACTAAATATTAATGCAGAAGCCATCGAAAAACATAGTTTCGTCATCATTCTTATCCTTATGAAAACTTTAAATTACAGACTAAATTTAACATAGTTAACCTATAATAGTCAGTCAAATTAAGGATTAAGAGGCTACTTTTTTGTTATCGGCAACAAGCCAGCACAACACTGCAACAAATAGTAACGGCCATGCAATCATTATAGATCCGAATAAAAGCGCTAAAACAGTCCCTGCTAATGCCACTACACCCGCACCAACTAATCCCATAGTAATTAAAGCCACTACAGCAACTACAGCAACAATTGCGGCCAAAGCACCTACAAGCTCGAGCCCAGCCCAGCTAATATCAGCAATCCATAACGGCAACTGCCAAGAATCAATCTGCACAAACGTTATTAAATCAGTAAACAGTAATAAATAAATAATTACACATACTGCCAAAGCTTTCATAGTAATTCTCCTTATACCAACCGGCTTATATATGAGGTCTCTTTAACGATAAGAAAATTGCGCTATAACTAGGCAAAAATTTTTATATCTAGTTGTTCTACATAAAATTTTTAACAACGTTATAAAGTAATTTAATTTGTTAAATTGTTCAAATATTTATGCCTGTTGGTATTAATACTCTTTATTTTCAAGGCAGCAATGCGCTATAAAATAACCAAGTGCAATTGCAAACGGAAAACTCAAAAACAACAAAATAGTAACTACGCGTGTTGCCCATACAGGAAAGTCCAATCTACGAGCTAAACCACTACAAACACCTGATATTTTTTTATTTAGAGTATCTTTATACCAACCTCGTTGACGATTAAAGCTGTTCATAGCAATCTCCTAAGCAGTTTGTTTTAAATTAGTATTTAAGTTCGCTTTTAAGCGAGCCAGTTCAGCATCAATTTTTTCATTTTTAACTAACGACTCAATTTGGGCACTCGTAGAGCTTGCTGTATCAGTCAGCTCATAAGCCTCTACTTGAGCTTCAATACCTTCAACACGCTGCTCTATTTGTTCAAAACGAGACAACGCATGAGCTACTTTATCGCTTTGTAGTTGCGTACTGATTCGCCCTCTAGCAATAGCAACATTATGACGCTGCATTAACTGAGCTTGCTTAGTTTTGGCCATAGCCATTTTTTGCTGCAGACGCTCACAATCAACCTTAATTTTTGCAATAGACTCTTGCAGTGTTTCTAGTTGAGTTTGCTTATTCTCAATGCTTTCGTTAACGCGCTGCTTTTCAAGTAAGGCAGACTTAGCAAGGTCATCACTGCCCTTCTCAACCGCACGTTCTGCTTTAACTTGCCAAGCTGCTAATTCTGTTTTTTTAGTATCAATTTGGCGATTAATTATTTTCTCTTCACACAATAAAGCGGCTGCTGTACTACGGCACTCATTCAACGCATCTTGCATCTCGGTAAGCATCAAGTTTAAAAGTTTTTCTGGGTCCTCAGCTTTATCAAGCATAGCGACAATGTTTGATTGAATTACGTCATTTACGCGGTTAAATATTCCCATGGTATTCTCCTGTTGATTTTTAATTAATTTCAACAAGAAGATTCCAAGAGTTGTGCCAAGTTCATCAAAACAAAAATAAAACATTTAAAATCATAGTGATAAACAAAAATCACTCTAGTTTTTAGTGACTTCAAGCTGAACAGCATAGAGTGTAATTGGCCAATAAATTATGCTTTTGACTAATATTTAGGATCAAAAAAGCCACTCGAAAGTGGCTTAAATTTAGAACTTTTAAAGCTTAGCTTTATTCTGGTACAAAGCTTAATGCTTTATCCATTACCGATAAATCAGCTTGCTTACCATGACCACTTTCAGAAAGGTGGCGTCTAAAACCTCGTGCACCAGGCTGCCCCTGAAAAATACCGAGCATGTGACGTGCAATATGCCAAAAATTAGCACCCAAACGCATTTCTTCTTCAATGTAGCTGTACATTGAGCGCACTACGTCGTGGCGTGATTGTGTGTTTGCAGCATCACCATAAATTTTCTCATCAACGTCATTGAGCATAAATGGGTTACTGTAAGCTTCACGCCCAATCATTACACCATCAATATGTTGTAGATGTTCTAGGCTCTGCTCAATTGTTTTAACACCGCCATTTAGGCTTAAGTCTAGCTGCGGATAATCTTTTTTAAGTTGATAAACACGTGGGTAATCAAGCGGTGGGACTTCACGATTTTCTTTCGGGCTTAAACCATTAAGCCATGCTTTACGAGCATGAATAATAAAATCATCACATCCTACTTTATGAGACGCTTCAATAAGCGCACATAAAAACTCATACGAATCTTGCTCATCAATACCAATACGCGTTTTAACAGTTACAGGAATACTTACTTCGCTTTTCATTGCTGCAACACACTCAGCAACTAATTGAGGCTCAGCCATTAAGCATGCGCCAAATCGACCATTTTGAACTCTGTCTGACGGGCAACCTACATTTAAATTTATTTCGTCATAACCACGCTCACCTGCGAGCTTTGCACATTGCGCAAGCGCTTTAGGATCAGAGCCACCAAGTTGCAGTGCAACTGGGCCTTCGTGTTTATTAAAATGTAAGTAGTCGCCTCGACCAAATAAAATAGCCCCTGTGGTTATCATTTCAGTATAAAGCACAGTATGTTTAGTCATTTTGCGATGAAAAGTACGACAATGGCGATCAGTCCAATCAAGCATTGGGGCCACAGAAAAGCGTCTATCCAAAGTACATTTATTCAAAGCAAACCTCAGGGTATTAAAGTTATTAAGCACAGCTTAAAAGGCGCTGCATTTTACACAAAAGCCTAGCAGGCATCAATGTTAAGAGAATACCTGCAAGCCAAAATAATGGGCTATGCCATTTAAAATATTGGTAACCGCAACCGAGCTTAAAATAAGCCCCATAATTCTACTTATTATACTTGCGCCACTGTCACCAATTAATTTATGTACATGCGTTGCAAGCAGTAACAAAACCAGTACAACCGCTAATACAGCAAGCATCATTGAAGACGTTAGTAACTGCTCAACCCAGGTATATTCTTCATTACGAGTCATTAATACGGCGCCTAACATAGCGCCAGGGCTCGCGATAGACGGAATCGCAAGCGGAAAAATAGCGGTTTCAGTGCTGTCGCGTACACTTTTAATTTCGGCTTCAGGTTTACTTTCACCAAATATCATTGAAAGCGCAAAAATAAGTAATATGATACCGCCGGCTATTTGAAAAGCCGAAAGTGGAATTTCAATTGCGTTAAGTAATTGCTCACCTGCGAGTACAAAAAATAAGAGCACTAATGCAGATACGCCTACCGCTTTAAATATAACTTTACGTTTAAATTTCTCATCATCACCACGTGTGACTGCAATAAATACAGGTACAGTGCCAATGGGGTCAATAACCGCAAAAAAGAAAATAAATATAGCCAATAGTTCGTGCATTACTGGGTTTCCTAGGTAAAAAGCGCTTAATAAAAACGCTGCAACTACAACACAGTATGTTAGTATATCACGGTAGCATAAGGATAAGAGTAATGATGAATATAGAATCACTCGTAAGTAAAGCAAAACAAGTTTGTGACAACCGTGGTGCGCGTTTTACGCCTATCCGCGAGAAAGTATTTCGTCTATTAGCCAGTGCACAAGGTGGTGTTGGTGCATACGATTTGCTTGAGCAATTAAAAGTAACTGAAACAGGTGCTAAACCTGCAACTATTTATCGTGCATTAGACTTTTTAGCTGAACTAGGTTTTATTCATAAAATTGAAAGCACAAATGCATTTATGCTGTGCCATCATTTTGATCATATTCACCCGGTACAATTATTAATTTGCGATACATGTGGCTTTGTTAAAGAATTACACTCGAGTGTAATTTCGCATGAGCTTAATAATCTAGCTGCCGAAGGTGGCTTTGTCGTATCAGGGCAAACAATAGAAGCACATGGTAAATGTGAATCTTGCAGAGCATCATAATCCTTCAAAGTTATCCTTAGTGACTATACTCAAACTATATAGTCATTTCACAGAACAAATTTAAGAGTAGCCACTATGAATGTAGAATTCATCAATCCTTTTTTATCTTCTTTAATTAATGTTTTAAGCACTATGGCTCAAACTCAATTGAAGCCGGGTAAACCTCGCATTAAAACTGATGAGATAGCCTGTGGTGATGTATCAGGTTTGATTGGTATGGTTGGCCCGCAAACGCGAGGATCATTTTCAATTACATTTGATGAAGGATTAGCATTAACCATCATGGAGCGTATGCTTGGCGAACGCCCTGATACCATAGATGAAGAAGTTACCGATATGGTTGGCGAAATAACCAACATGGTAACTGGTGGTGCTAAAAATTTACTTGGCGAGAAAGGCTTCGACTTTGATATGGCAACGCCTATTGTGGTATCGGGTAAAGGTCATACAATTACTCATAAAAGCCAAGGTAAAAAGATCATCATGCCATTTAGCTGTGACGCTGGTAATGCAAACATTGAAGTTAGCTTCGATAAACTATGAGTTGGCAGCAAAAGCAAATTACATTAAAACCTCGCCTGCGAGGTTTTCATATAATTGATGGCGAAATATTATCTCAACTTCCTGAACTGGCGAGTTACAAAATAGGCTTGTTACATTTATTTATTCAGCATACCTCAGCGAGCCTTACAATAAACGAAAATGCAGATCCCACTGTTCGTATGGACATGGAAAGCCATTTCAATAAATTCGTTCCTGAGCGTCAACCTTACTACCGCCACGATTATGAAGGTGATGACGACATGCCCGCGCATATTAAAACCAGTACGTTAGGCTGCGAGCTAAGTATTCCTATTTCAAATGGTTATTTAGCGTTAGGTACATGGCAAGGCATTTATTTAGGTGAACATCGTAACTCAGGCGGATCTAGACGTATTATAGCAACTATTCAGGGGGAGCTATTTTAACAAAAGCTTCAGGTTTCAAAGTATTAGCTCTTCTGTACCTCACTCATACCTCATAACTTCAAAGTACGACACCTTTCTTGTAGGCGCAGAGCTTGCTCGCGCGCGAAGCGATAGCTTCTAATAACCAAAACTTCAATGCTGAATGTTACATATAGAATAAAGTAGATAAGAGAGATTTTAAATTATAATTTTATTTATGATTTTTAATACAGAAAATTTTGAAAGGATATAAAAAGATTGGAGCGGTACACGAGGCTCGAACTCGTGACCTCGACCTTGGCAAGGTCGCGCTCTACCAACTGAGCTAGTACCGCATTATATTTTCATTAAACACTACAATTTCTTTTGGCTAGAAATTGGAGCGGTACACGAGGCTCGAACTCGTGACCTCGACCTTGGCAAGGTCGCGCTCTACCAACTGAGCTAGTACCGCATTTTTACTTCTTCAGTTATTTTACGTTGGTGCGCGACAGGTCGCGTTCAACATTCTAGCAACTGAGCTAGTACCGCATTATATTTTTATTCAACACTACAATTTCTTTTGGTTAGAAATTGGAGCGGTACACGAGGCTCGAACTCGTGACCTCGACCTTGGCAAGGTCGCGCTCTACCAACTGAGCTAGTACCGCATTTATTGATGGTAATTCAATCACTCAAACACACTAACCCCGCGTGGGTTATCGTCTTGAGCGGGGCAGGATTCTACAATAATACAGTCTGTTTGCAAGTGTTTTTTACAAATTAAAGAAATTTTCTCTATAGACTTTTAATTCCATAATCGAATCTTTAATGTCATCCAAAGCAAGGTGTGAGCCTTTTTTGTTCACTTTTGCAAGCACTTCTGGTTTCCAGCGACGTGCTAATTCTTTAATAGTACTCACATCAAGATTTCTGTAATGAAAGAAGTCTTCAAGCTCGCGCATATATTTATTCATAAAGCGGCGGTCTTGACCAATTGAATTACCACACATTGGCGAAGTGCCTGCTGGTACCCACTGCTTTAAAAACGCTAAAGTTTGCTCCACAGCATAGGCTTCATCAAAGGTACTTGCTTTGCAGCGCGCTGTTAAACCCGACTTACCATGTTGAGTAGTACACCACTCGTCCATGCCATTTAGTAATTCATCACTTTGATGAATAGCTATAGTTGGCCCTTCGGCTAATATATTCAGGTCTGCGTCAGTGACAACCGTCGCAATTTCGAGTATTTTATCGGTCTCTGGTTCGAGCCCTGTCATTTCAAGATCGAGCCAAATTAAATTTGATTTATTAATAGTCATAATTACCTAAGCGGTGCTTTCCTTTAGATCCAACGCATTTCGATATATCATATTAGCATCAACCGTCGAGCTAAAGCTTTTTTTAGGAAAAGCGACATTTAACTAAGGTTATAGGCCTCCAGTGGCAAAACAAAAAAAATTAAGTAAAGGCCAATCGCGTCAGATCAAGGCCAATCACCAAAAGCGCATTAATAGCGCAGACTCAAGACCGGCTAAAAAAGGGGCGCAAGAATGGCAAACCGATAACTTAGGTCAGGTCGAGAGCGCAATTGTGATCAGTCGTTTTGGCCAACACGCCGATGTCGAAACTGAAAATGGCGATGTACTTCGCTGTAATATACGCCGTACTGTGTCTAATTTAGTATGTGGTGATGAAGTATTATTTCGCCGTGCCAAAGTAAGTGAAGGTGATTTAGCCGGTGTAATTGAAGCCACGCAAGAGCGTCGCTCGCAACTTACCCGCCCTGATTTTTACGACGGTGTTAAAGTTATTGCAGCCAACATTGACCAAATACTCATGGTATCGGCTGTATTACCCGAGTTTACCCCTAGTATTATCGACCGTTATTTAATAGCCTGTGAAGATATGGGCATTGAGCCAATTTTAGTGCTCAATAAAACCGATTTAATTGACGAAGCAGGCCTTAACGAAATACAAAAAGTTCTCGATATCTATCGTAAACTTGATTACCAAGTACTCCTTGTTAGTAATATATCAGGCGATGGTATTGATAAATTAAAAGAAGTACTTGTTGATAAAAATAATATTTTTGTTGGCCAAAGTGGTGTGGGTAAATCAACCCTCGTTAATACTGTATTGCCTAACGCTGAAATATTAACTAAAGAAGTATCTGAAAACAGCGGCTTAGGCCAGCATACAACAACTGTTTCGCGACTTCACCATTTACCAAGTGGCGGTAACCTAATCGACTCGCCAGGTATTCGTGAGTTTGGTTTATGGCATTTAGATGTTGAACGTGTAACGTGGTGCTTTAAAGAGTTTAGAGAATTTATAGGCGGGTGCCGCTTTAGAGACTGTAAACATTTAAACGATCCGGGTTGCATCGTTAAAGAAGCAGTAGCCGATGGAAGAATTTCTCAATTGCGCTTTGACAGCTACCACCGAATTTTAGAAACAATGGCCGATGGCCGTGCAGGCGCCCGTGCGCCTCGCGTATAATTTAGGAAAAATACTGTGAGTTTAGACAAATTTAAAATCGCAATGCAGTACGCAATGCCAAAACATTTTATTTCACGCGTAGTCGGCAAATTAGCTGCTGCAAAAGCGGGTGCTTTAACCACTACTTTAATTAAACTATTTATTAAGCAATATAAAGTAGATATGAGCGAAGCCCAATACCCAGATCCGGCTCATTATAAAAGCTTTAATGAATTTTTTACTCGCCCTCTAAAAGAAGGCATGCGCCCAATGGTAGAAGATAGCAATATCATCATTCATCCAGTGGATGGCGCAATCAGCCAGCTAGGCGATATTGTTGACGGACAGCTAATACAAGCTAAAGGCCACGATTACAGCTTACAAGCGCTACTAGGCGGCTCACAAGATGATACAACACCATTTTTAGGCGGTAAGTTTGCAACGATTTATTTAGCGCCTAAAGATTACCACCGTATTCATATGCCAATTGATGGCACACTAAGCAAAATGATTTACGTGCCAGGTGATTTATTTTCAGTAAACCCACTTACAGCGCAAAACGTGCCTAACTTATTTGCACGTAACGAACGCGTAGTCGCAATTTTTGAAACTGAGATTGGTCAGCTTGCAATGGTACTTGTTGGCGCAACAATTGTAGCCAGCATAGAAACTATTTGGGCTGGTACTGTCACGCCACCAGCAGGTAGCGATGTATTTAGTTGGAAATATCCAACCACTGGCGATAACGCTATCACGCTTAAAAAGGGTGAAGAGATGGGTCGCTTTAAATTAGGCTCTACTGTGGTACTAGCATGGGGTGCTGATAAAGCTGAAATACTGGACGATCAACTACCTGAAGTGGTTACTCGCTTAGGTACTGCGTTTGCAAAAATTAACGACTAAAATCAATCGTTAATTAGAAATTAAAAAAACCGCGTTTAATTAACGCGGTTTTTTATTTTTGAAGAGGTAAAGCCTGCACACGCGTAAAGCGCCGCTTTTAATATTTATAACTGATAACTATTAATTGGCTTCTCTAAAGCGCAGCGCCCTCTTAACCTCTTTGTGAATAAATCACTTAAGATCTTATTGCACTAAGAGAAGCAAAAGAGATGTAAATGAGAAGACATCTGGCATAGAAATTACGAGCTTTGCTCGTCACGCCAGCAAGCTGTGCGTATACAAGTTTGGTGTAAGAATTTTGATGTACTGTAGATACCATCTCTCATTTTAAGCTTCAAGGTCGTATTTAACTTTCTTGGAGCTTAAACGCTTCTTGGTTTTTTATTACACCAAAACATATATGAATTAGCTTTCGCATATTTGCACACACAGCTTGCATCGGTGTTTTACCATTATTTATTAACGTTAACTTGTGTCGTTTTATTGTTTTATTCCATTGCCCAGCAACAATGGCTGCCATATAAAGTTTGCATCGAATTCTGGCTGGCCCAAGTTTACTGATTGATGTTCGCCCTTTTAATTTACCCGATTCATTATGCCGTGGGATTAATCCACAATAAGCCGCCGCTTCTTTGGCTTTATTAAATTTTTTAGCCGCAAACAAATACGTCAGCTCTCTCGATAATACGGGCCCAATGCCAGGGATAGACTCAAGTAGTTTCCTGTTTCTTTTTAAATCAGGTTCATTATCTATGTGGTTATCAATGTCAGATTTAAGCTGTTTAATTTCATCATCTAAAAACGCGATTGTCACTTTTATCGATTGGCAAACACGCGCGGAAACGTTGCTGAATTCACTTGCTTCTAATCGGTTAGCTTCTCGTTGTCGGTTACTCTCAAGCGCATCTAAACGACGAATAAGGGCTTTAAGCTCTCTAATTTCTAACGCTTCAGGTTGCCAATAATTAACGACTGCGTGCTTAGCACAGCCATAATGAGCAAGCATCGTTGCATCAGATTTGTCTGTTTTGTGAATTATGTTTAAAGCGTCTGCATACTTTTTAGCTTTACCTGGGTTCGCTAAAATAATATTAAAGCCTTGCTCGTGTAAAAAATACATCAGCGCTTCATGATAAACACCCGTTGGTTCGAGGGTGATAACGAGCTCACTAGCAGCGCTTTTAGTTGTATTTAAAAGCCATTTTTCTATTGTTACAAAGTCTTGGCGCTTGTTTTTAAAGACTTTTGTTTTAATTTTATTTGTAAGCTGGTCTCTCAACCACGATAAATCAATCTTCTCTTTACTAATATCAATGCCGATAAACATCATCTCTACTTACTCCCCTTGTACATACAGCATCTACTTAAATAAAAGCGTGCTTGGATACCATTCAGTTTGTGAGAATAGAAAGTCAGGGCTTTATCTACGGCGCAGTATTAAATACTAGGCGTAAAGGCAAGCTCACTGACTTCGATGTGATAAATGATAGCTAATCATTTATCAATGAGAGATACAAGGCGTAGAGCTTGCTCACGCGAAAAGCGCAGCTTTTAATTCTTTAACGCCACATGTAATAACAAGCACAAGCCCCTCAAAAACCTATTTACCACACTCTTTACACTCTGAATCTTTAATCACTTTAAAGTGCTGCTGCTTTAAAGTAAGCGCATCAAACGTTATAAATACACATCCCTCTGCATGCCCCATTAATAAGTTGAGCGTAAGTTGCGCCTGCATAGAGCCAATTACACCCAGTAGCGGGCTAATCACTCCTGCGTTACTGCAATTGATAACTGGTGTAGCTTCGCTTTGTGGAAAAACACAGCCATAACATGGGCTATCACTTTGCCTAAAATCAAAGCCCATTAACTGCCCTTTAGTTGCCAATGCAGCACCAGAAATTAACGGTGTTTTATTAGCAATACAATAACGATTAACGCAATAGCGAGTGCTAAAGTTATCAGAGCAATCAAGTACGATGTCAGCACCTTTTAGCATGTTAACTGCATTACTCTCATCTAACTTTTGGCAATGCGTTACTATGTCTATTTGATTATTCAGGCTCGCTAATACTTTACCTGCTGCAGCGACCTTGTTTTGCCCTAAGTGATTTATTTTATAAAGCACTTGGCGCTGTAAATTTGAAAGCTCAACCTCATCATCGTCAATTAAAATAAGCGTTCCAATGCCCGCCGCAGCTAAATACAAAAGTGCTGGGCTACCTAAACCACCAGCCCCCACTACTGCAACCGTTGAGGATTTAAGTGCTAACTGCCCTTCAAGCCCAACTTCTTCAAGCAACAAATGGCGGCTATAACGAAGGGTTTCTTTTTCGCTTAGCTCATTCACGTTTACCGGCCTTGTTAGTATTGCCCTTGTTAATATTAATGTGCACTTCTTATGGCCACTTGCAGAGCACTTATAGCCTCTACGTAATTATCAGCCTCGGTAATCGCACGCACTACGGCAACACTACCCACGCCAGTTTTCGCTACCTGCTTTGCACGGCTTAAATCAATACCGCCTATTGCTACCGTTGGATAGCTTTGCATAAGCGGTACAAATTTGATCAGCTTTTCAAGACCTTGTATTTGCCCTGTCATGTCTTTTGTTGTGGTTGGGTAAATAGCACCAAATGCCATATAACTAGGGCGATAATTATGCGCACGCAGCATTTCATAAAAACCATGAGTAGAAAGCCCAAGCCTTAACCCAGCGTCTTTAATTGCCGCTAAATTAGCAATCTCTAAATCCTCTTGCCCTAAATGCACACCATACGCACCATGCTTAATAGCTAGCTGCCAGTAATCGTTTATAAATACCTGTGCGTTGTATTGCTTGCCCAGCTCAACAGCTTGCTTAATGAGCGCATCAAGCTCGTCTTGCGTTTTATTTTTAACGCGTAACTGCGCTGTTTTAATGCCTTGTTGTAAGCATTTTTCTAACCAATCTGTGCTATCTACAACCGCATACAAGCCAAGCGATTGTGTTTCACACGGTGCAAAATCAGCAGCCATATTAAAATCAAGCGGTACATCAAAATCTAATTCATCGCCAAGCCAGCTACCTGGCTCAATTACTTGTGGGTAGTCAGCTAAATTAGTAGGAAACGAGGTCTGAGCAACTGGTCCAATCCCCTCACCGTAGCGTACTGACTGTTTTAGCCCTTGGTTTATATATGCTTTAGCTAAAATAAAGGCATCTTTTAATGGATAGTCTTTAGCTAAACACGCAGCAATTACTGAAGCCATGCTACACCCGGTGCCGTGGTTATGCGGTGTTTGTATTTTTTTATTGCCTAACCAGTATTCTTCACCATTTTGCGTATTACTATCAATACAATAATCAATGCAGTAGCCACTTGGGTAATCCCAATGTCCGCCTTTAATCACAACGGCTTTTGCACCCCAGCTTAATAACTTATTAGCCGCTTCTTTTATTGCCGCCGGGCCAATTAAATACACACCGGTTAATAACTGTGTTTCATGGGTGTTTGGGGTTATTACATCCACCAGCGGCAGTAAACATTCTTTTATTGCGCTGACGGTGTCCTCTTCTGTTAGTAAGTCACCGCTTGAGGCAATAGCGACAGGGTCATATACAATAACGGGAGGCACAGGCCACTTAGCTTTATAGTGACTTATATGTTCGCTGATCAACTGAATTTGCTGCACATTGGCTAACATGCCAATTTTTATCACTTTGGCTTTCATGTCTTTTTCAAGCGCTAGTAACTGCGATTCAATAATATCGGTAGACACTGCATTAATAGCCTCTACGCCTAAACTATTTTGTGCAGTAAGCGCCGTAATTGCCGTGCAGCCATGTACACCAAAACTTTGCATTGCTTTTATATCAGCTTGAATACCGGCACCGCCGCCCGAATCAGATCCGGCAATTGTCCATACTACGTTATTCATATTCTTTCCTTCACTGCTGATGCCAAAATGGCATACCCATTGTTGGGGTTGATGGGGCTGCAACGTCTTTTTCCGGCATCGCTTTTGCTTTGTATGCAAAGCGCCCCGCTTCAACTGCGGCTTTAAATGCGCGGCTCATAGTAATTGGGCAACCCGCCCCTGCAATGGCTGAATTTAATAATACCGCATCATACCCCATTTCGAGTGCTTGGCAGGCATGCGATGGCAAACCTAAACCGGCATCTACTATTAATGTGGTATCGGGTAAGCGCTCTCGAATAGTTTTTAAATTATAGCTATTTAACAATCCCTTACCGGTGCCTATTGGTGCCCCCCATGGCATAAGTACCTCACACCCAAGTTCATTTAAGCGCTGGCAAAGTACTAAGTCATCGGTGCAATAAGGCAATACTTTAAAGCCATCATTAATTAATATTTTTGTGGCTTCAAGTAGCGCAAAAGGGTCTGGCTGTAAATTGTAATCATCGCCAATCAGCTCTAGCTTAATCCAGTCGGTAGCAAATACCTCTCGGCACATTTTTGCAAGCGTGATAGCTTCTTTAACGCTGTGGCACCCTGCGGTATTAGGGAGTATTTTTAAACCTGTATTTTTTATTAACTGCCAAAAGTCATCACCCGCTGCTGCACTTTGTTGGCGCCTAAGCGACACAGTTACAATTTCAGCGCCAGAGGCGACTATCGATTGGGTCATAATGTCGGGCGACGGATAAAGTGCAGAGCCTATTAATAAACGACTCTTTATTTGCTCTCCATAAATAGTTAAACAGTCTTTAGTTTGCATGAGCTTTATCCGCCTTGAATGGGTGACAGCAACTCAACACTGTCGCCTTCATTAAGTACATAGTTACTGTGCCGACTTTGTGGAATAAATTCGCCATTAACAGCCACAGCAAAAGGCGCGACTGCACCAAAACTTTGAAGTACCTCAACGAGTGCTTTGCTATTAACATTAAGTAGCTCGCCATTAATTGTAATATTCATTCTACTCTCACTCTATTCGTGAAACTGCTTGCGCCACTAATGCCGGCGCCAACATATAACCATGTCGATACAAACCGTTAATGCTAATTACATTACCAACTTGTGATACTTCTGGGCGGTTATCGCTAAATGCAGGGCGTAATCCGGTTTGAATACTAAGTAGTCGTGCTTCGGCAAACCCGCTGTGTACGGTATAAGCCGCTGAAAGTAACTCAAGAGTTGAGCGCACTGTTGCGGCACCATTGTCTTGTGACTCTATTTCAGTCGCACCAATTACATATTCATGATTAGGTTTAGGCGCTATATAAATTGGATAACGCGGGTGCATTAAACGCACGGGCCTGATTAAACTTACCTCTGGTGCGTATAACCTTGCTACTTCGCCGCGCACACCTCTAAGCGGTTTATCATCTTGAGTATTTTTAGCACCAAGCCCACGGCAATCAATAATATAATCGAATGGTCGATTGTTTATTTTGTTGTCGCTAATGGTTACGCGCTGATTAAATACAAATTTTACTTTGCGTTTGTTGAGCTGTGCAAAGCTGGCTTTATAAAATGCTTGGTTATCAATTTGCCCCTCGCAGGGTAAAAATAAGCCTTGATTAAAGCGCCCTGCCAGTTCAGGTTCAAGCATTGTAATTTGTTGAGCATTTATATGCTCGGCAGTGTGATCAGCTAGCGGTTTTATACGCTGTGCAAAGCTTTGTAAATCGCCTTTGTCCTGCTGGTGCGCAATGACCAAAGTGCCTTGCTGCTGAAAAAAAACGTCACTTTCAAGCTCGGCAATAATGCTAGGCCAGCGCTTCATTGAATCAAGACCCATTAAAGCTAAATCAGCCTCACATAACACCGACTCAGCAAGCGGGGCAAGCATTGCTGCTGCCACTTTACCTGCGCTATTTTGAGTATGCTCGTCATCTGCTTCAAAAACAGTGACATGGTGCTGTTTACTCAGCGTAAGCGCAGCTAACCTGCCCGCTAAACCAAACCCAACCACCGCAATGTTATAGGACACGAAAACCTCCAAAGCAGTTATTAGTAGGTGCGAATTTACTTCGCACTTCTTCAACTTTTAAAGAAGCGAGGTATAAAACCTCACCTACGTCTGCATCTAACTTCTAGCGATAATTACTTTATACCGCTTTATGGTAAATCTCTGAGCCTGTTTGCTTAAACTCAGCTGACTTAGCTTTCATTTCGGCTTCTACATCAACCATTTTTATTTCAATAGCGTCGCCAGCGTTATTAGGATCAATACCACGTGTTTCTAAATCTTTAGCGTAATCGCGTACTTCTTGGCTAATTTTCATAGAGCAAAATTTAGGACCACACATAGAGCAAAAGTGAGCCACTTTACCTGATTCTTGCGGCAGGGTTTCGTCGTGATACTCGCGAGCTCGGTCTGGATCTAAACCAATATTAAATTGGTCATGCCATCTAAACTCAAAGCGTGCTTTTGATAAGGCGTTATCGCGCTCTTGCGCGCCAGGATGCCCTTTTGCTAAATCGGCGGCATGCGCTGCAATTTTGTAGGTAATTAAGCCTTCTTTAACATCTTCTTTATTTGGCAGACCTAAATGCTCTTTAGGTGTTACATAGCAAAGCATTGCACAGCCGTACCATGCTATTTGAGCCGCCCCAATACCAGAAGTAATATGGTCGTACCCTGGTGCAATATCGGTCGTTAGCGGACCTAATGTATAAAATGGCGCTTCGTCGCAGTGTTTTAATTGCTCGTCCATATTGGCTTTAATCATGTGCATTGGCACATGTCCTGGACCTTCAATAAATACTTGCACGTCGTGCTTCCACGCAATTTTAGTCAGTTCACCTAATGTGCGCAGCTCACTAAACTGTGCTTCATCGTTGGCATCAGCAATCGAACCAGGTCGAAGTCCATCACCAAGTGAAAAACACACATCGTATTGTTTTAAAATTTCGCAAATATCTTCAAAGTGAGTGTATAAAAAGTTTTCTTTATGATGCGCTAAACACCACTTAGCCATAATTGAGCCACCGCGCGACACAATACCGGTTACACGTTTAGCCGTCATTGGTACGTAACGAAGCAGTACACCGGCATGAATAGTAAAGTAATCAACACCCTGCTCGGCTTGTTCAATAAGCGTATCGCGGAAAATCTCCCACGTTAAATCCTCAGCCACACCATTTACTTTTTCAAGTGCTTGATAAATCGGTACTGTGCCAATAGGTACAGGCGAGTTACGTACAACCCATTCACGCGTTTCGTGAATGTAACGTCCCGTTGATAAGTCCATCACGGTGTCTGCGCCCCAGCGGGTAGACCACACCATTTTTTCTACTTCTTCTTCAATAGATGAGCTTACTGATGAGTTACCAATGTTGGCGTTAACTTTTACTAAAAAGTTACGGCCTACAATCATAGGTTCTGTTTCTGGATGGTTTATATTATTTGGTAAAATAGCGCGACCACGGGCTATTTCATCGCGTACAAATTCTGGGGTAATAAATTCAGGAATACTCGCGCCAAACGACTCGCCTTTATGCTGCGCTGCTAATAATTCTTTACGAATTTCTGCACGTCCCATATTTTCGCGAACGGCTACGTATTCCATTTCAGGAGTAATAATCCCTTGGCGTGCGTAGTGCATTTGCGTTACGTTTTTACCAGCGACACCACGGCGAATTTTTGGAAGGTGATCAAAGCGAATATGATCCAGCCCTTCATCTGCCATACGTTGCTGCGAAAATTGCGACGTCACTGATTCTAAAACCTCGGTGTCGCCACGGCTTTCAATCCATTGTTCACGAAATTTTGGTAAGCCTTTGCGTACATCAAGTTCAAAATTAGGATCGGTATACGGGCCCGACGTATCATAAACACGTAGCGGATCGTTTGACTCATAAACAGGGTTTTCATCTGTGCCACCAATAAACGTATCACTTAATGTGATTTCACGCATACCAACGCGCACGCCAGGTTGAGTGCCTTCAACGTATACTTTATGAGAATTTGGGAACGGTTGACCCGTTAAGTTATAAATATATTCAGACGCGGCAGCACGAGTTTCTCGGCGTGACGCTTTATTTGTAGTATTTGACATGACTTGCCTCATTGCTTAAGGGTTGTCTTGTCAGATATTCCGAGGAATAGAGAAAGATCGTAAAGTAGCGTACATGCTACTTTGCAGCCTAAAATAAACAAAATCACTTTATTGTGCGCATAAAAAAAGACGCACAAGCGTCCCATTTTAGGCAGCTTGTTCCCTACGCAGGTATTAACCTGATCAGGTTCACGGATCCCGCTTTCGCGATCTCAGCCAAAAACTAATTACTTAGCTTTGGCACTCCGACAAGTATTGATATATAAATTCTGTTCGTTAATTTGAAGGTGTTATCCATCAAATCTGCGCTGAGTGTACGTCAGTTAAAAACTGCCCGCAAGGGGCTGTTTTTCAAAAACTTAAAATTATTTAGGGATAAACACAAATGTTTGCTCGCCTTGCATGACTAATTGCTGGTCTTGCATTTTAAGCTCTGCACCTTGCTTTAAGGCTTGTAATAACTGCTGCTCAAACTCATCAAGGTCTTCGCCGCACGACTTGCGCGTCATTCCTAATTTACTTACGGTAAGGTTACTTTCTTCAAGCGAGCCTTCACCAAAAAATTTGTTACAGCCAGCAAAACCGTTTACTTGCAGTGCTTCAATAAAGCTCATTGATGCATTAAACGAAGGTGGAATTGCTAAACCATCAACACGTGATAATTGCCATTGGGTGTATTTAAGCTGCTCACTGGTAACCGTCCCTGTTGATGCGCAACCAACACATAAACCGACTATAAGCATCGGTATTGCTGCTAATTTCATGCTACTACTAACTAATTGTCTAATTAATGTAATTGTAACAATATTTATGCCCTTTATCCGTTAAAAATGCATGTTTTAAATGTAAATTTTTGTTCTATGATAGTTCAAAATTTATGCGATTAAGTACTAAGTTGTAGTTTTAAATACGTTATCTATTTGCTCAGGTAAAAACGGTCTACCTTTTTCATTAATAGACGTTCCTATAACCAGTGCATTGAGCATTACTTTTTCATCGCTTTTACGTATAACCGTTTGCTTAAACGCAAATTTTAAACGACTAATACGCTGCGGCTCCACAGCCACATAAAATTCATCACCTGGTAATAGTGAATGTTTATAGTCCATTTCGCTGCGCATCACGACTAGGTTAATTTTATCTTTCGCTAATTGAGCAAAATCAATATCGTGTGCGTACAAAAATTCATGGCGAGCATGCTCTAAATAATTAAAATAAACACTGTTATTTACGATACCTTGTAAGTCACATTCGTAATCACGTACTTTGAAGTCAACTTTAAAGGTCATATTAGTAATCCTGATTATTTAACGTATAATTGCCGCGTTTATAGCACATGTGTTTAAATAATTGCTACCATACGAGTCCCTAAAATGGAGTTAAGTAACCCAATGAACTTACGTTTGTCTTTAATTACTGCCGCACTTTTACCGCTGCTTGGTGCACCAATTGCAGCTAACGCTGATGATAGCGACCTAGAAAGAATTGTTGTAACCGGCGATTTTCAGCGCGAAAGCATTCAAACTTTAAGCGCGAGTGCGAGCTTATTCAGCGAAGATGAAATTAATCAACGTGGTGCAAGTTACTTAGACGAAATGTTAGGCAGTACCGCCAATGTAAATTTTGCATCTGGTGCGTCGCGCGGTCGTTATATTCAAATTCGTGGCGTGGGACTTCGTTCACAATTTGTAGATCCTATTAATCCATCTGTAGGCTTAGTAATTGATGGTATTAACTATTCTGGCCTTGGTGGCAGCTCATTATTATTTGATATAGACCAAGTAGAAATTTACCGTGGTCCACAAGGTACACGCTTTGGCGCAGACGGTATGGCCGGTATGATCCAAATGGGTTCAGCTAAAGCCACGAGCGATCCAAGTTTAAAATTACAAGTAGGTGCTGGCACATACAACACCCGCGAAGCAGGCATTGCAGCAAGCACAGGCTTAACAGATGACACTAGCGCACGCGTTAGCTACTTTCGCAGAAAGTCAGACGGTTACGTAGATAACCTGTACTTAAATGACGAAACACAAAATCAAGACGAACAAGTAGCCCGCTTTAAAATAAACAGTCAGCTTACAAAGCATTTAAATACTGAATTAAACCTTCACTATATTGACATAAACAATGGTTACGATGCGTTTACGCTTGATAACAGCCGCAATAGTGTTGCCGATGAACCAGGCCAAGATAATCAAGAAAGCTACGCTATAGGTGTCAAGAATACTTACACGGGTTTTGACGCTTTTGATGTAAATCTAAACCTGTCGGCTATTGATACCGAATTACTTTACAGCTTTGACGAAGACTGGGTATGTAACGATACAAGTGAGCCAAAGTTATGTGCTGCAGGCTTACATCCAGATGGATACAGCTCAACTGATTTATACAGCCGCGATCGCGACGATCAGTCTGTAGATTTAAAGTTTAATTCTAAAACGGGTAACTGGGTTGCGGGTATTTATTACCAAAACCGTGACGTTGATTTAGAGCGCCAATACACATGGTTAGCAAGCCCGTTTTCTTCAACTTACGAAACGAGTAACGTTGCAGTATATGGTCAAGTAGCGACTCCAATTGGCCCTAAAACAACATTAATTACAGGTTTACGTGTAGAGCAATACCAAGGCGACTACACCGATAGCAATGGCTTTATACAAGACACCGACGACGTAATGGTTGGCGGTAAAATAGCACTTGAATATCAAGTGATTGATCGCACTATGATCTACACCAGCATTACGCGTGGCTACAAAGCTGGCGGTATTAACTCAGAAGCGCTTGCTAAAGCCAAAGATGAAGGCTTAAACCTAAGCGCTGATTTTTTCCAGCAACACACCAGTTTCGACCCTGAATATTTATGGAGTGGCGAATTTGGTGTTAAAGGCTCATCGCTTGATGACAAATTTACGCTTCGCTTAGCTGCATTTTACATGCACCGCGACGATATTCAGTTAAAAGCATGGCAAGTAGAAGGTCAGCAATTTACCGGTTATGTTGATAACGCAAGTTCTGGTAGCAACTACGGATTAGAAGTTGAAGGTAGTTACCAACTAACTGATAATCTATTTTTAACGGGTAGTGCTGGTTACTTAAACACTGAAATAGATGACTTTGTAACGCAGTCTGGCTTAAACCAAGACGGTCGTGAGCAAGCACAGTCACCTAAATACCAGTATGCGTTTACTGCTCGCTATAACTTTACAAGTGAGCTTTACGGTATGATTGGTGTTGAAGGTAAGGACGACTACTACTTCTCAGATAGTCATAACTCACAGGCACCAAGCAGCAACTTAGTTAACTTAAGCTTTGGCTACGAAGCAGACATGTGGGCAGTTCGCGCGTGGGCTCGTAACGTGTTTGACGAGACAGTCCCTACACGTGGTTTTGAGTTTGGTAACGATCCACAAGATGGTTACGCAACGCATACCTACACACAATTAGGTGAGCCTCGTGTTGCAGGTGTTACGTTTACACTTAATCTGTAAAGCACAGCCGTTGGCTTTCAAATGAAAGCTACAGCAAGCAAATAAAAACACCGCGTTTAAATTAAACGCGGTGTTTTTATTTGTAGGTGAGGTTTTATACCTCGCTTTTTATAAAGTTAAATTACACGAGCGCGAAATAAATTCGCACCTACAAATATTCCACCTACGCCTACAAGCCAAGTATCACGCTCTTTGAACATCAAACGCTATTACGTCTTTAATTTTTTCTTTATTTGTTGCAAGCATTACCAACCTATCAATCCCCAAAGCCACCCCTGCGCATTGTGGTAATCCATGTTCTAGCGCTTTAATTAAACGTGTATCCATTGGTACTTGCTTTAAACCGTTGTTAGCGCGGTATGTGTTATCTTCATTAAAACGTTTAGCTTGCTCACTAGCATTTGTTAATTCGTTAAAGCCGTTAGCCAATTCCATATTTTTGTAATAAAGCTCAAAGCGCCCTGCTACGCGTGCATCATGTTCACAAATTTGTGCAAGTGCCGCTTGAGAAGCTGGAAAATGATAAACAAAACACGGTTTTTCTTGTCCTATTGTTGGCTCCACTTTCATACAAAATAATAATTGCAGTAAGGTATCTTTATGCGTTTCATTTTGGGCTATATCAGCAAACCCCTGCTTACACGCTAGTTGCTTTAATTGCTCTATGCTTGCTGTTAAAGGATCGAGGCCGAGTGCTTGTTCAAACGCTTGCTGATAAGTAAGTCTAGTTGCAGGCTCGACACCTAAAACAAGTTGCATTAACTCATCCATTTCATCCATAAGTGTAAATTCATCAAAGCCTGGGCGATACCATTCCAGCATAGTAAATTCAGGATTATGATGGCTACCCGCTTCTTCATTTCTAAATGCTTTACAAAGCTGAAAAATAGCGCCTGAGCCTGCTGCTAACAAGCGTTTCATGGCAAACTCTGGAGATGTTTGTAAAAACAGAGGAAGCCCACCAGCATGCCCTGGACCTACAAATTTGGTTTTAAAACTAGCTAAGTGCACATCGGTTACACTGGCAGCACTTAAGCTTGGCGTTTCTACCTCTAAAACATCACGTACATAAAAAAACTCACGAATACTACGTAATATCGCTGCACGTTGTTTTAGTGTTTCAATGCTTGCGCTTGGGGCCCAAAGATCTGCTGACATATTTTCTCCAAAAAAAAATCCCAGCGTAAGCTGGGATTTTATAAACAATGTTAAAGCTTACTTAACACGGCTTACGTATTCACCGTTACGAGTGTCTACTTTAATTACTTCGCCAATTTGTACGAATAATGGAACTCGTACCACAGCGCCTGTGCTAAGCGTTGCTGGTTTACCACCAGTACCCGCTGTATCGCCTTTAAGGCCAGGATCAGTTTCAGTGATCTCAAGCTCAACAAAGTTAGGTGGTGTAACAGCAATAGGGCTGCCGTTCCATAATGTAATTGTGCATAAATCATTTTCAACTAACCATTTTACTGAATCGCCTAGTGCTTTTTCGTCAGCAGCAATTTGCTCAAATGTTTCGTTGTTCATAAAATGCCAAAATTCGCCGTCTGTGTATAGATACGCTAAATCTGTATCCATTACATCAGCACCTTCAACTGATTCACCCGATTTAAAGGTTTTTTCAAGCACCTTACCAGAGATAAGTTTACGGATACGAACACGGTTAAACGCCTGGCCTTTACCAGGTTTTACCATTTCATTTTCTAAGATACTGCAAGGCTCGCCGTCCATCATAATTTTTAGGCCGCCCTTGAACTCGTTGGTGCTATAATTCGCCATCGTTTCCTCTATTTATATTTTTTCGAGTAATCTACATGCCAATGATACAAAGAAATGAAGCAAATTTGCATAAAAACTGGCAAAAAGAATTAGCAAATGTAGTTACCTGCCCAAAAACCTTGCTTGAAATGGTCGGTTTATCGAGCCAAGTCCATGAAAACGACCTAAAAGCCCGTAGTTTATTTCCGGTACGCGTGCCTATCCCTTTTATAAAAAAAATACGCAAAGGCGATCCAAACGATCCTCTATTGCTACAAGTTATGCCACGCCATCAAGAATTTTTGACTAAATCGGGTTTTAATAAAGATCCCCTACTTGAGCAAGATAACGACCAACCAGGCCTTTTACATAAGTACAAATCGCGTGTTTTGGTGATGTTTAAAACCGGCTGTGCTGTAAATTGTCGTTATTGCTTTAGAAGGCATTTCCCGTATCAAGAAAACCAACTCAATAAAAAAAGTCTGCTTGAAACACTGAGCTATATAAAATCAGATAGCAATATAAACGAAGTGATTTTAAGTGGTGGTGATCCACTGATGGCCAAAGACGATGCAATAAGCTGGTTTTTGGATGAGCTTGAGCAATTACCACAAATAAAACGAATGCGAATTCATAGCCGTTTGCCAGTAGTTATACCGGCGCGAGTTACCGATGAGTTATGTGAGAGATTAGCAAAATCGCCATTAAAAATTATTTTTATTAATCACATAAACCACGCCAACGAAATAGACGCTGATTTTAAAGCTGCTATGCAAAAGCTTAAACAAGCAAACGTAACGCTTCTAAACCAAGCTGTAATTTTAAAAGATGTGAACGATACGGTTGATGCGCAAATAAATTTAAGCGAAGCGTTATTTGACGCAGACGTATTGCCGTATTATTTGTATTTGCTAGATAAAGTTGAAGGGGCGAGCCACTTTGATATTAATGAAGCGCAAGCAATTGAAATAATGGCAGAGCTATTAAAAGCTCTGCCTGGATTTTTAGTGCCTAAATTAGTAAGAGAAATCGGTGGTCAAAAAAGCAAAACACCTATCGATCTTAAGCTAATTTAAAACAGCATTTAAACGTATATATTTACGTTGTTACCCAATGATGCTGTTACCGATTTAGCCGGTGTTTGCGCACTTGACGATTGTGCAGCACCTTCAATAAGTGCAAGAGCCGCCGCGCCATCTGCTAACTGCTGCTTTTTAGATAAAGCAGCGCTGTAAAGCTCACTGCCTTGGCCTGAGCCAGAAACAGCGGGTAAACTTGTGCCTGATATATTCATATAACAAACCTGACTTTTAAATGTAATCCAAGTATTATGTCGGCAATGCAGTGCAAAGCTTTAGGAAAACCATGGATTCTATTATTGAACAACTCAATGCCAACTTAAAAATTGTTTACCGTCAGGCACTTGATGCTGACAAAAAACTCGACGAGCTTCAACAGCAAGGTCACGGTAAGTTTAAAGCCTTATTTACTGCCGATTCTGGCTTTAGCTTTGAAGCTAAACGTTTTAAGCCTTACGTACTTGACGTAGCCGCTGATGTTGAAAGCTTATCTAACGATGGTTTTGAAGAAGAAAAACTGAAAACAACCGTTATTAAGTTACAACAAATACTCACGTTGTTAGCTACTTTTAAGTAAAGCTTAAAAATAAAAATGCCGCTATTTAGCGGCATTTTTATTTTCAGTTAATCTAAACTTGGTAATATTTGTTCACCAAACCACTCTGTTAGTAAGCGTTTTTCGTAATAAAATGATTCGTCGCGGCCCATTTTAATTTTATCCATAAAGCCCATATCTTTAAGCTCCACATCAGTATCTTTACTTAGCACTGTACCGTCGTTATCGGTTAACGAATAATTTAGCTTAATGCGTGGAAAATAAATTGGTTTTACTACACGAATTTCGTCCATACCGCCATAACGCACATCACCTGCTAAATCTAAGTCTGTAAACTCTACGTTTAATTTATAATCTTTTGGCAATTGCTCGGCTAGTTTAGCCATATGCTTTTCGAAACTTGCTGCCACACTTTTGTGATATGAGCTCTTTGTTTGGTTTGACGCTCGCACATCACGATAATCATTAAAGTCATGCCATTTAACAACAGACTCACCAGCATGGGCAAGCGCAGGTAATGCGATACACATTGTTGTTGCTATTTTTTTAACTAAATTCATATCTTTCTCCAAAGAGGTAGACCAATCACAAAAGTGTAGATTGGAGTAAACCTAGCATCAGCTATTACTAGACTCATTTTAGCACTTGTTTATTAACTATAACTTAATCTTACGTATAAAGTGTTACTTGTACTGAGTAAAATGTAATCAAAAGTGATTAATTTACCGTTATTAAAAAAAGATGTTATTTAAACTATAGAAATTACAGATAAAGCATGTAAATCACCTCTATTTATGGTGAAATTAACTCAATTGATAAAAGGTACCCACGGAGCTTTCATGACTATTTTAGTAACCGGTGGCGCTGGCTATATTGGCTCGCACACTGTTTTAGAACTTTTACAGCAAGGTAACGATGTTGTTGTTATTGATAATTTAAGTAACTCATCACAAGAATCACTTGCGCGCGTAAAGAATATTACAGGCAAAGAGGCCACTTTTTACCAAGGCGATATTCTCGATAAACCCTTTTTAGATTCAGTATTTGCAAAACACACGGTTGATAGTGTTATACATTTTGCGGGCTTAAAATCAGTAGGCGAGTCGGTTGCAAAGCCCATTGAGTACTATCAAAACAATGTACAAGGTACGCTTACGCTTGTTGATGCAATGCGCGATGCTGGTGTATTTAAATTAGTATTTAGCTCGTCAGCCACAGTATACGGCGACCCTGCAAGCTTACCAATTAAAGAAGACTTTCCTGTAGGCGGTACTACTAACCCGTACGGCACATCTAAGCTGATGGTTGAGATGATGCTACAAGATATCGCCAAATCAGATGAGCGCTTTGCGTTTGCTATTTTGCGTTACTTTAACCCAGTGGGTGCACATGAGTCGGGCTTAATTGGTGAAGATCCTAATGGTATTCCAAACAACCTTTTACCGTTTATCGCACAAGTAGCGGTAGGTAAATTAAAGCAACTCGCTGTATTTGGTGATGACTACGACACAGTTGATGGCACAGGTGTACGCGACTATATACACGTTGTAGATTTAGCTATTGGTCATTTAAAAGCGCTTGATAAAATTGCCAGCAGTACGGGTGCATTAGTTTATAACCTAGGTACTGGTAATGGTTACTCTGTACTACAAATGGTTAATGCATTTATTAAAGCAAGCGATCAAGCTGTACCTTATCAGGTTTCACCTCGCCGCCCGGGTGATATTGCAGCGTGTTATGCAGCGCCAGAAAAAGCACTTAATGAACTTGGCTGGGAAGCAGTGCGCGGTATTGATGAAATGATGCAAGATACCTGGCGCTGGCAGTCAAATAACCCTAACGGTTATAAGGGTTAAGTAAAACAAGCTTTGCGCTTACAATAAGTGCGCGGCATCAAGCCGCGCATACCGAGTATTTTAAACACCGAATTCAATTTTATGGCTGCGTCGTAGGCGTAGAGCTTACTCACGCGAAAAGCGCAGCTTTTAATTACTTATATCTAATATCCAATATTTAATAACGAGTATCTTCGTTATGTCTGCGCCCACTGTCTTAGCAAGTTATGATAAACCCCTGTTAATTGAATAATCTCTGGGCTATCTTCTACTTTGCTGCGCAAACTTTGAATCGACATATCTAAATCAAAGAGTAAACCACGTTTTTCGTCGCTGTTTACCATGCTCTGTAACCAAAAGAATGAGGCTAATCTGCGCCCACTTGTTACTGGCATTACACGATGTAAACTCGTTGAAGGGTACAACACCATACTGCCTGCTGGCAGCTTTACGCTGTGTGAGCCATAAGTGTCTTCAATAACAAGTTCACCGCCCTCATAGTCTTCGGGGTCATTAATAAATAACGTCATTGATACATCTGTACGAATTTTTACTGGCGTACCCGGCACTTGTCTAATCGCATTATCTACATGCACACCAAACGATTGCCCACCTTGATAACAGTTAAAAAGCGGAGGAAAAATTTTTGCGGGGAGCGCTGCCGACATAAACAAATTACTACGCGCAAGTGCTGCCATAATAATGTCGCCAAGCTCTTGGCATTCAGGGCTATTTTCAGGTAGCTGTAAGTTATTTTTTGCTTTGGTTGATTGATGCCCTGCGGTAATACTGCCATCGGCCCACTGCGCTTGAAGCAAAACCTCATGACAATACGCCACTTCTTCTTTCGTTAGTAGCTCTGGAATTTTAACTAGCATGTGCGCCCTCTCACATTTTCATCAAATAATTAAGGGCAGAGTTAACTCTGCCCTTTTATGCCGTACTTATTTTACTCTTAGAAAGAGTAGCTCGCTGTTAAGCTAAACTTACGACCATCACCTGGTACAAAGTGTCCACCACCTAACTGATCAACGTAATCTTTATCACCTAGGTTTTCACCATTAAACTGCAGACTCAAATCTTTTGATATGTCATACGCAACCATTAGGTCAAAAATAGTATAACCTGGCGCACGAGAGCGTGTTGACGTAGTCCCGTTGTAACGCTCACCTACATATTGCGCACCTAAACCAAACGATAACTTATCCGACATATCGTACGTAGTCCAAACACTCGCGCTATTTTTAGGCGTACGTGCAAGCTCGTTACCAATTTGAGTTGCGTCGTCGCCTAATGCTTTAGTTACTTCGCTATCTTGGTAAGTGTATGAAGCAATTACAGTCCACTCTTTAGTAATTAGGCCCGTTGCTGAAAGCTCTAAACCTTGAACGCGCTGCTCACCACCGAGTATTTCGTCACTTGAGCTATCTGCAAATGGGTCATCAGTACGGGCATTGGTTTTTTCAGTACGGAAAAGTGCAGCATTAGTTTGCAGGCGGCCATCCATTAGGCTCCATTTAGTTCCTAATTCATAACTGCGGCTTTCTTCTGCGTCTAAATCAGCTGCATTTGAACGCGTAGATACCGTTAGGCTTTCAGCCGATGGGTTAAATGAATTACCTGCGCCTAAATATACACTGCCGTTTTCTGTAGGTTTATAAACTACAGCTGCATTCCAGCTAAATAAATCGTCACTTGTAGAAATTAAAGCGCTTGGATCATTGTAATCGTTGTGATAATCCGTAGTGAAGCTATCAAAGCGAATTCCACCTGTAACTTCCCATTGCTTGTTAAGCGTCACTGTATCAAATGCATAAATAGCTTGGTTTTTAGCTTTAGCTTCAATGCTTGTACCGTCACGGCCGTACACACCCGTAAATGCAATTGTTGCATCAGGGTTGTATAAGTCGTTACGTATTCCATCTTCAATTAGGTTATCAGGCGTAGTGGCAACAAAGTTATGGCGTGTAAACGTTTCATTTGCAAGTTCAACACCTACTACTACGTCGTGAGTAAAGCCAGCAAATTCATAGTTACCAATTAAATCAACTTGAAGTGCAGCAAGTGAATTTTCAGTATCACGTGTTTTTTCATCTGCAAAGGTAATATCAGTGTCTGTTGTAACCGAGAAATAACGCGGTGCAGTTGTTACTGACTCACGCTTAACTTTACCTAAACGACCTTGCACACGTAACGTAGTATTTTGAGAAAAATCATACTCATAACGAGCTGTTGTTGAGTAAGCTTCAATATCTTCGTAATCACGATAAATATTACCGTAAAAGTTATCAAAGTCGACAGGAGAAGGTGAGCGTGCACTATCTGCAAGTTCAGCTACTGGCGTATCACTGTAAACCCAAGGAATACCATAATCTGGTAAATTGTCTTGGCGTTGATACTCTAGGTTTAAATCAAAACGGCTGTTTGTACCAAGTCCTGTTGCAAATGCAAGCGCAACAGCATTTGTTTCGTTTTCAACATGATCACGACCTGCAACATCACCTTTATCAGTAAGAAGATTGATACGTAGTGCGCTTGTGTCGTTTACTTGAATGTTAGTATCAAAACGACCACGGTAATCGTTTTCTGTACCTAAACGTAGAGAAACGTCGTTAAAGTTGTCTAACTTCGCCTTTTTACTTTCTAAATTAACACTACCACCTGTTGCGCCACGACCAGAAACTGCAGAGCCTGGGCCTTTTGCAACTTCAACGGCTTCAATGTTGTAAATATCACGTGTGTAACCTGCAACATCACGAATACCATCTACAAAAATATCATTTGTAGCACTAAAACCACGAATCGACATGCTATCGCCAGTAGGTGAACCACCCTCACCTGCTGCTAAAGAAATACCAGACACATTGCGTAAAGCATCACGTAAGCTATCTACGTTTCTATCTTTCATTACCGCTTGGTTAATTACCGTTACAGTTTTAGCTGTATCAAGTAGCGGTTGAGTGTATTTATGCGACGTTGATTTTTCAACAACATAGCTAGACTCAGTTATCGTTTGTGCTTTTACTACAGCCAGCTCTTGAACATCTTGTGCACTTGCCCAAGTTGAAAGCGTTGCTGTAACAACCGCTGCAATTGGCTTCACGTAGGTATTTACTTTATTCGATGGCTTACTCATGGTTACTCCGTAGTTTTTATTAAGCACTTAACTATTGTTAATTTAAGGTACATATTTAATTTCGGCGAAATCCTACCACTCAAACAACGCAATGTAAACGATAACTGTTATCAATTGCATTGTTATGTGAATTCCTATATTGTATACGCACTCAAAAATTAACAGTAATTACGTCCTTGTAATTGCTTGTCGTAACTTTCAGGATTGTTGTTAAGTAATGCGAAGCTTAATTAAACCAATTAGCGTAGTTATCGCGCTTTGTAGCACCATGGCAGTAAAGGCCGACACTGTTAGTGAGCTAGAACAACTCGTTAATAAATGGCTACAAATAGAAAATCAAAACACAGAATTAAATACTCATTGGCTTGAACAAAAAAGCAGTATGGAGCAAACCTTAACGCTTCTAAATGCTGAGCAGCAGCAACTTAGCGAGCTTAATCAGCGTAGAAAAAAAAGCACCAGTGAGCTTGCCCAAAAACGCGAACAACTTGTTACTAAGCAATCAGAACTAGAAAATGATCAACAGCAATTAAATGATCAACTAGCACGTATTTCTGGGCAATTACTTTCATTACAAGTGCAACTCCCCCCGCCACTTTTAAGTAGTTGGAAAAACACTGGTGATTTAAGCGACTCACAGCTCAGTACAACAGACAAATTACAAACAGCGCTAAAAATGCTGACTCTACTTAATGATTTTCAACAACGTATTTCAATTCACGAAATGGCTATCAAGCATCCTGACGGGCAAGAAATATGGGTAAAGCAGCTTTATTTAGGTGCAGCACAAGCATGGTTTGTAAGCGAAGATTTAAGTTACGTAGGTATTGGTTTTCCAAGTGACTTAGGTTGGCAGTGGGAATTTGACCCAAGCATTAATGCTGAGCAAGTTGCACTGGGTATTGCTGTACAGCAAAAAAAGCGCGCTGCTGATTGGGTAACACTCCCAATATTAAGTTATGTAAATAAAAACCAGCAAGGGGCTAAATAATGGCTATTAACAGCATAATTAAAGTATTTAGCGCCACAGTTTTACTTTTTAGTGCAAATGTTTCTTTTGCAGCTAGCAGTGATGATGCTAAACAAAGTATTTTAACTGATATTAAAACAGCGCAACGTACTCTAAGTAAAACTCAAAATAGTATTTCAAAAGAGCAAGCTACCCTTGCAAAGCAAATTTTTACCAAGCAGCAATCGCTCAGTAAATTACGCGAACAAGCAGCGGTTAATCGCCGCCTAGCAGACGAAAACACATTAAGCCTCGATCAGTTACAAACCCGATTAGACACTTGGCAACAGCAACAGCAATATCAATTAAACTTACTTAGCCGTTTTGTGCGCCAAAATACCAGCAATAGTACCGGTAATAATGCAGGCAATGGTTCAGGCAATAACAACGCGACTAATAACCAAAACGAGTTATTAAGCCGCGTTATATCGCAAATTAATAATCAAGAACAGGCACTTTATCCACAGTTTAAAAAGCAATCGGTTGTGCTAAGTAATGGCGAATTAAGCCAAGCTAATACCCTTCAAGTAGGCCCTATTGCATGGTTTAGTACGCAAACACCTAAACTTATGGGTTTATTAAATTTGGATGATGAATCTAATGCATTAAAAGTAGCGTTAGTACAATCAACAAGTGACGATAACCCACTCGATAATACTTTAAAGCAAAACGGTGTAGGCTCAACATTACTTACTTTTGATCCTAGTTTAACGCACTTAGTAACTAGCCAAGCCCAACAAGAAAGTCCGCTTGAACACCTAGAAAAAGGCGGCTTGTGGGCTATCCCTATTATTTTATTTGCCTGCTTTGCACTAACCATTGCGCTATTAAAAGCCGCGCAACTACTGCGTTTAAGTAAAATTAAAATGCACCCTCAAATGCAATTACAGCAATTTTTTAAAGCTAAAAATAGCAATGAATTTGCAGGCATGCAGCAGCAGTTGTTCAACTTAACGCTGCAAAGCGAAAAAGGCCAAGTACGAGACGATCAATTATTTAATCAGTTAATTCACGATAAGCATAAACTCGATAACTTTATTGGCGCTATTGCCGTTACGGCTGCAGTAGCTCCACTACTTGGCTTGTTAGGTACTGTTAGCGGCATGATCGAAACATTTAAAATGATGACCTTGTTTGGCTCAGGTGACCCAGAAGTTGTATCGGGCGGTATTGCACAAGCACTTATAACAACTGAATTAGGTTTAGTCGTTGCCATCCCTGCATTGGTATTAAATGCATTGCTATCACGTAAAGCAAAAGCGTATTACAGCCAACTAGAAGGCTTTGCATTACAGCTTAGCCAACTAGAAAAAGGAGAAACCAATGTTTGAAAAAATCGTTAGTAACCCTATTTGCTGGTGTATTCTTTTACTCGCTTTATTTGTATACCAGCTGATTTTTCATGACTTACTGCACCTTAAACAATACCAAGCGCAGCGTAAAGGTTACTGGCAAGAGGTAAGCTCTATTTTAACTGCAGCGCTTCCGCTACTTGGTTTATTAGGCACCATTGTTGGTTTGCTTGATACATTTAAAGTAATGGCGCTGGGCCATAACGAGTTAATGAGTGACGCCATTGGTGATGCATTACTAACAACTCAACTCGGCCTTGTGTGCGCTATTCCCGCGTGGTTAATGCAAGCGTATTTAGCGTATTCGCAGCGTAATCCTAAATTACATACGTTAAGTAAACAGTTAGGGTAACACTATGCAATCACGATTAAAGCACAAGCTAGAGCAAGAAGCGGGGCAACATATCGATATGTCGCCGCTACTTGATGTGGTATTTATATTGCTAATATTTTTTATTGTTACAACCGTATTTGTACGCGAAAGCGGTGTTGAGGTTGATAAACCACAAGCCGTATCGGCCAGCCGCCTTGAGCAGCAAGTTATATTTTTAGCAATAACCGACTCTCAACAAGTATTTTTTGATGGCAGCCAAATTGGTGTTGCTGGTGTACGTAGTAGTGTCGAGCAAATGTTAAAACAGCAACAACGCCCTGTGGTAATTCAAGCTGATAAAACAGTACCTACAGAGTTACTTGTTCAAGTAATTGACGAAGCAAAGCTGGCAGGCGCGGCGAAAGTTAACTTAGCTACGAAGCAATAATATGCACACGATTGACTCGCCTCAAAAAACAAAAAACAATCGCCATCCACTTTTTGCATTTGGCCTTAGCCTCATTGTACTTAGTGCTGCATTACTACTTTTATGGCTTGGACAACTTGCAGAGCATCATATGCAAGACAAAGTCGTTGTACGTGAGATTGCTATGGTGGCATTGCCACCTCCTCCTCCACCATCAATATCGCAACAGCAAACAAGTGAGCCAATGCAAAGCTTGGCGGTAGAAGGTGCAGGCGCATCTATTCAAGCCGTAAAAATTAAGATCAACAGCAATTTAAGTATTGTAAAACCCGATACACCTAGCGTAAAAGTAAGCGCGCCACAATGGCAATCAATGAGTGTAAATTGGGATGCATTTAGCTTAAATCAACTCGATGGTCTCCCCACTTTGCTTACTCCCGTCAAGGCCGTTTTACCAAAAAGCTTAACCCGCCGAGGTGTTGATGTATTTACTGTAAAACTCGATGTATTTATTGATGAAAGTGGCAAGGTAAGTTTAATTGAGGTAGTACAAAACCCATACCCTGAACTTAAACCAGCTATCGACAAAATTATTAAACAAAGCCGCTTTAGTGCACCTAAAAAAGAAGGTGAAACCGTACGCGCTCGCTTTATTTGGCCAATCGAATTTAAACCTTAAGCCTATTAAAATGAAAAATATGAATATATTTAAAACGCTAAAACCATTAACTTCCGCACTGTTAACGACTGTAATGTGTTCATTACCTTTAGTAAGTGCAAGTAGCGTACATGCAAGCGCTGCCAGTGATACTAATGCGCCACTAAAAGTAACGTTATCGCCTAGCGATCCAACATGGCAGTTGGCTATAAATAATAAATTACTGGGTCCTACAGAGGTCCTTATTGAGCCGACCGAGCGCGGTTTTGCTCGCCAAGTGCAACCACTGTTACAAGCAGGTAATTACAGTGAAGTCGCTGCGCTATTTAAAGGCCGTGATATAAGCAAAGATAGCACTGCTTTAAACTTATTACGTGCACAAGTACTGCTTTCAACAAAAGACTTTAATAACGCTGAACTAGCGTACTTAGCGTGTTTAAAAGCCTCACCTGATTTAGTAAAAGCACACCAAGGTTTGAGCCTTTTATACATGCAACAAGCAAAGTATGACAAAGCACAAACACACCTAGTTCACAGTATTGAACTTGGCCAAGCTGATGCACAAAGTTATGCGCAACTTGCTTATATACATGTACAGCACAGCCAACCTTGGAGCGCAGTAGCGGCGTACCGCCAAGCGCTTATGCTAGCGCCAGAAACAAGCCAATACCAACAAGGGCTATTGTTTGCGTTAATTGAATCGGGTGATTTAAGTCAGGCAAATGCATTATTAAAAGAATTACTTAATAAAAGCCCTGATAAAGCTGAACTTTGGCTGCAACGTGCACAAATAGCATTACAGCTTGATCACAAAAAGCAGGCGCTAGCTGCTATTGAAGTGGCCTTAAAACTCAACCCTAAAGATACCAGTAACCAGCTTTTAGCAGCCCAGCTGCATTTAAGTGAAGGCAGCACTGAACGCGCTGTGAGTTTATTAAAGCAAGGTTTAAAACACGCCACTAAACAGCAGCAAGTGGAGGTTATTAATACCACGATGCAAACTTTAGGCTGGCTTGTATCTCAACAAAAATGGGATTTAGCTAAAGAGCTAATAGGCAGCGCAAAAAGATTAACTAAGCAGCTACCCCGTGATGAACAAGCGCAGTTTTCTGTATACAGCGCACAAATTGCTATGCAACAAGGTAATACTAAACGTGCTCTTAAAAGCTTAAATAACGCACTTAAAATAAACCCGAATTTAGGTGATGCCCTACTTAGTTTAGCGAGTATATATCGCAGTAAAAGCCAACTTACCCAAGCAAAACTTATGTACGTTCGTGCACAAGCCCTACCTGATTACCAACTATCGGCATGGCTTGGATTATCGCAAATAGCGATTGATTCTAAAGACTACCCGAGCGCGCTAAAGCATCTTAGAAAAGCATTACAAGCCAACCCACAACGCCAGGACTTAATTACTAATATTCGCGCCCTTGAGAATATAGTGCGCCAAGAGGGGTAAGTTTAACACCGTGGTTAAACTTTCTTGTAGACACAGCTTGCTGGCGTGACGAGCAAAGCTCATAATTTCTATGCTTTAATGTTTTCTCATTTACTCCTCTTTGTGCAATAAGATCTTAAGTGATTTATTCACAAAGAGGTTTAGAGGGTGCTTCGCTTTAGAGAAACCAATAAGTAATCAGTTATAAATATTAAAAGCTGCGCTTCTCACTTGAGCAAGCTCGTTTACAATATATATTAAAGCGTTACCAATTTTGCATTTCGACTATGCGTGATTGTGTGCGTGCATATTCAAAGCTCAACTTTTTACCTTTATACAAATGTTCAATGTCGGTTTGCGCATTTATTACCAGCAACTTATGGCAATCGTAAAACTCATCTACTAAGGCAATAAAGCGCCGTGCTTCGTCGTCAAAGGCATGCTCATCAAGTGTTTGTTTTTCGCGTTGGTAGCTATCTTCTATACCGTGAACAATAACTTTACCCGTTGCTTTAACACCCATTTGCGGCACGTTCGATACATATAACACATCAAATTGCGTTGCTAAAAACATATAGTCGTTAGCACTACGTGGGCCTGAACATAGCGCCATAAAATCAATCATCAAGGCGTTATCGGCTCTTAATAAATAAGGTAAATCGCGGCCATGCACAGTAATTGTATTGCTGCATGTTACAGCCGGATACGAAGCTAAAAACTCATTTTCAAAATCGTGATTAGATAAATTAATAAAATAGTGACGACTGTTTTTACCATATCTAAAACGGTGATCGTCCTCCCCTGCCACATTAATTATATGGCAATGGTTATTAATTAAATCGATAGTAGGTAAAAATCGCGCCCGTTGCAGGCCGTTGTAATAAAGCTGCTCTGGCTTTGCGTTCGATGTGGCCACCAGCACAACACCTTGTTCAAATAACGCATTGAACAATCTGGCCATAATCATGGCATCACCAATGTCGCTCACAAAAAACTCGTCAAAACACAATACACGAATATTTTTAGCCCACTGTTTTGCAATTAGAATGAGTGGATTTTTTTGACCTTGTAGCTGCGAAAGTTGGGCATGCACTTGTGCTATAAAATGATGAAAATGCAGCCGCTGCTTTTGCTCAATAGGTAGGTTTTTATAAAATAAATCCATTAACATGGATTTACCACGCCCTACGCGTCCGTATAAATAAACACCTTTTATTAAAGTCGCTTTTTGCCACCATGATGTGTGAGCTTGAAGTTGCTCGCTTAGCGTATTTAAAGCTTCCACTGCATTTTGCTGCGCAGCATCAAAACACAGTTCACCTGTGTCTATTTTTGCTTGGTAAAGGCTTAAAATTTGTGTGCTGTGCACTGTCATGGTATTTCACTATCGGCTATAATCGCGCCCATTGTAGCCGACTAAAAATGTGAACCAAAATGAAATTCCCTTGCCGCTTAGATAAATTTATTAGCCACTTAGCTGAAATACCGCGTACCCAAGCTCGCGCTAGTATTAAGCGAAAAGAAGTAAGCGTTAATGGCGAAGTAATCACATCACATAATTTTCAGCTAGCCCAGCAAGATGAAGTACTGTACCAAGATACACCTTTGGTATTTTTAGGTAAGCGCTATTACATGCTAAATAAACCTGTTGGCTATGTATGTGCTAACAGTGACGAGCTACATAAAACCGTTTTTGACTTACTTGATGAGCCAAATATGAGTGACTTTCATGTGGCAGGTCGTCTTGATATAGATACGACAGGGTTAGTTATTATTACTAATGATGGTGATTGGTCACATAAAATTACGGCACCTAAAAGCAATAAATTTAAAACCTACCTAGTAGAAACTCAAGAGCCGATTACCGATGAAGCCCTTGAGCAATTACGCACAGGTGTCATGCTGCATAACGAAAAAGATTTAACCCGCCCAGCTATTGCCGAACGACTTGCTAATTACGGCCTACGTTTATCAATAAGTGAAGGTAAGTATCATCAAGTTAAGCGTATGCTTTACGCGGTAGATAACAAAGTAGTTGAGCTGCATCGCGAGCAAATTGCGGAAATTACCCTAGATGAAAACTTGGCTAGTGGTGAATATCGATTATTAACAGCGCAAGAAATTAAGCTATAAAAGTGCTTTAAAGGAGCTAAGGCTTGGATTATTAGTTAAAACAATATAGCCAAACTTTTACTTGAGCCTGTTGGCCTGCTCTACTAAAATAGCGACCTTCAAAATTACTAAGGTCGGCCGTGTTAGTTAATTACAATCCCCCTATGAGTCCGTATTTAACGATACTTTTTCAGGATGACGACTTACTGATAGTTAATAAACCAAGTGAGTTATTAACTGTCCCAGGTAAAGATCCTAAACATGCCGACAGCTTAATTAATCGTGTTAATCGTGTTTTTCCAACAGCAAGAATAGTGCACCGCTTAGATATGGCGACTTCCGGCATACTGTGCCTTGCCATGAATAAAGCAGCACACAGACATTTAAGTATGCAGTTTCAAGAGCGCGAAACAGCTAAACGTTACATAGCACGTGTATACGGACAACTTGAAGCTGAAACAGGATCAGTAGATTTACCCCTTATTTGTGATTGGCCTAATCGCCCAAAACAAATGGTTGATCACGACAGAGGTAAACCTTCGCTTACGCATTTCAAAATACTTGAGCGTGAAGAAAATGCAACCCGTGTAGAGCTAACTCCCATCACTGGTCGCTCGCATCAACTACGTGTGCATATGTTAAGCCTTGGTCATCCTATTTTAGGTGATAGACTTTACGCCCACAAAGAGGCACTTGCTGCCGCTCCTCGCTTACAATTACATGCACAAATGCTGCAATTAAAGCACCCCGTAACTGAGCAAGTACTTACTTTTGAAGCCGAATTAGAGTTTTAACAGGTTCAAATTCACTAGCTAATTCGCTCTATCTATTAAACTTTTAGATAACCTTGCCGATACCTAACTAATTGTCATTAGTTAGGTGCGTTATGCTATTTCCACGGTTTTTAAAAAGGGCTTTTTATATACAGCTCAGCTGTGCCCTACTTTTAGCTAACCCCATCAGCGCGGCTGAACATATTGCCCCACCTAATCTATCAAGCATTGAAAATAGCGACATTGAGCGACTACTTCCAAGCGATGAAATAAAGCCTATATTGGCGGGTGAAACAGAATTTTTAAGCCTTTACAGCGAGTATATGAGTAGTAATTTTAGAGGTATAGTAATACTTATACCCGACTGGCATTCTTCACCTACCAATAATTCAGGTATGAGCTACTTGCGTAAAGAGCTTAATAATTTAGGTTACAGCACCTACGCAATGACAGTACCCGACATTGATTGGCAAGCAAGTAAAATGGCCGAAGCAATGCCCAGCGAAACCGAAGCTGCTCCTAGTAAAGCCGAGGAACTTGCATCACCCGACACAGCAACAAACGCCCAATCGCAGCCTGCAAAAATAAAAGAAGAACCTCATTACGTTAATGCAATTGAAAAAGTAACTGACGACATACTTGATAACTATAAAATAAATCTCATTTCTCGATTTAATGCGCTGTATCAAACCGCTATGGAAGATTCGAGTAATATAGTGGTTATAGCACAAGGCACGAGTGCAGGTGTGTTATTGGAGTACTATGCAGATTTTCCGGACGAGAGAGTTGAGGCATTTATCAGTTTAAGTAGTTACTTACCTAATACCAAGCGTAACGAAAGCTTGAGCCAAACAGCATCACTTGTTACACCCGCCTTACTTGATATTTACTATGCAAATGACAGCACAGACATTTTAATGAGCCTTAAAAATCGTCAGCGCTGGGTTGACCGAAATGCAAAATTTGATTACCGCCAACGCCAGTTGTTTGGCTTGCGCGATCAACCCGATCAACACGCACGCCTAACAAAAGAAATAGACGGCTTTTTACGCCGACTTTTTTAAATACTCATAAGCAGCTTGAATATCTTGGCTCTTTTTAACAGCCAATTCCATCATGTGCTTTGGTAAACCTTGCGATACTAATTTATCTGGATGATGTTGCGACATAAGTTTACGGTACGCTACTTTTATATCACGCTGCGTTGCATCGCTACTTAAGCCTAATAACGCCAATGCTTGCGCACGGTTCATATTATTATTTGGCGGTACATGGTGGCCAGAACCTTCACGGTAACTACTACTTTGACCTTGGTTTTGTTGCTGCTGATTAAAGCGCTGTTGTTGCTTTCTAAAGTTAAACTCTGCTTGGTAGCGCTTTAATACAAATGCAAAGTGTGTTTTAGAAATGCCTAGCTGTTTACTTACTTCTGCTAATAATTGCTTTTCTTGTTCGGCTAGCACTCCATCAGAAAACGCCATTTGAATTTGTATTTCTAAAAATAACTGTATTAGATCGTTTCGTTTAGCAAAGCGTTCTTTAAAATCGTGTACTGTTTCTTTAAGTGAAAAGTCGCTCTCTTTACCTGACTGAAATGCATGTTGTGCTTCGCGGCGTTCTTCGCCCTTTAAGCCCATTTCATCCATAAACAAGTTAGCCGCTTTTATATGTACTTCGCTGACTCGGCCGTTCGACTTGGCAATGTGCCCCATGACAGCAAAGCAGCTTGAAAAGAATAAAGCTTGGCGCTCGTGAACATCGTCACCACTAAATAAGCTAGAAAAGCCGCCTGCTTTATCAAAGTTATTTTTTAAGCTTTTATCAAATAAATGACCTAGGTATAAACCTAAAATGGCACCAAATATTTTGCCAAACATAAAGCCAAAACAAAAACCGAGAATTTTTCCCCACATCTATAATACTGCCTTCTTAAAAATTGAGTTGTTACGCCTCAAGGCGCGTGTTTAATTGGTTTAAACGCTCTGGTGTACCAATGTCATCCCACTGCCCTATATAGAGCTCAGTAGAGACTAAATGTTCATTTAGCTTTTCACGTAAAATAGGCCCTAAAGGGCGAATACCTTGCGTTAATCCTTTAAAAAAATCAGCCTGATAGCGGCCAATCCCCGAAAATGTATATTTTTGACTCTCGGCCGATAAATGGCTCAATGCAAAGTCGCCATCTGGATTGTGTGGCGGGTTTTCTATAAGCACTATGTGCGCCTCACCGGGTTGTAAATGAAGTTGCATTAGCGCACTTACATCATAATCTGTGAATACGTCGCCATTTACTACAATGAACGAGTCACCCAACAGCGGTAACGCTTCAATAATACCGCCGGCCGTTTCAAGGCCACCTTCAACTTCTTGGCTATAAAGTATATTTACGCCAAATTGACTGCCATCTTTAAAATAGTCTTTTATTTTATCACCCTGCCACGCAAGGTTTATTACAATATCGGTAATGCCGGCCGCTTTAAGGTTATTTATATGGTGCTCAATAAGTGGTTTTTGTGCCACTTTTAACATTGGCTTTGGCATATTTTGCGTAAGCGGCATCATACGCTGTCCGCGCCCTGCAGCTAAAATCATCGCTTTCATGAGCGCTCCTTTGCCAACTTTTCAGTCACTTTTGGCACTATGGTATTTTTTGTCCACTCACTCAATGCTTTAAGCTCTGGGTAATTTGCCGCTACTTCAATAATGTAATCAAGAGTCGGTAGAATATTATCTAAATAACCTGTTTTACCATCGCGTAAATACAATCGACAAAATATACCCGCAGCTTTTAAGTGGCGCTGTAATCCAGTTAAATCAAACCAATATTTAAACTCATCAAATGAAGTATTAGCCAGTAAATTTTGAGCCGTAAATTCCTGATAAGCAAAATCAAGCAAGCTTGTTAACTCTTTTTGAGGCAGTTTAAAGTAGCAATCGCGTAGTAGCGAGACTAAATCGTAGCAAAGCGGCCCGCGTACAGCATCTTGATAATCTATAATTGCCCACTGGCCGTTACTGTTCATAATATTACGGCTATGGTAATCGCGATGAACGGTAACAGTTGGCTGCTCAAGCATGGCCTTTATTAATAGCTCTGAACTTGTTTGCCACATTACTTTTTGCTCTGCGTTTAGTGGCTCATTAATAAAGTCATTCACTAACCACTGGCTAAATATATCAAGCTCTAGTGTTATAAAATCTTCGTTGTACGCTTGCATAGCAGAAGCTGCCGGCGTTTTAGCCCATTGAGCGCTTAAACTAATTAATGCTTGATAGTGCTCGGTGCGGTTTGCATCATCAAGCATGTCAGCTAGGTGCGTACTCCCTAAATCACTAAGAACAAAAAAGCCTTGTTTCTCATCACTTGCAATAATAGTAGGAAGTAAAAAACCTTGCTCAACAAACACCTGATTTAGTGAAATGTAAGGTTCGTTATTTACTTTTTTTGGATCTGAGTCCATCACTATTAAATGCTTATTATCGTGATTTAAACGGTAATAACGGCGAAAGCTAGCATCACCTGTGATCGCGTTTAAAGTATGCGACTTGGCATTAAGGTGTATGTTTATAAATTGTTGTAAATTCTCAAAGCGTGTCATTTTATAAGATATCTATTTTTCACTAAGTTAATTAGGTCAATTACTGTAATTGCCATTATTTTCCTTTATTATGTGTATATTATATTAAACACACAGTATTAAGGTCGATAAATGAGCAAAACCTGGGGCATATTGATGCTAAGCGTAGTTAGCGCACCATCGCTTGCCGAAACTGAACTGGCACACAACCTTTGTGGCATTTCAATGCAAACCAGAGCTTGGCAACCACTTGAAGGCCTTAACCTTGGTGAAGTTGATATTCAAGCTGATGATGTTGAGCTACTTGGCACTCAAAGCGCTGAATTTACCGGCAATGTTGATATTAACACCCTTAAGATGAGTTTGTCCGCACAAACTGCGTTGATAGACAAACAGCGTGGTTTATTAAATGCAACGGGGCCAATTACTTATCAAGATTACGTAAGTAAAGTAAACAGCACCGGATTAAATGCCGATTTAAATAATTCAGAAGTCAGTTTGTTAGGCGCCGACTACAGCCTAACCGAACAACAAGGTAAAGGCGGCGCTGAAAAGCTTACTGTTAATCAGTCTGGCCTATTACTCATGAATGCAAGCTTTACTACTTGCCCAAGTGACACCCCAGTATGGGAAATTGAAGCTGACGAAATAAACCTTTCACGCGAAGAAGGTTGGGGCGAAACATATAACGCCGTATTACGTATTCTCGATACACCGGTTTTATATTTACCTTATTTTACATTCCCGCTGGATGAACGCCGTAAATCGGGTTTACTTACCCCGACTATTTCAAGCTCTGATAAATACGGCCTTGAAACAATTACGCCGTACTATTTAAATATTGCACCTAATTTTGATGCCACTATTACGCCTCGTTATATGTCTAACAAAGGGCTACAACTACAAACCGAATTTAGATACCTAACAGAGCAACATGAAGGCTTAGTAGGGATTGAATATTTAGATAGTGATGATTCAGAGCCAGACTTGAATGAACGCTACATGTTTCATTGGCAACAGCAAAGCTACCTAGGTGAAAACTGGCGCGCAAACGTTGATGTAACCAATGTAAGCGATGATAACTACATCACCGATTTAAGCTCAAATTACGCAAGTAAAACCGATACACAGCTGTATCGTACTGGTTCACTTACTCATTTAGGTGAAACATGGCGCACCGATATTAAAGTACAAAACTTTGAAGTACTGGGCGATCACTTAGAGTCATACACTGCTATACCGCAAGTTAATTTTACGCAAACTGCCCCTTGGCGTTTTGATAATTTTGACTTTAGTGTGTCTGGGGAGATTAGCCATTTTACTAATGATTCATCAGAAGTGGCCATAGACAGCGCAACTCGTGTACACGTAGAGCCAAAAGCCCGCTACAACTACGCAACTCATGCGTGGTCATTTTTATCTGAAGTGAGCTTATTACAAACTAATTATAAGCAAAGCGGAAACTTAACAGGCACGCAATACAGCGATACCATATCGCGTACTATTCCTAAAGTACGTTTGTATTCTCAGCTTAATTTTGAGCGCGACGCATCTTACTTTTTTGAAGATGCTATACAAACACTAGAGCCGCAAATTCAATATTTATATACACCTAATAAAGACCAGTCAGACATTGGCTTGTTTGATACAACCAAGCTACAAGACGATTATTATGGTTTATTTAGAGACGTGCGCTTTTCAGGTGTTGACCGCATAGCAGCAGCGAATCAGTTTACTTTAGGTGCTACAACGCGCCTATTTGATAAAAAACAGGAAGAAGTATTTAATTTTAGTGCCGGCCAAATATTTTATTTAAGTGACGATGCCAAGCCAACAGAGCAAGGCTTGAACTCAGACACTAATTATAATGCACTATTTGCAGCTCAAACCATGTTACATTGGCACCGCCGTTGGTACCTCGCTGGAGGTATTCAATACGATACAGATGGCAAGCAAATGGTACAGTCAAATGTAACACTTGATTATAAAGGTGATAATAATCAGCTAGTACAATTGAACCATCGCTATGCAAATGATGTCTCAGGAAATACAATCGAGCAAGCAGGTGTATTTACAAGTATTCCTATTAGCGACGAATGGCAATTTATTGCAAGCTATCATCGAGATCTTGAAAACAACAGAAGTATCGAAGTATTGAGCGGATTACAGTATGAATCATGCTGTTGGGCTATCCAAATTACTGGGCACCGCCAAATTGAAACAGATTTAAATCAATCAATAGGCCAAGAACAAGCAACTTTTGATTCAGGTATTAGTTTGAATTTTGTATTAAAAGGACTTGGCAGTAAAAGCCGTTATGATGCACAAAAATTATTACAACAAGGTATTTTTGGCTATCGTAGACCGTATTTTCTTAGTAACTAGTATCACAACAGTACTATCAGCAAGAGTAGTAAAAAGAATATGAATTTAAAAAAATTATTAACATCAGCAGTTTTAAGTGCCAGCCTTTGTCAAAGTGCAATGGCCGCACCAGTAGAAATAGATAAAGTTATTGGCGTTGTAAACCAAGGCGTAATTTTAAAAAGCGAAGTAGACACCATTATTAATCGTGTTAAAAAGCAAGCCGAAGAACAAAACCAGCAATTACCAAAAGATGAAACTCTTCGTGTACAAGCCGTTGAGCGTTTAGTAAATCAAGCCCTTATGATACAAATGGCTGACCGTATGGGGTTACAAATCTCAGACAGCCAACTCGATCAAACCCTTGCTAGCATGGCACAAGAGCAAGGTGGCACAATTGCAGATTTACGCCGTACTATTGAAGATTCGGGCGAAAGCTTTCAAGCTTACCGTGAAGAAATTCGTAAAGAAATTACAACGCAACAAGTAACACGTGCAAGTGTCGATCGCCGTATTTATATTAGCGAACAAGAAGTTGATAACCTTTTAAAAATTATGGAAACCCAAGGTCAAAGTGCTGAAGAGTACGACATTGGTCATATTTTAATAGATATCCCTAACGATGCGAATGCAGACGAAATTGCTGGCGCAAAAACACGCGCAGATAAAGTTATTGAGCTATTAAACGATGGCCAAGAATTTAAACGTATTGCTATTTCATCATCAAGCGGCTCTAAAGCACTTGAAGGTGGACAGCTTGGTTACATGGGCATTAACGAAATGCCATCGCTTTTTGCTGAAGCAGTAAAAGGCCAAAAGAAAGGCGCTATTGTTGGCCCTCTTCGCTCTGGTGCTGGTTTTCATATCATTAAAGTACAAGATGTTCGTGGTCTACAAGTTGTAGAAACAACAGAAGTACGCTCACGCCATATACTAATTAAACCTTCGATTATTTTAAGCGAAGAAAAAGCACGCTCTATGCTTGCTGGCTTTGCAAAAGACTTACGCGCAGGAACGGCCGACTTTGGAAAGTTAGCTAAAGAATACTCAGAAGATCCAGGCTCTGCACTTAAAGGTGGCGAGTACGATTGGACTGATCCAACAACTTACGTACCTGCGTTTAAAGATACACTTCTTTCTCTTAAGCAAGACGAAATAAGCGAACCGTTTAGAACACAGTTTGGTTGGCATATTGTTCAGTTACTTGGTAAACGTGTAGCTGATAAAACTGAGCTAGCTAAACGTAACCGTGCTCACGGTATGTTGTTTAACCGTAAATTTAAGGAAGAAAGTTTTAACTGGCAGCAAGAAATGCGCGAGCAAGCTCACGTTGAAATTTTCCCTATAGACCAATAAATATGACCCTAAGAATAGCTATTACACCGGGTGAACCAGCCGGTATTGGCCCAGATTTGCTACTCACGCTTGCTCAGCAAGCGTGGGATGCTCAACTTGTAGCAATTGCCGATGGTAAGCTATTAAAAGAGCGTGCAAAACATTTAGGCCTAACAATAAACTTAATTGAATTTGATGATAATGCACCCGCTATCGCAGCACCTGCTGGCAGCCTGTATATTCACCAAGTTGATTTAGGTACTGATGTAGAACTTGGCGTACTAAACGACGGTAACGGTCAATACGTGTTAGATACCTTGCGTATAGCAAGTGAAAAAAACATGGACGGCACGTTCGATGCCGTTGTTACCGGTCCGGTTCACAAAGGCATAATTAACAAAGCAGGCATTTCATTTAGCGGGCACACTGAGTATTTTGCGCAGCAATCAAATACTGCTGATGTAGTTATGATGCTTGCAACAGAGGGCTTACGCGTTGCACTTGTAACCACGCATATTCCACTAGCGTATGTATCGCGTGCAATTACACCTGAGCGTTTAACTAAAGTAGCGGGTATTTTAAATCACGACTTACAAACTAAGTTTGGTATAGAAAAACCACGTATTTTAGTGTGTGGCTTAAATCCGCATGCCGGTGAAGATGGTCATTTAGGTCGTGAAGAAATAGAAACAATCACGCCAACGCTTGAGATACTTAGAAGCGAAGGTATGAATTTAATTGGCCCACTACCGGCCGATACCTTATTTCAAGATAAATACCTATCTGAAGCAGATGCAGTGCTTGCTATGTATCACGATCAGGGATTACCTGTGCTAAAATACAAGGGATTTGGTAAATCAGTAAATATTACCCTTGGCTTACCATTTATCCGCACATCAGTTGACCACGGTACTGCACTCGATTTAGCAGGGACTGGTACAGCTGACGTTGGCAGTTTTGAATTAGCGATCCGCGAAGCAATTAAGCTCGCCCAAGAAAAAGCACAAAATCAATGACCGATAAAGTACATTTAGGACACCGCGCTCGTAAGCGTTTTGGGCAAAACTTTTTATTTGATGAATCTATTATCGATAAAATAGTCTCTGCGATCGATCCTAAACCAGAAGACAACCTAGTAGAAATTGGCCCCGGCCTTGGCGCAATTACTGAGCCAGTAGCCGAATTAAGCGGCCATTTAACGGTTGTTGAATTAGATAAAGATTTAGCGCAACGATTAATTGAACACCCATTTTTGGGTCCTAAATTAACCGTTAACCAAGGCGATGCAATGACGTTTGACTTTGCAAGCTTGGTTCGCGATGACAAAAAATTAAAAGTGTTTGGTAACTTACCTTACAACATTTCGACACCGTTATTGTTTCATCTTTTTGAATTTTCAGATCATATTGAGCACATGCACTTTATGCTTCAAAAAGAAGTAGTAAAACGCATGGTAGCAGGCCCAGGTAGTAAAACATTTGGCCGCTTAAGCGTAATGACTCAATACTACTGTAATGCAATGCCGGTTGTTGAAGTACCACCTGAGTGCTTTAAACCAGCGCCAAAAGTTGACTCTGCTGTTATACGTTTAATACCTAAGAAGCCAGAGCAACGTACAGCAAAAAGCGTTAAAATATTAAACACAGTGTGTTTAGAAGCCTTTAATCAACGCCGTAAAACACTGCGTAACAGTTTAGGTAATTTACTAACTGCTGAAGAGCTTACTAGCATTGGCATTGATATAACGCTGCGTGCTGAGCGCTTATCTTTACAACAATTTATTGATATAGCTAACTGGATTTATGACAACAAGCAGTAATATTGGATCGCCTGTAAAGGTATCTGTAGAAACATTTTACGTAGAAGGTCAATCTCAACCTGAGCTTGAAAAATACGTATTTGCTTACTCGGTAACAATTAAAAACCATAGTTTATGTAGTGCAAAATTACTAAGCCGTTATTGGTTAATTACCGATGCAAATGGCAAAGAAGTAGTAGTAGAAGGTGAAGGCGTTGTTGGCGAAATGCCAGACATTGGCCCAGGCGAAAGCTACAAATACACCAGCGGTGCAATTTTAGATACACCTGTAGGCACAATGCAAGGCCATTACACGTTACGCAACGAGTTTGGCTCTGAGTTTCAGGCGCCTATTAATGTGTTTCGTTTGGCTTGTCCTAACATTTTGCATTAAGCACTTAAATGGCAGATTATGCGATAGGTGATTTACAAGGGTGTTTTAGTGAATTTAATACCCTTTTGCAACGAGTTGATTTTAACCCAAGCAAAGATCACCTTTATTTAGTTGGCGACATAGTTGCCCGCGGGCCAGACTCCCTAGCCTGCTTAGACTACATTTATCAACATCAAAATAGCATGACCATCACTTTAGGCAATCACGACCTTCACATGGTTGCCTGCTACTTCCTTAACAAACCTACCAATCCAAAAGATAAACTAAACCCAATATTTGAAAGCCCAAAATTAGCGCGTTACATCGCCTTTTTACAAACCCAACCATTGGCCTTAGAGCTTATAAAACATAACTGCTTTATATCTCATGCCGGATTAAACCCCGATTGGTCTATTGAAGATGCGCTAAAACAAGCACAATTTGCACAAAGCTGTTATCAATCAAACAATGCTAAAGCGTTTTTTGAACACATGTATCAGCCTCACCCTATTGAGTGGTCAAGCAATCTTGATGACTTTGCAAAATTTAGATACATAGTTAACTATTTTACCCGTATGCGCTTTTTAACAAGTGATAACACACTCGAGCTTAATGAAAAGGGTGCAATAACCGATAGCCAAACACTAACCCCTTGGTTTAACCATCCGAATATAGCTAAAACTAAACACGATATTATTTTTGGCCACTGGGCAGCACTTGAAGGTAAAACAGGTAATCCACGAGTTCACGCCTTAGATACAGGCTGTGTGTGGGGTAACACCATGACCCTAATGGAGCTAAGTACTAAAAAAGTAATTGTAGAAAAATCCCACCTTTCGTCTAAATAAACTGAAAAAAAACAATACATCTGTTAGATTTATCAATTAATAGTTAAAATTAGTTAAAGTAATTGATTTTAATTACTTAACTTATTGGTACAAACGCCGATAAGTCTTAATTGAAGTACTTTTGAGTGGAAATCTTATGAACCTGACAGTAAGCCAGCGTATTTGGGGTGGTTTTATATTTATCACACTATTATTATTAATAATTGGTGGTAATTCCTTAATAAAAATTGCAAATATTGACCGTTCCACTCAAAAAGTGAATCAACTATCACTTCCAGCACTCAATAAAAGCTCAGAACTACAAGCCGAATTTATTTTAATGAGTAAAGCCGCTCAAGCGAGCTTTTACACTACATCAGCCAATGAACTTGCACCAATAAAAGCACATGTTCTTGAGCAAAAACAGTTATTCAATACCCTTCATCGTGAACTTCAAGACGTAGTAAAAGACGATGTTGCACTTAATCAAAGCAGCCAAAATGTAGAAAAAACCTATTTGAGCTTTTTAAGTACTGTTGAAAATTTATTAGAAGATAAAAGCAAACAACTCGCATTAAACAAAACATTAAAAGCACAATTAGAAAATATAGAGCTAAGTGCAGAAGATGCTAACTCTGTTGTACTCGATATTATCGACATTGACGGGTTTGAACAAAACCACCCTCGTGCTTATCAAGCTGCAAACAATTTAGAAAACAACTTTATGTCGGTAGTTAATAATAGTACTGACATGCTCACTGTTAAAACCCTTAATACACTCGATATAGTGAAAAATGAGCAAACTTATTACCTTGAAGAGGTTACACGTACCGTTGATTTAATTAAGCCAGCAATAGAGCAAACTCATAGCGACTTATATTCAAGTCTAAAAGAGTATGTTGATATTTTAGAAAGCAATATCAAGGGGAGTAATGGCTTAGCTGCAAACAAAAAGCGTTTAATTGATTCGATTACCCTAACAGAATCAGAGCTTGCCCAATCAGAGCAAGCCACTAAAATGGCACTTAACCAAATTGATGAGTTAGTTAATCAAGCAAGTGACGTTGCGTTCAAATTACAGCAAGGCGTGCGCAGCGACGTAGACTCTGCAAATTTATGGACGTGGGTTGGTATGATTATAGCCACCCTTTTAGCTGTAGCTATTGCTATTATTACTGTTAGTCGTATTACTAAACCACTTGCTGAAGTTAACCGAATTTTAGATATTGTTGCCAGTGGTGACATGACACAACGCTTAGACGACAGCGCTAAAGACGAATTTGGCGAACTATCTAAAAGTTGTAACACCTTAATTGATAACTTACGCAGCCTAATTAAAGGCATTATTTCACGCTCAACTCAGCTAGCTGCAGCATCAGAGCAAACATCTGCCATTACCGCAGAATCAAGCCAAGCAATTCGTAACCAGCAAGCACAAGTTGAACAAGCAGCCACTGCAACGACCGAAATGAGCAGTACATCACAAACGGTTAGCAACAGCGCTCAACAAGCACTTAACGAAATTAAAAATGCTGATAAAGAAGCTGAGCGTGTTAAAGGTATTTCGAATAACAATAAAGCCACGATTGAACAGTTAGCACGTGAAGTAGACGACGCCTCACAAGTAATCAATAAACTACATCAAGATAGCGCATCAATAGGCAGCATTTTAGATGTAATACGCGGCATAGCTGACCAAACCAACCTACTTGCACTAAATGCCGCAATTGAAGCTGCACGCGCTGGTGAATATGGTCGAGGCTTTGCTGTTGTAGCAGACGAAGTACGCTCTCTAGCGAGTAAAACTCAAGAGTCGACCCAAGAGATACAATCAATGATTGAATCGCTTCAAACAGGTGCAGAAGCTGCAGTAACTGCTATGAGTAAAGGTAAGCAACGTGCGGTATCGTGTGTTGAGCAAACCGACCTAGCAAGTAGCGCACTTGATTCAATTACATTTGCGGTTTCGCAAGCTCACGATGTAAGTGAAGAGATTTCGACCGCAGCACTTGAGCAACAACAAGTAGCGCAAGAAATTAGCGAACGTCTTGAGTCGATTGTAGCCATCGCAGAGCAAACAGCCGAAGGCGCAAACCAAACTAATATCTCAAGCTCAGAAGTAGCAAAACTTGCCGAAGAGCTTCGCTTGTCGGTAGACGAATTTAAAGTTTAGGTTTAATAGAATACAAAAAACCCTATGATACGGTGTATCATAGGGTTTTATTTATATATTAGAAATAACAATTACTAGCGTACAAAGTAAAACGGCTTTAGTGACTGAGAAGCAACTTATCTAAAGCATAAACTTCCCATAATCATTTTTAATCTTAATTAAAAAAGCCTCTAACAGCTTTCTCTTTTATTCGACTAATCACTACCAAACAAATCACGTGTATACACTTTATCAGCAATATCACTCAGCTCTTCAACCATACGGTTTGATACAACAACGTCAGATATTTCTTTGAACTCGTTGAGATCTTTAATTACGCGTGAATGATAAAACTCACTTTCTTCAAGTACAGGTTCGTAAACCACAACCTCAATACCTTTCGCTTTAATACGCTTCATAATACCTTGAATCGCTGATGCCCTAAAGTTATCAGATCCAGTTTTCATCACTAAACGGTACACACCAACCACTTTTGGATTGCGCTTAATTATTGAATTTGCAATAAAATCTTTACGTGTCGTATTTGCATCAACTATCGCACCAATAATATTATTGGGTACATTTGCATAGTTTGCGAGTAATTGCTTAGTATCTTTAGGTAAACAGTAGCCTCCATAGCCAAACGATGGATTATTGTAATGATTGCCTATGCGTGGATCTAAACTAACACCTTGTATAACTTGCTTGCTGTTTAAGCCATGTGATTCTGCGTAACTATCTAACTCGTTGAAGTAGGCGACTCGCATTGCAAGGTAAGTATTAGAGAACAACTTAATAGCTTCCGCTTCAGTTGAATCGGTAAATAATACTTCAATATCTTTTTTGATAGCACCTTGCTTGAGTAAGTTAGCAAATATAGCTGCTCGCTCACTTTGCTCACCAACGACAATTCGCGACGGATATAAGTTATCGTGGAGTGCTTTACCTTCACGTAAAAACTCTGGTGAAAAAATTAAATTATCTATGCCTAGCTGCTCTTTAATGCTTTGTGTAAAACCAACTGGAATAGTTGATTTAATTATCATTACGGCCATTGGGCTATGCGAGATAGCATCTTTAATAACAGCTTCTACAGAGTCTGTATTAAAGTAGTTATTTTCTACATCATAATCAGTAGGTGTTGCAATAATTATAAAATCAGCATTTTTATAAGCAGCTATTTTATCCGTTGTTGCAGTGAAATTTAAATCACTGCGTGTTAAAAATTCACTTATTTCGGTATCAACAATCGGGGACTGTTTATTATTTAAAAGCGCAATTTTATGCTCGTCAATATCAAGCGCTACAACTTCATTATTTTGTGCAAGCAACATTGCATTAGAAAGACCAACATATCCGGTGCCGACAATAGTGATTTTCATATCATTCCTTTTAAAACTCGGTACTTATCTGGCTAATTTTAACAGAGCCTCACGCGAAAGCGAAGACGTGCAAATGATTTATTATAGAGTGTCGTAACACGATTTATGGATTGTATAGTGCAACAAAGTGAGGAGATTAAGCCTTAAAAGTGGAATTATATATGAGTAAAGAAGCGTAAAATTAATGCAAAAAAAAAGCCGCATAAAATGCGGCTTTCATCAGGGTATTAACCCGATATTACTAACAAATTAGTTCCCACCAGTAGCGCCAGTAGCGCCAGTCGTAGTATCACAAGTTAATGCTTCAGTTTGTGGCTCATCAGTGCCATCAGCAGTGATAGTGTACGTTTTAGTACCAATAGCCGCTAAAGTACCTTGGAATTTAACTGATACTTCGTAGCTTGCACCTTCGATTAAATCGGTAAGTGCATAACTTCCGTCAGCGCCTTTAGCTACTCGCTTAGCTTTACCTGTACGACCATATTTAACTAGAGCACCAGAACCTGGAGTTGTTAAAGCTGTATCATTGCTACACTGAGCGGTTAAAGCTAACGCTTCAGAAACATAGCTAATATCTGCTGGTGCAGTAAGAGCAACGTTCACATCGCCACATAAAGCAACTTCGCCAGTTGATGCAAACCATGAGTTACCATCACTATCTTTTACAGCTACACTTGCACTTGCATCGTCAGCAAGGCCATAAGCAGCAACTTTAGCTGCTGAAATTGTGTAGTTTTCTTTAACAGTTAAACCACCAAAGCTGAAATCTGAAGAGCTAGCAGATAATTTCAAACCTGCAGCTGGGATAGCATCGCCAGTAAATAAGAAACGCACTGGTGAAGCACATACAGCTGATTCAGTTGTTGCAGCAAAGAATGTTAAATGGTCAGTCATGAAGCTAGCATTGTAGTAACTGCTATCTGCAGATAAATCACCGATTGTTACGTCTTGAGTCTCTGACGTCCAAACACCCGTTTCTTCGTTTTGTGAAGAAAGGCTAAGCGTCTCACCTGTAGCAAAACCTTTATCTGCAGGTACTGCCATGTTTACTGTGATTGGGCTTGAGAACTTCTTAATCGAAGTACCTGTCTCATCAGACATGTTAACACTTGCTACTGCAACTGCTTTTTTAACAACTGTAGTACTGCCAGCATTTAAGCCTTCAGGTGTAATTAAAGCGCCTGCAGTTCCACTTGTATCAGCAGCTGTAAGTGCAATTTTAACAGTACTACCAGTAATTACATTACCATCAGCATCTTGAAAAGTAGTACCCGCTGGTACATTAACTGATGCAGCTGCTTTACCTTGTGCTACTGCAGCTGTAACTACTTCAGCTGAGCTACCACCAGATACTGTAACGTCTGTAGATTCAGCGGCAACGCCATCAGCAGTTAACGATGTTAAGCCTAGTTGCACTTCAACTGAATCATCACCTAAATCGCTAAGGTCAATAATAAACGTTTTTGTTGCATAACCGTCAGCCACTACAACTGCAGTTACTTGAGTAATACTAGCACCATCTTTAAGCTGGAAAGTAAAGCTACCATCTTCAGAGTCAATAGAAGATGTAACGTTACCATCAACATCTACTACATTAGTAGATGCAGTACCACTTTCAAAAAATGATACTTTAGCTGCAACAACGTCAAATGAAGTGCCATCTACAACGTTACCAGCCACAACACCCGAAAGCTCGATAGGCGCTTCTGGTGCAACAACTACAGCAACTGGTTCTTCAACCGGCGGTACTGGATCGTTGTTATCATTGTCGCTACAACCACTTAATACAAGTGCTGACGCAACTGATAAAGCTAGTAGAGTTTTTTTGTTAGTAAACATAGGGAGTCCTTTTTTTCCATTTCAATAAACATTTTAAGTAGATAACACATACCTACTAGATAAAGTGTAACAGCTCAATTATAACGCACAAACACAAGGTTAAATTATAACCAACACATGTGCATTTAAACAATACATTATTAATATATTATTAAAGTTTTACATAAATTTCATTGCAGTAAAATATAAGTAAAATAGCAGTGTTACGCTTATGAAAATCTTAATTTCAAATATAAGGAGCAACGCTACAATCCAGTACTTTATGCTTTGATTAAACACCTTTAATAAAGCTATACCAAAAAATTGGTTTTAGTTAACGGTAATATAACATTAATTCGGAAACTTAGTTAGCACATAATATGCACACCAAGAATAAATATAAGTCAAAAATGAATTTATGCTACATAACTCTCTAAAAATATAAAAAAGAAAGTAGCGACGCTATACGCTTATCATTTAACGATGAAGTTTTAACTTGAAACTTCATCGTTCAACCACACTAAAAAGCAACGCGTGAACACTCTTTGAAAACTGCTCAATAGGAGCCGGTTAAAAAATCAAATCAGCCTTTCATTATTCTAAAGCCCTGCAACTACCTATCTTTATTGCTGAAACAATTACTATTAAAAAGATTAAGATTTTGTCTAGACGCGGATAAGTCGTTTATTTTTGCCTAAACACTAAAAAGAGTAGCTACTCCCCCTTAAACTCTTAATTTTCCTGCGTTGCGCGCATGATCGTTAATATTTACGTGTAGTTTGAAGCTAAAAAATTGTATCAAAATAACTTCCAATTGTTTTTTAAGCGACCCATCCTCAAACAATATCTGTGATCACCTTGATTACACGCTCATTTATTCTGTATTTAATAAGGGTTTATTGGCTATTTTCACATTTAAAGAGATAGCTTCTTATCTATTATTATCAATGTAATAACATTAACCTAACATTTTAAAAATAAATGCCTGCTGAATAAAACTTAATGTTAAATAATATGAACATTATAAAAAAGGCATATCATATAATATGCCTTAAAATCAAAAGGTTGAACGGTGAACTTTATTTATATTCTAAATAAACTTCTTTAAGTCTCGATAAGTTACCATAAACATAATCACTAGACATACGGCCTTGGTTTAAAAAGGTTTTATCTAAACTTACAGCACTACTAGGTGTATAACCTTGGTTGAAAACCAATCTATTATGTGACTCACCTATTTGTGTACTGATTGAGTGACGCCAAGCCTGTGTGCCCTTAATTTGTCCATAAGAACTTACATTCATATCTTTACGTGGTGTTAAAGGAATACTGATCGCGACACCCGCTTTACGGGTAGCAGTATCTTCTGCGAATATTGATATATAACTGTCGCCAAACCAAAAACGACTTTCAACTTTTACACCTGTATCTTTACTCCAGAACTCCCCAGCTGTTGCATGCAATGTTATATCTTGCTCAACCCAGTTATATTGATAAGAAAGCGTTTTATAGTCACGATTACCATTATAATTTTGATATTCAAAGTAGCCTAAATTGGCTGTTACTTTATGACGTCCAGCCTCACTTAACCAAGCTGTTTCATTCGTGATAGCAGTGTAGTCATACGTTTCTTTAAAATAACCAATTTGTGTTTGGTTATAAAAACCAAATGGTAATTCGAATGTTTGATAAAACAACGCACGATCAAACCCTGTTGGCTCACGTAAACGTCTAAATGACCCATCCTTTTCGAAATCATCACTATTCGCTACATGTACTTGACCACCTACTAGCACACCAGCACCTTGCCATAGTGGCACTTCAACATCAGCACGTATTGCAAGCGAAAAGTCGTATACACCAAGCTCACTCGCATAGCTATTTGTTAAGGCAGGTCCAAAAGTAACGCGCGGTTTAAAGTAGGGACTATTAGCACGAGTTAAACCTACCCAAGTAAGTGCTTTAGGCATAGGTTGAGGGGATTTAGTAATATTTAAATCAGGCGTGGTATTACCGTTGATAAACTCACGATAGTTACTCACTAAACCTGTGACACTCATAAGCGGCATATCGTACTTAGAAAGCACAACATTAAACTGTGCATTACTTGGAGTAACATACTCAGCGATTCGCCCGAGTACTAAGCCAAGCGCATCAATGTCATTACGATTAAATATCGAGTTTTCGAACTTAACAACTATTTGATTTTGCTTGTTATAGCCTACAAGTAAATTTTCAAAACCATCATTAGCTAATTCAGCTTTGAGTGCAGCCACTTGAACATTAATACGCTTTGAAGTGTCACTTTTAGTAGATGAATGACTACTCGCATTACTCTTTTGAGACGTTCCTGTATAGCTAACGTTTTGCTCTGAAGCACTTGTATAAGACGCCCGTTGCTCACCATCATCCATTGTTGAGCGATTTATAGTCAGCTCTGGTGGCACGTTAGCATTTACAGTATTGCTCTTTATATAATCGGCAGGAGCCGCTTTAGTTAAGTTTTGATCAACACTACTCGTAAAAGGTAGACTAAAGTTAATACCCCAGTATGTGCCTTCTTCATCAAAATCACTATTACTGTAGAAACGACTTGTTAATGTAAGCGTACCTACATCGTATAACCACTCTTTAGGCACGGTAATACGCGCGGCTGCATTTTCAGCCTCACCATCATGTTCTGCTTGCAAAGTGAACCAATCAAATAATTGCCACTCAATACCCGCAAAAGCCCCATCCATCTCACCAGTTAGGCGATCACTTTTAGCCATGCCCGCGCTAAATCTAAAATCGCCGACTTCTTTAGAGGCAACCACATAGTACGTTTCATAATTGTTAGCAGCACCACCAATATCTTTACCGCCGACTGCTACGCTAAACCAATTTTTTGGAATGTATGGCAGTTGATACTTAGCATTAAATGATAAATCTCGTGTTTGGCCATTGCCTTCCGTATAAAAAAGATTGTCATGCATCGTGCTAGAGGCAATTTGTCCGCTCGCCTCAAAATTTTGAAATATACCCGCTGATAAAATAAAATTATGGCCATCAACGTATTTTTGACCAATTAGATCAAGCTGGTTATTATGGCCCATATCGACCATACCTTTACGTAGTACCTCGGCGGTAGGTATGTTGATCAACCCAGTATAACCAGTAAACGACTGAAAGTTATTTAGTTCATCGGCTGCAAAGGCTGGTAAACAAAGTGTTGCCAAACTACCTACAAATAAAGGTTTAATCCGGTGCATAATACAGGTCCATTTATTAAAATTTAAACATTTAAGAATTAACGCTAATATAACATACCCATAACTCAAAGCTGTAAATTTACGCTATCATTGTATGGGTTTAATTTCTAACTAAGTATCAAACGTCGACAGTGAGCGGCTCTTCGACATCGTTTCACTCTGATCACCGCGGTTTCTGGGCTGTATTTGAAAGTTCCACTTAACCATGCATCCACTTACACATGGTTCGACACGCTTCCAATATTGCTCTCAATAAGAGACACGTAGATCAACAAAAAAATAAGCCTAAATACTATTATAGAGTGAGCAATTTCATCACGAATAATCAATCATGTTTAGCGCCAATAGTGCTAAACTCATAACCACGTGAGCGCGTCTTGCCAATTAACCATCAATTGTGCACATTCTCTAAATTCGAGTATACTTAATCACAACCATAATTTAGGAGTGGGTTTATGAACGTAATACAAATTGCGACGCTCTGCGTTTTAATTATATCAGCAATCGTTCTCGTCAACGGGTTATACATTTTATACAGAGCCCCGATCAAAGCACAGAATTAACTGAGTAACATTGAAGTCAGTGCGCTATTTCATACCATTGTCCTGATTGTTCGGCACCGGGTGTAAAGTAGCATACAGCTTTACTGATAAAGTCTTCACCTTGGTGTTATTGTGTTCGCGCTGCTGTAAAATGTCATTCTCTTTGGGTATTTAAGCCTATCTATTGGTAAGTTTACGCGCTGGTTTTAGCGCGAAAAAATTCCTTTATATAAAAGCCATATAGCAAGCGATGAGAGATAGTCTTAGGCGCTCTAGATGCTCGTCACGAAATAACACGCAGCTTTCTCATACCTCAAAATAAAAGTGTACTTTTTACCTTATCGTCTTTCCCTATACATATCATTTAGCTTTCTTTCTTCAATAACCCAGCCGTAAAAAAAATGAGATTTATTGTTGTGTAAAGTCACTTTTAAGTACGTAATTCCGATGTTTTTTTTAAGTTCTATACTTTGGATATCATCTTTGTGTATATATTTTTTCATTCCAGCACGAGAATGAAGTATACCTAATCTAGAAATATCTAACGTCCCTGATTTAAGTAGATATATAAAACACAAAATAATGACTGGGGTAATTTTAAATGCTAGCGAAAAACTTTCAATTTTTAATATAAAAAACGATATTACAGAGATTATTGAAAGTACAAAAGTATGTATCTTATAGTTTTTTTTAGTTTCTATAGAAGCCATGAAGGTATTCTTTTATTTATTTTTAGAGCATTCTAATGAATTAACTAAATAAAACCTTCTGATAACCTTCTGAATTCAAGTGATTGATAAATAGAGATTTAAACTATAACACCTATTAGCTTTTCAATTATTTAGCTAGTTGGTATAGTCGCGCGTAATTAGACGACATATTCCCTTGATACCAAAGGAATCACACGAGTAAATTTCAAACCCTATGCAGCGTTTCATCACTCACTAAAGGGACGTTTATATAGCGTGCGATTAAAGTTGCGATTGTTTTCATTTGCGCGCTATTAGCTCCTTCGACAAGTAGATAGCGTGCTCCTTGGTTAGTTAAAATCCTTATTTCACCACTTTGAAACGGCTCGTCCTGACTTTTTGCATTTACAATTTTTTTTAATAACTCTACTTTGACGATCTCTTTAAAAGGGATTGTCTTCTCTAAACCCATTAATTTTTTTTCAGACAGTATGAATCTGTATTCTTTACTGCTTTTTTTAACTAACCTTCCTAAACCAATTAATGTGCCCCCCCCTATAAATAAAGCAAATGCAGCAAAAACATCAGCAACGGCAAAAAGCATATATATACTGGCAATTAGAATAACCGCCCCAAAAAATAAACAACCGATATAAGCTAGTTTATTTGATTTTGACGCTTTGAGTATTAAGTGTACACCTGACTCATGCGCTGAGTGTGTAACATGAAGTGTTCCACCCGTATTAAGGGGCTCTAATGAGCCCCTTTGGGTAGACTTATTAGTATCCAAGTCCACCAATTGTTTCTCCTACTGTATTATTTTGAATAGAGCGAACCTCTGGCATATTCGTCGGTGCCTGCTCTTTACTTGAAACGAATCGTATCACTGCATCACACCCAGTCACTAATGTCTGGTTCATTGCAACATCGCCTGTATCACCGGTAGATAAATCGACTATAAACTCATCTTTTCTGAGGCTATTTGTATTATCAAAAGACCAGTTTATTTCACCGTTAAGGTTACCTGAAGTATCTGTGTACACACCAAACAAACTATAGTTCATTTGTGCGCCACCGTAATCTTGAGCTTCACCAAATACAAAAACCTCTGACGTTAAGTTTTGGTCTAAATCAAACTGCTCCTCAACAACATACTCTCTGCCAGTACAAGCAATATACATGCTCCATTCAGACTCTTCTTTCGTGTTTGTTGTTGCACAAGATGATTGTGACAGCTCAGAGCTATTTCCTCGCGCATCAAAAGCAGCTATTGAATAACAATATTCAGTATCAGGTGATAATTGAAGAATAGTCGCAGTCGACTCTACTGACACTTCCTTAGCATAAGGCGTATTACTATCATATGCATAGACTGTATACCCTTCAACGCCTGTATCATCAGTTGCCCCACTCCAGGTTAATTTAATCGCTGTAGATGACAGTGGCTCTGCTGATAACTGCGTTGGCGCGGTTGGAGCAGTGACATCTGGCGCTTCAACAATAGCGCATACTTCACTAGACGCTGGTGATTCATTGCCTAAATCATCTTCTGCAATAATAAAATAACAATGTTGTGTGTCAGCAGTCACATTTGAATCTTCGTATTGTGATTCATAAATGCCATTTTCTAAAAACACGCTATCTTTATAAATTTTATAACTGATATCAGCATCACTATCAATGAAGTCCCAATCAACTATAAAGCTTTCATTTCCTGTTGTCGTAACCGTTAATTCCGTTGGCGCACTCAGCACCGAGGCCCCACATGAGCGGCTGAGGCTATCTATCTGTTTTTTAAACTTAAATAAACTCGATGTGTAATCAAACCTTTTTGTGATCAGTCTAAAAGAACCTTTAAAGCTTATATCTAGTTCAAGAAAAGTATTAACATCAAAAACACAGTTATTATTATTTACTAATGGGATTGCTTCGATGCCTAGCTTTAATGAGTTTCCAACACCAGGCCCTGCAATACCATATAAGCGACTAAAGTAGGCAATCTCTGGGCCTGCTTTCGCCTCTGCTTTAAACTCAACAGTGGTAAATGGATCATTTGCATCCACATTAAAGTCAAGCCCTTTGATCCCTTCAAACCCTTTACTTTCTGTATATTGTGCCCCAGCGACGATGTCCAATTTAGCCACTAAACGCGGTTTTATTGTTACGCCAACGGATGCATCAGCAACCAAAGACAATTGCACTTCAGGCTGAATGACAATAATACCTAGTGTAATAGGTGCGAATCTGATTGGCAGTGTCACATTCTTTTTCAAGGCGGCAACACTAACAGGTCCACCAATATCTAAGCCGAGCTCACTGTCCACATCAATGTGTGCTACGCTTCTAAAGTGGCTTATAGTCGCTGGAAAGTCTATTTTTAATGAGAAGTCAGGATTTACAGTTAACTTTATTGCACCTGTAGCACTGATTTGATCATTCTTAGTACCTATATCACCGTCGGCATCATGAAGTATGAGGTTTGTAACCACGAATTCAATAGGAGTCGCACTCGCTACTTGGTTTTGTGCTTGCGGTGACTGTTGTGTTGTCAGTACTTTCATTCCTTGCGGTAACGATGACTGCTGCACATTTTCAGCTGTTAATGCTTGTTGATAAACAATTGCACCTTCTGTGATTAATTGATCTAGCGTCGCTTCTTCTGTTTTTATGACCCTTAGTGAGCCTTGATTACCCAATACTTCAACAACTCTTTTTAAGAAGAAGTTCTCTAACCCATCCCCTTCATCTATTCCGTTTGATACAAGAATACTACCAATAACCACTTTACTTAAATCAGTACTCCCATCAAACGTAATAACACCTGTTGTTTCATTGTAATCTCTAATTGATGATTTTTGCTGTTCATCAAGTACAACCACGTTATCAGCTAAGGTTAAATCTACACCTGATTCATTTGGAGAGAAGGTTAAAGATAGAGAGACGTCGCCTTGCGGTGTTAGTTGACAGACATTAGCATCTTGCGCAGTTTCACATCCACGCCAGCTTAAAAACTGCCAATCATTCGTTGGGGTTGCTTTTAGTGATAGTGCAGTCCCTAGCTCAACATCAACTGAACAAATATTACTACTTGAGCAGATTAAGGGACTCGCATTGTCTAATAGCTCAACTATGCCATCGCCAAACGAATCTATCGTTACTGTGATTTTCGAAGGTGAAACTGTTACTTGTTTTTCAGTTGTTGCGGTATTGTTAGAACTATCAGTGGCTGAATATACAATTGTATAATTACCAGGCTGTGTCAAATCAATGCTATTTGAAATTATGACTTCAACTTCATCATCGTAATTATCGACAGCCTGTGCACCATATTCGCGGTACTCTGTTCCTTGCTCAAGCGTAAGCGGTTCTGAGTTTAATAGAGTTATAACTGGGGCTGTTGTATCAACGACTATAACCGTTCTTATTACTTCAGCGCTATTTCCCGCTTTATCTGTTGCTGAATAGGTAATGGTATAGCTACCAAGAACATTACTATCAACATTACTATCAATGGATACTGATACGTCGTCATCAGTGTCATCTGATACAGAATAACCTGGCTCAACAAAGTCTGTATTCACTTCAACTTCAATTTCAGCACCATTTGTAAGTGTAATAATAGGGGACGTGGTATCTTGGACGGTATCTACTTTGGTGGCTGGTTTATCATCCGAACCTCCACAACCTGCCAATGCTAAACTACACAATGGCAATATAAGTAACTGCTTCAACTTCATACATATCTTCCTTTATATGAACGCAAGAAAGTCGTAATTTGAAAATAATTATTCAAAAACCTTCAACTAACGCAGTCCCTTGCATTCAGTTAACATTAAGCTGCAATATTAATTTATAAAACTTAACAAATCAATGCTATCCACTTGTTATTACTAACTTAAACGCTAATAGATTAGAGAGTACAATAGAAAAAGTGCTAACACATTGACAAAAATAGTTTGTTTTTTTCACATATTAGACGCTAATTTATATAACTATAATTTGGTTATTTGGGTAAGACTCACAAGGTTTTTATCCGTATCAACGTCAATTATTACATCGTTAAATAGGATGTAATATGACAAAAAGCCGCTCATAGCTCCCCTTCACATACTTGATTTAAAATACGTTGAGCAGTAAATTTAATTAATATATTTCTCTCGATACACTTATTAATACTATTTTTAAGTTGATTACTGCTTAACGAAACGTTTTAACAGTCAATAGAATACGACCAGTGTTTTGAGTAGTCATGGAATGGATAAAAATACCAATGCGCCCTCCCCACTTAAAAAAATTTTAATTAATATCACACCCTGAATATTTATCTAATTACTATAGTGATTTGCTTTGCTCTCAAAAAACGCCACTACTCATTGAGCTAACGGCAAACGAAATACACCAACAGCCTAAGTAACTTAGCCGAAAATTATAGCGACAATAACCAGTTAACAGCAGTCATTGAACTTAGTGAAAAGTAATTAACTATTAGGACTGAATTATATAAAGCTAACCACGCTTCTAGCTTACAAGGATACATAAATGCGTATGACGGACAAGCTCAATGATCGCATGATGAGGGTGAAACATGGTTTGAAGGTGCGCCTGCACAGTCATTCATAGCCAAAGGAGAGTAAGCGCTTATTTGGGTCGATTTAGATTCAGTACACCAACGGAGATAGCGGGTGAGCAGGCATGGTCAGAAGCTCGTTACTATGCGCGTCCAGTATCCCAAAGGCCAGTGATGGAGCAGATACGTGCACCTCATCTCGTTGAAGTGGGCACGACTATATATGCGAAGGACAAGTGTTAAACCTCAACGGTCGCGTAGATTTACCCATTAAATATGAATACGTATTGCCGAATGGCCAAATGAAAACGACGTCTCGTTTCAATACACGCCTACTGAAAGTGATCTTGACAACAACAACAACAACAACAACAACAACAACAACAACAACAACCGGTTGAAGTTTGTGTTAAAGGCGTGGATAGATAGTTACAAAGAGGCTACTTATCGTGAAACTCAACGCGACTGGATCGTTTAATTAGTAGTGGTCTCATAAAAAATCACGAGGAAATCCCTTGATCTTTACGACGTGAGATTAATACCAAAAAACCGATATTGAGCGTATTTATTAATGTTGTTATGGGGTGAGCCAGGTCTTCAGCCATATCCCTTATCAGTAAAGAACTACACGAATGATTCGTGTAGTTCTTTACTGTGAATTGTAAGATAATTGATTGGATACCTCTTTACTCTCGGAAGTATATTCATACAAATCGACTAATAATAACGGTTTCGAATAATGGAAGCCCTGAAATAAATCGCAACCATACTCTATAAGACACTGTTTCTGCTCAACAGTTTCGATGCCCTCTGCAAGTAACGTCAAGTTTAGATTTTTACCAATTGAAATAATATTTTGCACCATTTTCAACGATTGAACATCATGCATAATATCATCCACAAAGCTCTTATCAATTTTCAACTCGTCTATGGGTAATGTGCGAAGCAAATTTAAAGACGAATAACCCGTACCAAAATCATCAAGTGAAATACAAATGCCTTCATCACGAAGCTGGTTAAGTATCGGGAGCACTTTATTAATATCATCGATAAAAAGACTTTCAGTGATCTCAATAGTAATTCGCTTTGGGTCAATATTGTGGCGGTTAATGGACTGTTTAAGCATCGTAATAAAATCAATGTGGGAAAATTGTTGAGCCGAAATATTGATTGCTATTTGAAAAGTTAAATTTAAGCTTTTTTGCAATGCACTCATTTCTTTCAATGTCGTTTCAATAATATAGTTACCAATTTTTGGCATTAGGCCACAATATTCAGCAATGGCGATAAATTTATCAGGGGGTACAAAGCCCAACTTCTCATCTTCCCATCTTACGAGAGCTTCAACGCCGTATAGGGTGTTATTTACATCTACTTGCGGTTGATACACCATGTAAAAGCACTCAAGCTCAGCAGCTACACGTAAGCGCTCTTCTATTTCCAAACGACCCATGTAAGTTTGCGCCATGCTGAAAGTGAAGACATTAAACGTATTCCCTTCTTTTTTTGAGTTATACATCGCAATATTTGCAGAACGTAAAAGCAGCGTTAATGTTTTTCCATGCTCGGGTGCTTTAGCAATGCCTAAGCTACAGCCAAGACGCAACTCACTTTCCCCAATCTTAAAGGGTAACGCTATTGCCTTAATGATGATTGATGCTTTACGGTGCAGCTCGGACGTATGTGTAACGCTCGTTAAAATGATAAATTCATCACCGGCATAGCGAATAAGGAGTTCATTAGTGCATTCTAACTTTTTGAGTCGAGCCGTTACCTCTTGTAGAACGCGATCGCCCGACAAGTTGCCATATCTATCGTTGATTAATTTAAAGTGGTCGACATTAATTAAAATCATCGCAAATGGTTTCTGACTTGTCTTGAACCAGTCACTCATGTGTTTTGTGAAGTATTGTCGATTAGGCAGTGTCGTTAATTCGTCATGGTGAGCTTGGTAGAAAAAGTCATTGTCTCTTTGTCGTTGTTTAGCGGCCATTAAACGAATAATGTAAAGTGCGGCTAAATTAATGAAGATAAAAAGTGAAAACTGAATTAAAAAAGGCGTAATTAAGAGGGATATAATGTCACTTTTAAATATTATGGACTTGATCCATAAACCATAGGTATCAAGCCGAGCGATAACAACTTGAGCACGCTTGTTGTAAAAAAGATACGGTTCAAAAGACTCTTTCTTGTATGGGTATTGGCTAACAACAGCATCCACTAGCGGAACGGATTTTCCTATTTTCTCAGAAAAAACGAATGGCTTATTTGTGTAAGCACTGGGGTAATCAAAGTGGGAAGAAATGAATTGGCGATAACCATCATCGCGTAACACAGTCAGCGTATTATAGGCGGCATAATGCTGATGGTTGTTAAACAGCCTTGCATCCGTAACTCTAAGCCCGATGGCAATCATAGCGACAGGCTCACCGGACTCTGACCGTAATGTTTTACGTAAGGGGATAATAAGCTGCCCATCTACACGATACGTGCGCCCAAGCACCATATGGTCACTATTTAAAGCGTTTAAAAAGCTATCGCGTGTTTCGTCATAATCCAATAAATTAAAGCGAGGGTCTATCTCAATGTGCGGTCTCACTAATTGAGGTTCACCTTTCAGATTTGAAATTCCCACCATAGCTATATCAGGATTCGCGTTAAGAAGTTCCTCAAATTTAGCTCCAATTTTTTCGCTATCAATAAGCCCATGGCCATTAACAATAGACTGCTCAAGTAACAACATCATTATTTCTTGCGAACTAAGTAACGAGTCCACACTACTTGCAAACCTAGTTACGGTGGATAATTGCCGTTCAGCATGAATATTTTTTAAATTATTCCACTGAGACCAAATAGCAGCAGAAAAAATGAGAGAAGTCGCCCCGAATATAAATAAGAACCCGATGGGTAAGCGTTTAATTATTGTCACTATGGTTCCTCAAGAACTCTAAATACAGTGGAAATACAGACTTAAAAGGCGCTAAAAATAAATAGTAATGATTTAAATTCGTGCGGAATATAGCACACCCCGACAAAATCACTCCATAAGTGGTACAAGCTACACGATAATCCATGATTAAGTATCAATTATAGACATGTAACTACCTGTAAATGAGCCCCCATAGTGTGGGGTTTAAAGGGCCGAGTGCCATTAGTAGCTTAAATGAAAAGTACGCGCGTATGGTTTTAAGTGGCTATTAGCTTTAGACACAGAGCCCACTTTAATTTGAAACTGCAAAACGCCGCGCTCGAGTAAATACGTTTCAATAAATGTAGCATGTGACATTCCAAGCTTAAAATTATAATTAGACGAGCCGGTATCATCACCAATTATTCCAAGTGGATTGTCTTGGCATTACCGCAGAGCTATAGGAAATTATCTTAACCTAATATTCTCAAGAGACACACTATATGCCTGATTATCTTATTGACGATCTAAAATAAGGCATTGTAGGCAGTATATTTATAAAATTAGGTATAAAGCACTTAAACTACATTATTTATCAAATTGTAACGCCGCTTTTTTTGTATTTTTATCAGACAGTTTAGGCGTATAGCGGTAACATGTTTAGCTGATCATAAACGCATGACAGGCTAATGATATACTCATTTTATTCGCGTAAATGACTTCGAGTGCAAGTAGTTTTCGCTCAGAAACCTTTTACCACTTTTTGCCATTGCTTCCTGAATAACTTCAGCGTTGAGGCGTCCATACCATCATATTTGGTGCGCCATTTGTAAAATGGTTGAATTACTCATGTCATGTTCGCGACACAGCTCAGGAATAGGCACGCCGCTGTCTGCTTATTTTAAAATGGCAAGGATTTGGCTGTCCGTAAAATGTGCTTTTTCATAGTTTTCTCCAGTGTTTACAATAAGAGAAAATTCTACATTTGGCTTCTATTATTTTTTGGGGGATTACCTGTGCACTATAAATTTTCATTTGAAATACACGGTAGGAATGTATACTATTTCTCGGTTAGTCAGTTGTAGTACTTATCAAATTGGACGATGAGTTGACATGGAAGTAAAACATATTCATTTCCCATTATCCCTATCCAATATGTACCCGCTGTTTTAAAAAGTATCAAACGCTAGAGCGTTATCAAATTTAAAGACACAACTAGGGCGCTATCACACTTGTTAACAGACAGGTTGACATGCTTCGTCGTGCATGCCAATACAGATAGGAGCAAGTGAAATAAGCTAACTCTTCGCGACTTGAGTTACATCTAAAACTAAATGCGATAAGTACCGCTCTATTATGATTGCTATTGATACGAGAAAGGCAAACCACTTAAGATCTCAAGTGACTTCACCTTAGCGCAACCGTTGATTGAAGATACCCGTTTTTTAGCGCCTGCTCATAAGCGAAGTAAAGCTAATAAAATTCTATTGTTAACTAAAATATTAAAGGGACTGAAATATATGATGAAGTGTGATGTTATCTACAGAGGGATCAGTAATAAAAATAATATCGCTAACCTTGCTGGCATAATTAAACGTTGTTTCCCTAACGCATCTAAAGCAAATGTCATCAGCTATTTAAAGCAAGATGATCTCGTTCTTTTTACCGATTTGGACGAAGACAAAGCCAATAAAATTGAACAGGCTATTATAAAATTTGGGGGAAAAGTTGAACTTCAATTTAAAGATAATAATGAAGACCTTTTTAATATTGAAGACATAGAAGAAGTGGATGACTTAGCCCCAGAGGAAGAAATTGAAATTGTTGCCGTCGTTGAAGACATTTCGACAATAGAAGCGGATCAAGCCCAAGAACCAGCCAACGAAAATGATACAATAAAAGTAGACTCCTTACTAATAGCAAAACCGTGGAGACGTGTTGCGGCCTTGTGCGTTGACCAACTAATAACGATGGTCTTTACGTTTATCATTACGTATTTGATACTGACTCTTTTTCCAGCCACACTTGAAAGCGTAAAGTACCTTGGATTTGTGTTAAGTCTCGTTTATTTCACGCTGATGACTGGCAATTTATCAGGCGGAAAAACAATTGGCGCAAGGTTATTAAAAATAAAAATAGTAGATGAACACTCGGCCCCATTAAACTTACTTAACGCCTTCATAAGATCCATTGTATTCTTAGTAGGCTTCGCCTTTTTCTTGATATCAGCGATAAGTATTTTCTTTAACCCTAAACGTCGAGGACTCCATGATTTAATGTCGGGGGCTTATGTTGTTGAAGAGGAAACAAGCAGCTTTATTAGCTCTAATGCTTTTACTGTAAAAGCACAAAAAATGGCATTTGAGCAACTCAAAAGAGCGCAAACAATTGGTATGGTAAAACTACAAGAATCTGTAGTACAAATAAATTCATCAATACCTTATCTAGAGAATGCGGGCTACATTATTGAAGATCTTGAGATGGAAGTCGGTGTATCACCGAAGGTTAATGTCATTATTAAAATGAACAGTGAAACGACGCTATCAATGGAAGAATTAGAAGAGAAAGTTAAAGATAAACCTGTCGTGGCAATGTTAGTTCGCGCAATCAAAATGAGTGCTGATTTACAGAGAAAAGTTAACATCAGAAGTATGAAAAGCGTAGGTATGGAAATTAGTCTCGCCGTAACACCATCTGTAAAACTATTATTTACGAGATAGTACGATGGCATATACTTATAAACTCGTTTTTAAAGGTGGTATTGCCCCTGATAAAAATCTAGAAAAAACTATTAATGAGTTTGCATCACTCTTTAATATTTCAGTCACTAAGGCTGAGCAATATTTTAATGGCAGGAGCTATGTATTAAAGAAAGATCTAACTCATGAAAAAGCCCAGTACATGTCTGAGACGATGTTAGAAGCAGGCATTATCTGCTATGTAATGGATAATGAGGATGCAAGTAATCGTTTTGCATCAAAAGGAGATGTAACAGCTAAAAAAACGTTGTTCAAAAACCGAGCGACATTAAGTCAGCATGTTACCTCCTTTGCGGGCACTAAAGATCTGGCGGACTTCAACATCAAACTACTTTTCTCTGATGTGTTTAAGAAAAGAAATGATGAAGAGCTTGAAGAGTATTATTCAGTTGGAACGGTGACAACAACACCTGATATCAATGAAATAACATCCGAATTCCCAAGACCTTGGTTATTTATTCGGCTTTTTGGATTGATGCTACTAACCTACTTTGGCTTTATTTACTCATTTGAATATTGGGAAAATATTAAACTATTGCCCGGCTTAATTTTTGTTGGCACGTTTGCAATGCCTTTAAGTGTACTCGTTTTCTTTTTCGAGACAAACGTGCCAAGGAATGTCTCATTAATAAAAGTGTTTAAACTCGTTCTACAAGGCGGGATACTGTCGCTTATTTTTTCTTTACTTATGTTCCAATTAACTTCTGACTTAAACTGGCTAGGCCCACCTGTTGCAGGTTTAGCTGAAGAGCCAGGGAAATTAATCGCACTTCTATTAATAGCAAATGCAGTCAGGTATCCCTATATTTTAAACGGTTTATTATTTGGAGCTGCTGTTGGGTGTGGTTTTGGTTCATTTGAAAGTGCTGGATATGCGTTTGAAATCCTTTTAAGTCAGAATTATACCTCAATGATAGACAATATTAATTTACGAGGAGTCTTGTCACCTTTTGGGCATATAATTTGGACCGGTATGATAGGCGCTGCATTATGGAAGGTTAAGGAGGGCAGACCGTTTATGGTAAGTATGTTATTTAATTATACTTTTGTGAGGGTTTTTCTAATAGCAACACTTTCACATATGTTATGGAATAGTGGAGACTGGCTCTTACCTTGGATCATTAAAGCGTCTTTTATTTCAGTCGTTGGTTGGATCGTTATATTTTCTTACATTAACGAAGGCGTATTAGAGCTGAAATTTTTAAAAAATAACACCGCGACTGAAGAAATACAGTGATCACCATCCACTAGCCGAAATTGAAGTAAACACATATGGGCTTGCCATAGTTTGCTAAACACCACTAAATTCAGAGCGGCCATATCGAACCGCCCACTATTTTATTTTAGTGGGCGTTGATGAATTAATCTCCGCTTTTTTTATCTTTACTCATACCAGTTAACATAGCTTTTTCATTCTTTACAGGTTGATTCTGTCTACTATCTAAATGACTATCTGGAGATTCTATAGCATCTCTATTATTTTTAGCATCTCTATCATCTTCAACTGATTCAGCCTCTAAACTTATCCCAGTGTTTTTAGTTAATACATCTAGATAACCCAAATTGTCATTACACATCTTTATCAATTTAACAATATCTGATAACTCCTTACCTTTGACAAAAAACATGCGCTTAGCTAACTCATCGACTTCTCTTTCCATAAAAGCTCGTCCCGCTGAGGAATAGTCGTTCACAACTTCAGGTTTTTTAGTATCTAAATAAGTTTTTATTGATTTTTCTGTCGGCAAAGAACCCAGCATTAAAGCCATTAATATAAACCCATCATTATTACTCTCTCTGCCACCATCAATTTTACTTCTAGATATCAGCAAACCAAGAAAAAGCCAAGCTGCATCCGCAATTTCGATAGGCTCTTTGCCGGATTCGCTATCCACTTGTTGAAAAGATGTTATGCGCATAAGGTCTTTATAAAAGTGTTCAAATAATAGCGTTGAGCGCAACTCCATTAATCCAATACCAAAGTTCCTCGTCCCTAAACTACCAATGACTTTTAGAATATTAAAAAAAACATTATCTTCCTCAACAATTGCTATAAGGTTTTTTCGTGTTTCTGTAGAGTTAAAATATTTCTTCGTGAAATCTTCATCTGAAAATACGATTGCCTTTTCAGTATATTCACTTGAAACAATCTGCAATACAGAGCGATAAACCGAATCCTTAAATGCTTCGTCAATCGTATCAATTAGTATTTCAAGTTTTTCCTCAAGTTTCGTCTGAAGTTTTTCCTGCTGTTGCCGATGACGTTGCTCGTTTACTTCCACCATGCCCTTATCTGTTCTATTTTTATCTATTGAGTTCATTAAGTGAGATACTTTACTCAATTTGTTTAAATCATTTAAATTTTTAGCATGAAGCAACACAGCTGCACACGCTCTTTTTGCATCCACAGTAGAACGCGTCAATTTTGAGTTAAGTTCAGACACACGTTCAACATGCTTACCTAAAAGGTTTACATGTTCTCTAATAGAGTCATTCTCTTGAATTTTTTTTGCGACCCCCGCTATACGGATCGCAACTAATGCCCCTGCAAAACCTAATGCCCATCCACCTAGCGCATCAAAAAGCCCTGTATTTTCCTGTGTTAAATAAGGCTTTACTAGAGAAGCGGGTAATAGTTCCCACTTAATTGTTAACCAAAAGAAAGCTAATGTAATAGTCCCAAAAAAAAGAGTCAGATATATCAACTCACCAACAGGGCTATAAATAGCTCGCTTAAATTGATACGACATACTATTTTCAGCTTTAGCGCTCATTATATTCCACCCATTTCAGTGGCCGCTTTATCCTGATTTTCTTCTAGAATCGCTTCAATTGCTCTTCTTTGTTCCTCACTTAATCCAATCATTTTTTCCTTGGTCTTGCTTATCCAGGCAGCACTCTCTCTCTTTTTATTATAATTTGTAATGAGTTTATTCAGTTTTTCTTCTGCAGCCTCGCTATCCGTCAACACTAAAGAAAAGAGCTCTTTGTAAGTTTCTTCTACAAACGACTGAATAAAAGTGACTATACGATGAATTTGAGTGATGTGTATTTCCCCTTTTTCAATAGGAATATCAATAGATATTCTTAATTCGCCATCGCTAGGGTCAAGTGACATTGCTAAAAATTTATATTCAAACTGATACCACGCTATAATCGAAGCAATAAAATGATATGATGCTTTACTAAAGTCAATCTTATATAGCCAAGGTGTGCTAAAACGCAATAAACTGTCATCAGAATAGCTGATAATAATGCGAAAATTAGGATAACTTTCTTCATTCATATAAACGCTTGTTTCAAAACCAAATATATATCGTTTATTTTCTTTATCATGTTTGTTCGCATAACCATGGTGTTCAAAATACTTGTCAAGAACCTCCACCACGGTTAGCTTTCCTGTCACAGGCCCTATAATACTATTCGCTGAAGAAGAGCTTGAATTCCCGAACTCCTCAAGTTCTTTGTGGGCTAATTTTATTGCATTGATGAGGGTTTTTTCTGCTTTTTGAATAAGTACTTCAAACTGAGAAGTAAAATCCTCATGAGGTGTTTCAACCGCACTATACACAGCAGCGAAACCATCAGAATCGATCATAAGAATAAAGTCAGAATCGCTCTCTTTATTACGAATATCGCTTTCATTTTTAAGTTCTAAATACCTGTGAGCTAAATTTTTTAATATTTCATCATCATATACATGAAAAAGTAAGTGCGCTTTTTCCTCATTGCCATGTACAGCGATTGATAAAGGAAGGGTCCCTTCACTTTCAACTCGAGTAATAGTGCAAGGTGCTTCTTCAGACGTCACACTCCACGTATCATGTTGCTCTGCGATATGAACTAATAGGCTTGAATAGATTTCGATTAAACTCATAAATGATTCCCTTCAAAGAAATAAGAAATGTCGACTAATGACAAAAAATTAATATTTATAAATCGCAATACAATATTTGATGTTGCGCATTATTTGATAAACGATTACAAATATTAATATATCAGATACGCATTACAATCAAAGCATTAACTTAAAATGAATATAATGATAAAACTAATTTTGTAATGTATTTTTGATCAAATAGGCATTTAACAGAGGTTGTCAATTTTGAGAACGCAGCTGCCTTTTCAAAGTATATCGCCCTCAACGAAAATTGAACCATCAGACAAGCAGACCTGATTTAATCCCATCATCATTTTTTAAAGACAATGTTTTTTTAAAGGATTGTTACCACTAAACTGTTTAGAAATTAAATGAAAATTGAGCTTCTCATATTTTTATTCCTCGTTCAGATGATTATATTTTTCAGCTTGAATCTAATTTATAAAAACACTGAAATTAATGGTTTCATTATATTTTTCATTCCGTTATAAATATACAGTGGAAGTAAGTTACCTTTTACTTACTTCAAATTAACTAAAATGGAATGTGGTTATGTCTTTTAATAATGTAGTAGGCGATTTCTTTCACGGTAAAAAAGTAACGTATAACGAACAGGTTTTAGACTATGCTCATTTGTCTGGCGCAGACAGTTTAATACCTTTTATTCTAACCATATTGAACTGGTCATTGAAAGACACCGTTCTCGACAATAAACTTGTAACGTTTGAGCTCACTTTACAGGAAGATTCATTATTTGGATTCGAAGCTAAAAACATCACTTTCCACCATCCTAATTGTGTCAACTTACTACTAACTAGCTTTCCTATGTATGAAGTTATGGGGTCACTACTACCAAATGATAGTTTATGTATAACTAAGTTTGTTACTACTCATCGATATGAAAGCAAACACGCCGCTGAAGAGGGAGACACTATATCTGTTGAACAGGTGGTGAGCTACTTGTTCTCTGAGGATTACGATGGAAAAGCCCCTCTTCCCGCTCTTTATAAAACAATTCGGTTATTTGACAAAGAGACACACATTTCGAGCTCTGTTGACACAATCAAGCACACTCCCCCGCCACCTTTTGATATAAAAAAGCATTACTCTTCGCTATCAAAACAGACTAGGGAATTATTTGATGAAATAACCATTGTTTCAACGGCGAACTACCTCTTAAAAAACTCAGATATGAGCATTTCAAATAATGAATATGCCCGATTAAAGCTAGATAGCGTCTCGCCAGATATCTTTTTTTCAGCCATATTAAGCGTCCCTTTCATGCTCGAAACCTTAGCGGCTGAGCTCAATTGTTTTCATTATCAAGTTATTTTTCCACAGCCAGTCTATGATTACCGTGAGAACATCGAGGACGTAGTCGATGTGCGTACTTTCGATTCTGAAAAGGGCAATACGACAAACTGGTATGGCGAAGCTAAACGCCCTGTATTTAACCTTAGATTCAATCCTTTGATTGAATCATCTTTAAATAAAGCGTTTGATGGTAATGTCCTCGATACTAACCTGTTAATTAAATCGATACTTGAAATAGACAATGAGTTTATTAACGAGCTTAAAGCAATTAATAACAGTAAAAATCGCTCAGTAAAATCATTAAAAACATCACAAATAATACAAGAAGCGTTGAGTAATCGCATCATTGGTCAAAAAAAGGCAATGGAAGGTATCGCACAGGGGTATTTATCATCATGCTTACATCGTAGTGAAGGCCCTCGAATGATTTATACATTCGCTGGTCCCTCTGGCGTTGGTAAAACATATTCTGCCACTCGTTTTGCTGAATTACTCAATGATGTTGAGAGTTCAGGTTATGGATTCAATGTGTTTAATATGGAACATTTTACCCATGAGCACGATACAAAGAAATTAGTTGGCTCGGGTAACCAATATACTGATGCCTCGCTTGGTTTACTTACCAACTTAGTAAGGATAAATCCTCGCCAAGTATTACTTTTTGATGAAGTTGAAAAAGCACACCCGAATGTAATTCAATCGCTGTTAACCATTCTAGACTCTGGATATACAGAAGATGCAACCAGCTTAGAAGAAATTGACTTTACGCAATCCATTATTATTTTTACGACAAATTTAGGGCAAGAGTTATTCAATAAAAACAACCAACATCATCAAGTAAACGTATTTGATGTACTTCGTACATCTAAGAATGGTCAGACAGGACAAAGCCTTGCTCCTGAATTTGTAAACCGGCTATCAAAAGGTTATTCGGCTTTATTTTCTGGTTTAAAAGTAAATCACTTTATTAAGGCTGTCGAAAAAGTATTGATTCACGACACCCTCGGTATGGGTGGCATAACATTTAAATGGCCAGAGAGTTTTTCACGTTTCTTACTTAAAAGTTTAGCGCCTGAAATTACCATGCGACAAATAGAGCACTCACTCCCTGAAATACAAGCAAACATATTACAAAAATCAATTTCACACTTAGACGAAGAACAAAGTAATATTTTTATTAATGTGAATGTCAGTGATAATTTAGCCCACGCGCGTCAAAATGTATTTTTAGTATTAGATGATGATAAGCGTGTTTGTGACGCTATAAACCAATCATTAAGCAATGAAAGCATTACCCTGTGCGCTAATAAAAGCGACATCCCCCCCCTTCTTGAAAAGCTAAGACCTCAGAGCCTATTAATTGATGTTGATTCACTGGATGTAAATAGATTTGCTGAACTAGTTGATGAGATGTCTAGTAAAAACCCTGAACTAATTTTATTTTCTTATCAATTAATAAGTGATTCGAAAAAAAGATACAGTGCTAATCACGAAGAAGTCAGAGAGCACTTTAGTTTAGATGCGGTATCTGTCACACACGCGTTGGTAGGTATGTTTAAACGGATTAATTTCTACATTGATACTGAATATTCGCTCACTCGCATGTGTAATCAAAATCAAATGCTCAAATATAACATCTCTGTTGAGAAGTCGTCAGGTGATATTGAAGTAACCTTTCATGACTTGAATACCCAACAACTTATTTATTCCAATGATCTACGTGAAAGTGATTTTTTCTCTCAATCAGCTCCCACTGACAAACTATCCGACGTCATTGGACTCGAGCGTGCTAAAAATCGCCTTAATGATGTTATTGGATGGTTAAAACAACCATCCAAATTGAATAACTTTGGTATATCAGTACCCGCAGGTTACTTATTTGCAGGCCCTCCTGGAACAGGTAAAACACTTCTAGCAAGGGCTGTTGCCGGTGAATGTGATTTACCTTTTTTCAGTGTATCAGCCGCTGAACTTTCAGCTTCACACCATGGTGGAACAACACAAAATATTAAAAAATTATTCTCCACCGCAAGGAAATATGCACCCGCTATTGTTTTTATTGATGAGATAGATGCTATTGCTGCAGCGAGAACCGCAGGCACTTCAGGAGCCGCTCAAGATGCAAACCAAACAGTCAATGCATTATTAACCGAAATGGATGGTTTTGATGATAAATGCCAGATTTTTGTATTAGCTGCAACAAATCACCCTGAAAAACTCGACCGTGCAATTACCCGCCCTGGGCGGTTTGACGAGACTATCTATTGTGATTTACCCAATAAAGAAGCACGTACTCTCTTTTTCACTCAATACGCCTCACAACATAATTTGTACTGGACTGATGCTGAACTACTTAACCTGGTTGCACTTTCTCAAAGGATGTCTCCTGCTGAAATTCAGCAGGTACTAAAAGAAGCGATACAGTTTGCGGTATCAAATGATGTTCAACTATCTAAAGAGATTATTGAAAAAACAATGATCAGAGTGAGGTATGGCTCTCCTTCTGAACATTTGTTTTTAAGCGGAGACGAAAAGCGTAAAACAGCCTATCACGAAGCCGGTCATTTAGTCGCGCACCACCTTTTATTCCCTAAACAACATATTGACTTCATTACTATAGAGCCTCGTAATCAAGCCCTTGGATTTGTCGCCACACGACAGCCAGATGAATATGAGAGCTACTCAAAAATTACTATAATGCGCAAACTACAAATGCTCCTTGCCGGAAGAGTTGCAGAAAAACTGTGCACAGGCTCTGCTGATGAAATAAGCACTGGTGCAAGTAACGATATTGAAAAAGCCACACAGTTGGCGATGCATGCAGTTTATCAAGGGGGAATTGAGCCATCCGTAGGGCCATTAAATGTTGGCCTACTCACACGTTTTGAAGAGAGTGACTTACTTGCGAATGCGCAAAACGCAGTAAAAAGATGGATTGAAACGGCAGAAAAAGAAGTTGAAGAGTTACTTATTGAACACTATTCATTACTAGAAGTCGTTGCTGAAAAGTTGATTGATGAAGAGTCATTGATGGGCCACCAAATTTTAACACTATTAGGGGATGCGTAATGGCAATGACGCACGATGAGCTTACTCAATATCTCAAAATGAATTACTTATCTTACATATACTCTGAGGAAGACGATGTATTCATAAGTCCTGAAAAAAGCAACGTCTATACGATCAGTATATACCGAGAGAAAGGCGGCACAATTTTACATGTCGTCGCGGATTATAAATGTGACTTTTTTGAATATACGGGTGTTACTTATCAAGAGCTCAACATCGTCACCCTATTAAAGTATATGTTACAAGAAAATGAGGCCTATTCTTCAGGGTATTGGTGTTTAACTAAAGAGCATTCGCGCATCCAATTTCGTCAAACTTTATATTTAGGTGACACTAAACTAACGAGTATTACGCCAATTATAGACATGATAGCCGTTATATCCAGTGAAGAGCAGCGTGACAAGCTTCATAAAATGTGGCTATTACTTAACCCTGATAACGGCAAAGTTGGTGATACTAAAAGTTTTTTGGCTAGTGCAAAAAAGGCACAAAAACAATATTCTCAAGAGACACACGATATGCTTGATTATCTCATCGGCGATCTAGAATAAAGGCGTTGTAGGCAGTATATTTATAAAATTAGGTATAAAGCAATTAGTTCAAGCACAGTTTACATTAGCGGCTCGTTGTTATTATTAGGGGTTGGGTTTGGCTTATTTTCGACCCCAAACAATAATGCCATTATGGGTGCTGTAGATAAAAGTGAGCTAGGCGTCGCATCTTCCTCAATGAACTTCTCGCGCACTATTGGTAATTTATTTGGTATGAGCTTAATCAACTTAATTGTACATTATTACCTTGGTGACAGCACCTTTTCAGCACAAAATGGCCACGCATTAATGAGTACGATTTCATTGGCGTTTACAGTGTCACTAGGGTTTGTAATTCTTGCCAGTTGTATTTCTGCGCTGCGAGGACGCGCTTAAAAGGATAGATTAATTATTTACTGCGTACCTACCTTAAAATACAAGGCAAGAACATGAAAAAAGTCTATTAGTTCAATACCTTTTCAAGGTAGGCTGTACTATGCATAGCTTTTTAATGCTCTTGCCCTGAGTTCTAAAGAATCATTATCAGAAGAATTTAAAAGGTGCATATTAGGCAAACCGTTAATATACTTTAATTTTAAATTCTAAATATTTCCTTAATTAATTAAAGAACACTATATTTTCAATAACACATTAAACAAGTAAAAAAACAAAAAATAGCATTATGTCTAAAAGCGATGAAAAACCATATAAATAAATGGTACTTTTCCTTGAGGATCTTTATTTTTTAAGAAAAACAATTATCAATTAAACCTTTTTAAAATAAAAACACATTCAAAATCAATCTTTACTAGGAGCTATAATGAAAGAAGAAAAAATCACTGAAGAACAGGATTTTTCAGAAGACACCTATTCCAAATGGTATATATTTTTTACGATACCTATACTTTCTTCTTTGTATTTTTTTTGGTTTGTTATGAAACTTTTAATGTCTTTTATTTTTTCTCTTGGGGAGGAAGATAGAAGAGATAAAACATATGTTAGGTATTCTGAAAATGGCATACATAAAACAGGACTTTCAAGTACATATAAATCAGGTAATTTGATACGTATTCTTATAGTAGGAGCGGGTATATATTTTACATATAAAGGTATAGAAGCCTGTATTAAAGTATTTCATGCTAGTTTAGAAACAGGTGTTATTTTTCTTCTACCACTTTGTATTGCTGGCACAGCATCATTATTATTTAGTGAAAGCTTTAAAAAACATTTAAACAACGACAAATCATCACTGCCATTTATTATTGTATCATTTGTTGGTTTAGCCATTTCTATAGCTATAACGGTATATTTATACAAAATTGATTTCTTAGAAATGGGAGATAGTAAAAATATTAAAGATGGTATTTTTTCATTGTTTTTTGTTCCTTTATTTATATTTTCTGGTTACATATTACCTATAATGGTTTCTTTAATATCTATTTTGTTAACATTAAAAGATAAAAATAGTTATTCTATATTTGCTGTTATTTTTGCTTTTTTATTAGGTTCTATTCCTCCTTATATGCAATATCAAGAAGTTCAAAAAAACATTGAAAATAAAAAAGAGGAAATTAGAAAAGAAAAAGAAAAAATTATACAAAATAAAAAAAGAAATAAATTAAGAGAAGAACGGTATAAAGAGATGAGTATGAACGAAAAAGGTTTTACTTATTATTCTCCAGAAATAATTTCAGCTCGTTATGAGCCAACAAAAAAGAAAGAAGAAGATGATAAAAGATTAACTGGCACAGGGAAAGGTAGTTTACTTATACTGCCTAGTTATAAATTCAGAGTTAAGGTTAGTGTTGAAGGTTTCGAAAATTATACTTATGGTATGGAAGTGCCAGTAGGGAAGTATAAAATAACATTAGAGCATGAAAAATATAGAAAACATAAGGAAATATACGAAGTAAAAGAAGGTGGTAATATCATTTATATAAAAATGATATGATAATTCCTTAAAAATATATGACCTAAGTTTTAATAATATTAGGTCATTTTTAATATAGAAAGGGGGTTTTCACCCCTGTGTCAGGATAGTTGTCACTTCTAACTTTTAATAAAGGCAGAACGAACTTTCTCATACTATAAATAAGTACGGGTCAAAATTTCAATCGCCTAACCGCCAACACACACTGTTGGTTGAGCAGCTCGAGTAGTTTCATAAATTATAAAAATGGAGAGCGCAAGCAGTTACTTCTTTCATTGAAAAAAAGTAATCTTGCCTAAATATAATGAATAACGACGGTTCTAGCTTTCTTCTGTATACCTTCGCCCTTTTATGCTGTTGTTTATTTCACTCAACAGCACTGGCTACGACCTCGATACCTGTGCAAAAAATCCAAGGAAACGACGTAATTATTGAACAGTTTAAAATGGGTTACTTTACTGATGTAACAGAAAAAATGCAGTTAAATGAAATACAAAAACAACCGTTTCGCATTTCTTCAAATAGTATTTCACTCGGCACAGCCGCTAAAGTCACGTGGGCAAAAATAGAACTGGAAAATTTAGATAAAAAAATACAAAAAATCTATCTCCATCACCCTTATGCATACCATAATCATAAAGTAGAGCTTTATGAAGTTATCGATAACACATTAGTCCGTGAACGCATTCTTGATATGGATAACCCTGCAACATTACAATGGATGTACCGTGGTAGCGCCGTTTTTGATATAGAATTACAAAATAAAAAAACGTTATATATAAAAAGTATTTCCTTCTCTCACCAATGGTTTAGCCTTAACCTTTACAATGAAGACCAGTCTAAAAGAGCCTTGTTGGGCCAATATACCGATATCGCGCTGCTTGTAGGGATGATACTTGCACTTATTATTTATAATTTTTTACTTTTTATCTCATCTCGTTTAAAAGAGCACTTCTATTATTCATGCTATCTCGTTTGTGGTGGTTTTTGGATTGCACTTTCCTATGGGATGTTTGCCGATTTCTTCAATATCTTTGGCTCCATTACTTTGAAATGGCATCTATCTTTAGTCGCAATGCCAATATTTTTAATATTGTTTATGATCAATATTTTCGAGACTAAAAGTAAATACCCAATTGAACATTGGGCACTTATATCAATTATAGTTTTATTAACTATAAACTTTATTTATGGTTTATTTGATATTGTAACAGCCCTTAAGTACTCAAGTTCACTCGCTGCTGTAATGATGGCTGTTAGTCTCTCTGTCAGTTTTTCTATGTTATGTCGAAAACACCCCATCGCACTATTCTTTTTAATAGGTCATGGGTTATTTGTCATCTTTAGTATTTTGGCTGTCTTCTTTTACAAAGGAAAAGCGGAATTTAACTACATCAACAGTCACGGTGTAGGCATTGGTATTATGTTAGAAGCCCTCGTTCTATCGCTGATTATCGCCTATAGAATTCGAATATTAGAGAACCTAAAAATAAAACAAGCGGATCTTCAATTATTAGCATCAACAGACCCTTTAACACAGTTATTTAATCGCCGTCATTTTAGCCTTGCTGCAACGGAGTTATTAAACAAAGCAAAGCAAATGCCTAGCCCTATCTCTGCTATTATTATTGATATAGATCATTTTAAACGTGTTAATGATACTTATGGGCACGTCGCTGGCGATAAGTCGTTGAGGTGTGTCGCGGATATTATTAGACAACATTGTCGTAAACACGATTTATTAGCCCGCTATGGAGGCGAGGAGTTTGTTATTCTCATGCCGGACACACGCTCAAGTAAAGCCTATGCGCTAGCAGAGAAAATGAGACAAACATTAGAGCACACTGAAGTAAGTATAAATAAGAACTTATCTATTCGTTTAACAATGAGCATTGGGATCACAGAAGTTAAACCTGACAATATAAACTTAGATGAGGTGATTAATCAGGCAGATAAAGCGCTGTATATAGCAAAAAATAATGGCAGGAACCAAACCCAGCTATCTACTTTTTAATCATGGTAGCTATCTGGTATGGCAGCTCACTTTAGTGATAATACTTCGTATTCAAACCCGATAGTTCCCTCTATTAGAAGAAAACACTCCCCTCCCCGACAGCCCTTATACAGCAAGACTTTACGCCCTATTTAGCTTTTTTCATGAGACATAAAAATGTCTGAATTTGGCTCTTTGAGACACTTCCACCTCGCAAAAGTCTGAGATAAAAATGTGTAAAAATACACATTTCATCTGCCTGAATACTAAAAAGAGTATACCTGAAAAGGTATCTATAGTTGCTGAGTAAGGGCATGTTAGGCCGGGTTAAAAGCTCGAACTGTGAGTGATCTTGTGGCATTTCGTTAAATACATAAGACCACTTTTTAATTCAATATTAGGCCTCCCCCTATTCATCGGCGAAATCAGTTAAAACCGCCCCTTAAAAGATAATTTAATTTTATTCTTGCTAAAAATGAGAAAGAGCAACTAAATTATTAGTACTGCAGCGTTAAGCTGTACATATCGTAAATAGTGCTACATCACTGTTGTGAGAGGCGTCGATTGTTATGGATAAAAGAACTGAAGCTTATCAATTCTACGAAAAGTATAAAGCTAAACCGATATCAAGTTGGAAAGGCGCGACTAAAAAGCAAAGGTTTAAATGCGAAGCTATGCTTGATGGTATTGAGTGCGGCTGTATTTTCGAAAATTCGTACTCTCATATGACAGTTATTTTCAATCGATGGAGAAAAAAATTAGTAGGCCATGATTTATATGGAGTGATGTGCCCAACTCACCGTAAAGCCTTTGCTAAAAGCAGAACAAAGCATACCTATTATGAAAACATGAGTCGTTTTGGTCTTTTAAAATTAGCGCTAAAAAACAAAGGTAAAGGAAAGGTTTGCAAGCACGCTAACGACAATGTTCATTACCTAGAAATGTTACGAAGAAAAAATGAGGACGGTTTAACACTTATAGATCTCATTAATGAACACCTTGGTGCACGGCGATTGCGTCCAGAATTACAGCAGTATACTTTAGATGATTGGCGCGCATACCTTAAAAAGAAGAATTTTTTCAACAAATCAGAATGGAAAAGGTTGGACCCGTACACTCAGATGCTTTGCTATAAACAAGGCTACATGCCTCAGTTAACAAAAGAGTTTTTTTCAACACGTCTCATTTTTGAATCGCATACACATGCTGTAATTCAATGTGAAAGCTATGCTGAACTTGTCTTCGCGAAGGTGCTTGATGAATTACGGCTGGATTATAAAGTTCACCCAGAATGGCCATTTTGGTTCAAAAATGAATCCTATAAGAGCAAAGCTGATTTTACCATTATGCTTAATGGTAAAGTTGTTATGGTTGAACTATGGATGTTACGAAAAGATCTTTTATCCGTTGCTGAGTTGTCAGATAAGTTTGTTCAAAAGTACCTTCGTAGAAGAGCTAAAAAAGAATTAAAGATTAAGGCGTGCGCTGAGTCCGCATATGATATTTTTATAAATGTTGAAGCTAGAATACTCAGAAATGATGGTTTAGAAGCTTATTTAATAGAAATTAAGAAGATATTAAAATCATTAAACATTAAAAATATTGAATGTATCTCCCCTAGTTTATTTACTGATGTTGAAAAGTTACTCTTCAAATTAAAGATATTAGACGTTGAAGAGTTGATAAGTTATGCCAAATTAAATAACTATCGTTATTTTACGCAATTTGACAATCATCTAGCCAAAGCGATACGAAAAAAACCTCAACTCCAAACCAAGCTAGAAAAGGCATTGGCTATTGAATTTAAACGAGTCCCGAACTCTCGGTTTTTTGAAACCCCTCCTCTTGATAATATTATTGAATACGTTAGTGCAAGAAAAGAACTTCATAATAAAGAAGCTTATACGGCAGCTCATACTAATGGGTTGTTGCCTGATGGTTTTATGGCAAGCCCTATCAATAGTTACCCTGAACTTAAATGCTGGAAACAACTATGGGGCGAACCACTACTAGTAAGTTACTTTGAAGCAAAACAGATAGTCAACAATTTAGATGTAAAGGGGAAAACAGATTTCACACGCAGACGCGCTAAGGTTAAAAAAAGTTTAAACAAAAACGATCCTGATTTTGAATTATTAAAAGTACGTGCTAATCCTGGTAATCATATATCTGGAGGGTATGGCGAATTTACAACATGGGATGACTTTACCGGCGATACAGATGCAATTAAGCAAAAGAGCAGAAAAATAGAGCTTAAGCAATATGCCGAAATAATTCAAGGAGGCGATTTGATAGCAATAACCAATAAGCTTAATACGCTTGTTTTTTTATCCCCTACTGAATTACGAAAAATATTAGGTAAAAAAGCGAGTGATGCTTTAGCCCATTTGAAAAATACCGCATTCATCGAATTAATTTTATTTGGTAAAACAAATAATCACATTAAGGATCTGAATATACTTGTGAATTATATCCCTGAAAACGCTTATGTAACTGAAAATGAGTGGCGAAAACAAAGAGAAATAAATATTGCATATCGTCTGTTCCCATCAAAACTAGGGAGGCATGTGATCTCAGGTGAAGAGGTCTCATGGAGTAAAGTTAAAAGTATACTGAAAAAAAAGTCAGATAATAGAACACCTATAGGTGAGTGGTTTTTATCAAATTTAAAATTACTTGAGGAGTTAACTAATACAGAACCTGTCACATATTTTGTGTAATTGCTTAGTTTAAATAACATCTTTCAAACGGTATTTGAATCCAGCTAAAAACTATTAGCGACCGTTTTACATTAAATTCGCGCCAGCTTTGCCTTAAATGCCCGCTCGAAGAGCAAGTGATCTAGCTTGCGATTAAAAACTCTCGTTTTGCACACAAAAAAATAGACAAGATACATGAAGTTTTTACGAAAACTAAAACTTTCCAAAATTATCGTTTAATATGATAGTTAAAATAGGCTCGTCAGGAGATAATTTATGAACGCAATACAAATAGCCACTTTATTAGTTTTAGCTATGTCTGTAGTGACTCTCGCCACTGGTTTATACGCCCTTAAAAATAGAAACAGATAGTGTTCTTTTATCTAATTAGCAATGTTTTTCAGCTTTGATAGCGTATAAGTCGACATACGCATTTCGTGTCCCAAAAATCGTATGCGATTTAGGATATTATTCATTACCTTGCTATATTCTTTTACTCAGGGTTTTACGAGTTAGCTATGAACGCTAAAGGTAATTGTTGTCAATCATAGTGAGCTACTAATGAATAAGGTACAGCACATAAGTACAAAGCATGACTTTATCAATACCGTTACGCTTGGAGAATTAAATACACACTCAAGTCCTATGGCTGAAATTGCGATAGTTAAAGTAGGCTTAACAACAGCCGGTTTACGTACTTTTTCTACTTCAATACAATGGGAATTGAGTACTTTAGCAAAAGCGCTGGGCACAACTGAGCGTACTTTGTTACGTAACAAAGATAAGCCCTTAAATAAACAGATCAGTGAGAATGCGATTGAAGTGGCACGATTATCAAACTTTGGGATTGCATATTTCAGCAGTATCGATAATTGGAATATATGGTTAGACACACCCAATGTTCAATTTGATAATCAACCTGCGAGAGCCATAATGAACAGTATCCGTGGCCGTGAATTAATACACAGAGTTATTAGCGGGCTACAGCATGGATTTACAGCGTAATAGTCGTTTATCGGATAGGCCCTAAGCAATATAACAATCCCTGTAATTGTCTTTCAGTATTAAACCCGTTGCCTAACTGATTATAACGTCTCTACACAACAATCGGGTATGCTTGAAAAGGCCTCAATTTGTCATTTTTAAGCCGCATATTTTCATATCTAAAGCTATCTTCTCATCTGTTTTTAATCACGTAACTGCTTTATGTGGGGCATAAAAAATAGCACTGCTCAAAAAAGCTGGACTTGATTGGGCTACAGCGAAAATTTTTGAAGATTCGCTAGTCATTCATCTTGCGAAAAATGTGGAACATGGGGAAGTAGCTGGTCTATTTAGTTACTCATCGAGGCAAGTATTAACAGATAACTACAACGGTAACTTGCTGCAATTATCGGACGCTATCAATAGCGTGTATTCAAGAATTAAAGTGACAGGACATTAGGAATGTTGAAAAAGTTTAAGTTCATAAACAATCAATCAAAAAAAGAGTTTCTAGCGTTGCCCGATAAAATTCAAAAGCGCTTTGCAAGTGATTTAAACGCTATCTGTCAAAATAAAGAGCCATTTAGCAAGTTCAAGCACTTAAAGGACAGTGTAGGTATTGGCGCGGTTGAACTAATAGAAAACGGCAGACCAGCATATAAAACGATTTATGTTGCTAAATTTGCTGACAATGTTTTTATTTTGCACTCACTTACCAAAACTACTATCGGGGTAGATAGGCAGGCAATGGACACTGCGAAGAAACGATACAAATTAATGGAAAAAGAAGTTAAGTGACACATATCACTACTTGAATATATATCAACACTAATATATAGTGGTTATAATTTGAACAATAAGGTTGTTAAGATGACTCTTGAATACTCAAATATCTTTGATGCAATCACAGAAGATAAAGCAGAAGCCTCTGAACTACAGACGCGCTCAGATCTGATGATTGTTATTCGTGACATTATCAATGCTAAAAATTGGTCACAAGCCGATGCAGGAGTTCAATTAGGGCTAACTCAACCTCGTGTAAGCGATTTGGTAAATGGCCGAATTGATAAATTCAGCATTGATAAGTTAATGACTTGTTTATATAGAATTGGTTTTCGTTTCAAACCATCCTTTACAGATGATCAGTTAACAATGGCTGTTGAAGCCGTTAAAACACACTAATTGGAATAATTAATCAGGGAATACACATGGAATTGACATCGCGGATTCAAATCTAAAGTGCATAACGTTTAGATGGGTAGTGTTTAGAAATTAAGAGCTTTCTTTTTTAAACTGTATACCATTCAGTGAAGCGGAATTGCAACATCGATACCACCATCACCATGCGAGGGTGTAACTAATTTACCTGTTTCGCCCTAAAAGCGTTTCTAACTTTTGTTCCGCTACTTCATCATCTAATGATAGAGCCTTATATTCATCAATAAGCTTTGTTAAGCCTGAATTTTTTTCACCACGAAAATATTCAATATTACGCTCTATTTTCTTTAAAATATTAATTAGGCTAACATCATTAACGAGTGAAACATCTTCTTTGTCAGCAAATAGGTTTTTCTCTTGCGGGAAGTTCACAAAATAACGTAAACCACGTTTACCTTCACCTGACGGGTAAAGCAAGCCATTATCAACCAATGATTTTAAATCCCTTGTTGCGGTTGCCGGTGGCGCTCCTGTAATCGCTCGATATTTCTCATTAGTTAAACCATCACGCACAAAGCCATCAGCGCCTACAGTGAAGATTTTTTTCATCACCTTCTCTTGGCGTTGGTTGAGTTTGATCTCTCCATATTCAGCCCAAAACTTTGATTTTTGCAATACAAATTCAACGGATTCAAGTGACTTATCTTGCGAAGTTCTGACTAACTCAACAAACCATGCTATCCACTCATTAATTTGTAAGCTGGCATTGGTATTTCTAAGCTGTTGATAATATTCCATTCGATTAGTATTAATCATGCTCGACATACTAAAAAGCGGAGGCCTCGAAAAGTCTTGAAATAGCGCATGCTCGGTTATGGCTCTACCAACACGGCCATTACCATCTTGAAACGGATGAATAGCGACAAACCATAAATGAGCAACGGCTGCTTTTATCGGGCCTGAACAATTGGCGTTGTTATACCACTGTATGAAAGCATCCATTTCATGTTCAACCTCAGTGCGATTATTACCGGGTGCTTTGTAGATGATTTCACTATCACAGTATAAGTCTTCTCTTATTATATCAATGGGCGAGTCTCGATAATCGCCTTTAGTAATAGGGTTTAGATAATAATCTTCACTACCGTGTAATAGCTGCGTGTGCCAATGACAAAGTAAGGTTTTAGACATAGCGCTTTTAATGCTTTTGCGCACATCAACAAGCATCGCCGCAATACCTTTTTCTTTAGGGAAGTAACCACCACGTTCTGGCTCTTTTAACCCTAGAAAACGAGCAACCGATGAACGCACCTCTTCACGGTTAAGTTTTTCACCCTCAATGGCACTGGTGCTTAATGCTTCTTCAACCAGTAAGTGGATAAATGCATCATTATGGTCCTTTGACGGTATTTGCGATAATGCCCCTTCAATGCTGTAGGCTTTTTTCGAATACTCGCTGACACTTGCCTCAAAGCGTGTCACATCATATTCGAATTGAGGCCAATTTTTTTGTTGCCAATGATACATGTCATTTAAACTCTTGTATTTTATAAATCAACTTATATCGAATTATGATTTAAAAATCTACGTTTTATGAATCATATAGAAAGGGATTTTGATTTATAAAGTTAAGATGTATAAATCAAATTAATCCTTTTGGACAGGGTTGGGTTATTTAAACGTCCGCTTTGTAAAAATGTTCAAATCATTGTGAATGATATGGTAACCCCTCCGAAAAATAATAGCAGCCAAACGTAGAGTTTTCTCTTGATGCGTCCATATAAAAAATACATAAATAATCTTTTTAACCACCTTTAAACCCTATATAAAACATATAATCAGTAAAAAACCACAAAAAAATAAACCATTTAATTAAAATAACTTTTAAAAAAGTTTTAGAGATTGCTAAATAGGGTGATCTATTTTTGGAACTCATCAAAAAATCTATTAAAAATAGCTAATATACTTAAAAACGGAAGATGGTGAGTTTGAGCTTAATACGCCCCGTGACCGTGAAGGCTCTTTTGAGCCACAGCTAGTTAAAAAGCATCAAGCTCGATTTACTTCAATGGATGATAAGATTCTGTGGCTATATGCACAAGGTATGAGCACCAGTGATATCGTTAATGCATTTGATGAGTGGTATGGCGCTGATATTTCTCCTACATTGGTGTCACGTGTAACCAGTGCAGTGATGGAGCTGGTTAAAGAATGGCAATCCCGGCCATTGGATGCCATTTATCCTATTGTTTATTTGGACTGCTTGGTTGTAAAAACACGCCAAGATAAGCGCGTTATCAAAAAGTCTATTTACCTTGCCTTAGGTATTAATATTGATGGTCATAAAGAACTGCTTGGCATGTGGATTTCTGAAAATGAAGGTGCTAAATTCTAGCTAGCTGTGCTCACTGAATTAAGTCAACGGGGCGCTGAAGATATCTTAATCGCGTGCGTAGACGGCCTGAAAGGTTTTCCTGATGCGGTAAATACAGCTTACCCGCAAACACATGTTCAGTTGTGCATATGGTTCGTAACTCATTGAAATATGTTTCATGGAAATATTATAAAGCCGTGACGGCAGATTTAAAGTTGATTTACTGTTCGTCGACAAAAGAAGAGGCGTTGCTAGAGTTGGAGCGATTTGCAGAGAAATGGGACAGTCAGTACCCTCAAATAGCCAAGTCATGGCGTGCGAATTCGGATAATCTAAATACGCTATTTAATTACCCTGAGGCAATACGCAAAGCCATTTATACAACTAATGCTATTGAATCACTTAACAGCGTTATTCGTCGAGCGATTAAAAAACGTAAGCTCTTTCCAAATAACGATTCTGCAAGAAAAATGATTTATTTGGCAATAAAAGAGGCATCGAAAAAATAGACGATGCCAACTCGAGACATGAGTCGTTTTATCATTGAATTTGAGGAGCGCCTCAGTAGTAAGCATATTTAAAATCTAACAACGGGCAGTTACACAGAATCCGTTACAGGCTCACAATATCTGATAATTCAACTTGAAAAGGTGAGTGTTAGTACACACGATTGAAATCTAATTAACCGCCGCTAACTTCCCCATTTTTAGCATTACATGCGTCGCTAACTTTTTTATATGTATCACTAAATCCTTTCAATGAAATTTTACCTTTTTCATACTCTAAATCCTTGTATCTAACCATCATTGATTTTCCAATAAGCATTTCATCTAATATATTAATACTTTTATAGGATAATTCTTGTTTTAAAGGATAAACCCAATGGTTCAGGCTTTCTCCTAATCTAATTCCTTCGTGTACTTTATTTTTGTCTATTCTAATGATTGCATATGCTGTTCCAATTATCCTTCCGTGCTTAGGTTTGTGATACATATTAACAGTGCCATTGCAATAAATTGACCAAACTCCAAGCTCTCTATCACTATAATAACCACTAACAACTACTTCATCAGTCCATTCATCGATTGATTCATTCACAGACCAACTTGCTGACTCTGCAACTCCTGAAATACAAATTAGAGTAAGCCCTATAATTTTACTAGCCATTTTTAAATCCATTTTTAAATCCATTTTTAAGAAACTTGTATTTAATGCTATTTTACACCTAACGCCTCTCGTAAACAATTGATTCGATGAATGATAGCTTGTTATGGATACAAAAAATGCTCCTTGAATGACACTACCAAACTAGTATCATAAAGCACATTATTGATACCATTTTATGACACTGGTGAAATAGGTTTAGGTTAAATGAGAACATTTTCAGCAGGCTTAACAGGGATAGAGCCAATTATAAGGGAACTGTTTGAAGAAAACTTTGGCGGCTATGATAATCGGGATATTATACCAAGGAAATATTGGAGATTCACCGCCGCAAATGCCACATGCTCCAGAATTACTCATCCTCGCGCAACATCAGGCTACAGTAGTTTTCATGACAAAGTCATTCAACACATCATAGAAATGTAAATTTTAAACTTATGAACTTTACAGGGAAATAGAAGGTAAGAGTAAAAATCGTTTTCCCTGCTCAACTGTAACCCCTTAAAAAGACTTTTTGCCGACTTCACTTTTGTGATGGAGCACAAGAATGCCTAAACTTGATAATTTGAAACGATCTGTCATAGCTAAGATCGGAAGTTAAAATAGTGAAAATATATTCCGATAATTTATCTTCCATCGCCCATAGCAGGCTACTTTTCATAAAGTTAAGTCTGTAAATTGTAAATAACCTATATAGCTGCTAACTTAAATATGTACAATTAACATACAAACAACATACAAATAAGGACATTGAATTATGAAAAACACGATCCCCCTGCTCGCGCTTTCATCACTACTTCTCACAGCCTGCTCACCATTTAATGGTTCTCCTGAACAAGTCATTGATACCTTTAATTCAGCGGCTAAAGCCGGTGATGTTAAAACCGCTTTTTCGGTTGTTTATGATCCTAAAGGACGAAAAACAAGAAAAGTGGCTAACTGGTCAGAGAGTAAGCTACAGAATGCTGGCAAAATGCTTCAAAAAATACATGAACAAAAAACGGGGAATATGACTTTAAATGAAAAGACTTGTTATCTCGATGCTGAAACAATAGAAGCAGAAGGACTGCCTAAGGAGTGGGGAGGCGCATGCATGTATGAATATACATTGAATGACGGCTCAGTAAAAACGATTGATTTTGTCTACGAAAATGGCAAGTGGGCCATGAGCTTCCCGTTCTAAGCTATGTGACGACAACACCCCATATAAACGCGCTTGCTATTAATTGCTGTAAGCGCTTAAACGATGTTTCATACTCTCGCATAGCCTCCGTAAGTAGCTGAAATTTTCAGGGTGCTTTTGCATATCATTAGTAATAAAAAGCTAAAAAGGATTCAACAATAGGCTCACTTTCAGGTGACTTCACGCGTGCAAACATGACATTACCGTTAGGCTGAATTTCAAACTGAATTTTATTTTTTTACCTAAGTGCAATGCTTAGCGTTCAACATTAGGTACGGTTGCTTGAAAACGATCGGTTAATGTTGATTCTGTAACTAAAGCTACTTGTGTCATATGCTCTCCCAAAACTAAGCTTACAATCAGTGGTAATGCAAATGCATTACCACTTCAAGATTATTAACTAAATATATTCTTAATTTAAATCGCAACGAACGCAATATTCGTTGTTATGACTACGGCCCAAGCTACCTTGTTAAATGTTTCTCGCGTCTTTGAATTTCTGTCAACGGTGAAACCTTAGAAGTCCATTGAGCACAGAAGTTAACTCAACCCTTATTAAACATAATAATAGCTATCGTAAATAGGGGTTTACGAGAGCTATTTTTATACGTTATTAGTACTACTTACATACTTACATACTTACATACTTACAGCCACACTCGAAGGGCGAAAAAATAACGAAACTTAAAGGTGCGAAATTTTCGCAAAAAAAACTTGTGAAAAAGCGTACCGATTGGAGCTATTTTAGCTGAACAGGCGTTCATTCTCTGCTTCATATTTTTTCGTTAAACAACTATTTTAAAAATCAGAACAGAACATCAATGCTAGCGTACATCGGTATATGTTTTATATATATGAACTACGTCTTCCTTGAATAAATACTTATTCAGTCACGCTCCCTTCCTGCATCAACATTAAAACGCATAAATAGCCTTATTTATCACCTCAGAACCCACTTAAAACACAAAATCAATTAAAAAACGTAAAAATAATCTTTGTTTAAAAAAGTTAAAATTTAACCAATTGAAATTACAGCATGCTTTTTAGGGTGCTCTAATTTTTTTATATGTCAAAAAATTATGTTTACGATTCGACTTGTACCTAATCTAAAACTTATAATTAATAAAACAATAAAAACCTCACAAAAAGTAACCAGTTGAATTAAAAGTCATTTTTAAAAGTCAAATTTTAGAGAGTGTTAAATAGGGTGCTCTATTTCTGGAACTCATCAAAAATCTATTAATTTGCGAAAAACCTATAATTTGAATTCGTTTAGATGGGGAGATATTCATTTTTGAGATTATCTTAAATTTATGAATAAAACTCAGAACTTAAAGTCGCGGAAATAGCGGAAAATTGAAAGTTTATTAGCTGAACAGGCGTTCATTCTCTGCTTCATATTTTTTCGTTAAGCAAGTATTTTAAAAATCAGAATATCAATACTAACGTTCATCGTTATATGCTTTAGTTATACGAACTACGTCTTCCTTAAATAAATACTTGTTCAGTCACTCTCCCTTCCAACGTCCACATTAAAACGCACAAATAGCCTTACTTATCACCTCAAAATCCACTTAAAAAATAAAAATAAATTAAAAAACATAAAATAACCTTTTTTTTTGAAAAAAAATTAAACTTTAACCCATTGAAATTAAACAACATTTAAAAAGTGAAAATTACAACGTGCTTTTTGGGGTTCTCTAATTTTTTTATATATCAAAAATAATGTTTACGATTCGACTTGTACCTATGGAGCTAGTTCACTTGCCGTATTCATAAGAAAGTAACTTTTGTTGCTTGTACTAATGTAGGTCTTATTAGCACGACTAATTGACCACGGTATCGAAATGAATGCTTTGTGATCCTTTAATAATTAAAACGTATGGAAAAACGAATTTATGAAATACAGACAGAAATCGATCCCACTTTTAAAGGCTGAGTTAAAAACTCACCCGCTATTAATTGAACTGACAAAAAATGATGTGATACAGCTAAAAGCTAACCAAAGTATCTGTGACTTACCCATAGAAATAGTACAGTCATTATTAGACTTGCACCCATTAGCCGTCACTATTGATACTGGCGATAATAGCTATTTAACGCTTACATCTAGCGGCATACTCGAACGCTTTAAAGCACATCCGTTGAAAGCGAAATTAAGTTTAAGGTTACATATTTACCCGCAAGAAGTTACTGAACAGGTTCTTCTGACAAACTTACTTTATGATGGTGCATTAACGCTTTTTTCAAAAACCAATTTAAGTACAAATATTAAACATCGACTTGGTTGTTTTAAAGCACACGGTATACACGCCCCTAAAAAAACGATATTGGCAAACTTAGCTAATACCTCTCCTTCTATTTTTCGGTAATGGAAAAGTCGATATGAGTATATTTACACACATAGCGAGAAGTAATCGTTTAAGCAATTCCGGGGGCTGTTATCCCGATGCAATGGCTTATACTACAACGCTTGCTATTTTATTAGATAAACTAGCAAAGGTAGATGTTAAAACACGTTCTGCAATAACGGTTGTCGCGCTCTTTATGTGGTTAACAGGACACTGGCGTGACATTAATAAACCCAGTGACATTCCTGATTTTATGCGAGTTTCCGGCGCTAGCCTATGTCGTCAATATACGTTTCGTAACTACCATGACGGCACCGTATCGTGGGCAGAGTATGCGTGTCCATATATAGACAAAAATACAGCTGTCTACTTATGGCAGCCGATCCCCACATATCTAAATCAGCTTTTTCAAACGTTTATTAGCAAAAAAGCCTACGACAGTTCTTTTTTAACTCAAAAGTCCAAAACAATCTTATTCAAGTTAATGTCTACGGCTTGGAAAACACCTCACAAATTACAACACCTACGCCGTGTACGTAAAGATACCCTGCAAAGTTACTTTGTAAAATGCGCCAAAGCAGATAACACATTGGGTGCAATTGTTAGAACACAGCTTATCGGGGCCCAACAAGCTCATCATAGAAGTTCGGAATATTATCAACAACAAAGTAGTGATAATATACGCAGTAAAATATTTAAGGCGCATAACCGCTACTTATCAAGGCTTATAACTGCTGCAAGAAACGCTAATATTCATTCGTACTTTGTGGTTTATCTGAAAGAATTTTCATTTAACCTAATTAAAAAGGAGCCTGATAAGGCTAAGTATTTATTAGAAAAAGGCACTATAAAGCACACTGAACTCGACACCTCGCAGTACGGAATAAGCAAAGTGTATACTCCTGCAATTATGTTAGGAAGCAGTCGTTCGTTGCATGATAAAGATGTGAGTCGTTTTTTTAAATCACTTCAAAAAATGGTTAAAGATGCCAAAGAGAGTATTTATGTCAAAGATCCAAGGCAAAAATCATCATTAGCCAATCAAGCAGCACTTCGCGATTACTATAATAAAGCAACCTATCGTATTGCATTTCTCTATATTTTCCTTACTGGCGCAAGACCTACGCATGGTATTAGTATTTTATCAGGTTATTATTCAGGAGCTGATATTGCGTTCATTAAGGATAAAGGCCGCCTTAGACAACTCATCCTCTGTGATTATTTGCAGCAAGAAATTAAGCACTACTTATCACTTCAAACAGTTATTCGTTCGCAACTCAATATACATAGTGAACTAGATGAACTTTGGTATACATGTGATGAAAAAAATAAGCCAATAGCGCTAACGAGTTATAAGCTGACTTTGTTCATGGATCAACTATGGCCAAATGTTATCCCCTACCAACTACGTCATTTTTTTAGTCATTGTGCTGATAGTCACATGTTTTCAGGCAAGCTGTTTGATAACGATATTGATCGTCTCATGGGTCATGAAAATTTGGGGGAGCAAGTCGGCAGTGACACATTATCGCCAAGACGTTTTGCTGTGATGAAGGACTATTTAAACATGCTACCGCAGCGCATTGGTTTGGAGGCGTTTATTCATGTCTAAACAGCTTATAGAAAAGCAGACCAATAAAATAAATGATTATTTAGTAAATACCTGGCCACATAGTACATCTCTAAAAGCTATTTTATGGGTTTTGAATAACTTACTAATGGTGATGAGCATACAAACACCTCGTTTAGATGATACCGAACTAAATATAATAAATAAAAAAATTAATACTATTCCAACGGGGGAGCAACGAGTCTATCGAAAGGCACTTGAGGGCGTTCTTTTTTATTTAGGAAATGAACGCCAATGGCAACTGCCTGAAAAAATAAAACTAAATATAGCGGATACGAATCATCTATATTTTGAGGAGCTTACAAAAGGTACTGCGCATGCACAGCAAATATTTACTCGTTACCAACAACATAAAACGCATTTTTTTACGACAAGAGCGAAATTAACACCCTGTTTTGTTGCATTAATGATAGGGTTTGAAATCGCGCCTTTATCATTAGCCCATGTGTGTGCAATCTTAAATAACACAGATTCAATCACAGATGAAATACACAATCCGCGCCTTGCTGTAACGCATTTTGGATGTGGTAGTGATCAACCGCAAGTAACACATTACCATATTCCAATAATATGCTACCGACTATTACGTGATTATTATGCACAACCCCTTGAGCAAATAACGGTGGCGAAGTTACATAACCATTTAACTCTATGGTTAGAAGAAGAAGGATTATCAGGTGTTAAACAAGGTGAGTGGCCAAGACGTTTTCAAATAAGTTGGTACACTCGCTTTAAACTCCCGTTTATTTTTATAAAAGATTTAGCCTGTCCTGAGCGCCACGTCGGTATATCCCGCGACGTTACCTCATTCACAATAATGGCGGATGATATTTATGCTATTGACTGGTATGCCAAGTCGTTTGATTCAATAAAAAGCTCAAAAAGCAAACTGCGTTGGCCTCATGAAATGTTACTCAAAGATTCAAAAAACCTAGATGCTATAGAGCCCCCTTCATGGGATGTAGCTAATATTTTACCACGCATGTTATTTGATTATACCAAACATTTTATTGTGTACGGGGGCGTTAAAAAAGCAAATCTTGCCTTAGGATCAATTAAAAACTATACCTCACTCAAAAGTAGGCTTGAGCTCTTCCCTTTATCTTATGTTGATGCAATTGACGAAGAGGCGGTTAATGTATGGGCTAAGTGTGTTTATGAATCAATAGATTCCGATATAGTAAAGGTAACATTTTATAATTTCTTGCGATTTTTAAAGCACCAAGAGCAAACAGATACGCTCGATTTATCCCTGTTTAGTAGCCCGCTAATACCGCCTTCTGTGAGCCCTGCACGTTTAAGCGTTGAGGAATGTGACCACTTGATAAAAACACTTATCGACAATGGCACCCATCACCCTCTTCGTAGTCTATTCTGTGTAATAGCTACTTTACTCGGCTTTTACGCTATGCTGCGCCGCGGTGAAATTCTTAGATTACGCTTTAAGGATATTCGTTTTAAATCAAGTACTGGCCTTATAACAATTACCGTAACAAAGACCCCTGAAGGCAACGCTAAAAGCGATACCACTCGTAAGGTATACACTACACTTCCTAAGCGGTATCACCTGTTATTTAAACATCTACTCGAAGTAAAAGAGAGCGCCTCCTGCGAGCAGCCCTTGTTGGGGTTTGAAGGTGAGCAGTACTATTCACGACAGCTTTATTATTTATTACCTGTGTCACGTGCTTTACGGTGTTTATTTGGTAATCATCTTAATTTTCATCACCTTCGCCACAGTGGCGTACATCTATTTATGCTGCAAACACTGCACTGCTTAAATGATACACCTGATGAGCAACGAGGAAACCTCCCCCTTGCTCAAGAGGCGCTATCGAGAAAATCAGTGGCTACTCGCTATGATTATTGGTTTGAGGGGCGAAAGGTTAACGAAGTGAATGATGCCGCCTTTTTAGATGAAATGGGTAAACAAATTGGTCATATTCATTATGGCACTACACGCTGGTCATACTTGCATGACATAGATTGGCTACTGCCTATCATTAGCCCTACTCATTCACCGTATACACAGCGCGAATACACACACAACGAGCTGCGTTATTTACTTGGACTAAAGCCGGACTCTAATGATCTTTCTCGCATATTACTTAAGCTTAGTCCTGAATACGCCAACAAAACTCTAATGCAAAAGCGTAGTAAGCCAATAACGCTGAGTGATTGTGAGCTTAGAGAAGCTGTATTTGGTAAAGCTATTAAAACGAAGCAAGGGCCTTTAACAATTGATCACAATTTAGCGTGGGAAAAACTTCATGACAGTGAACACTCTATACACGGTTTCATATTTAAAGCCATGTTCAATAATAAAACGCTTGATCTCTATGCACTCAGTTTTATTTGGGCCAACGGTAGTAAACACCACATTAATCCGATGAGTAAAAAACAGCGCACAGCTTTGAAAAACTTACCTCCCGTCATACTTTCTAACGATAAACAATCATTGCAGATCACGCTTGCCTGCAACACTAAAAATGCCAGTGTGTACAACGCCGTATTTAAACATGAAGATTGGGGATGGCTCAGCAGCAAGTTTGTACTGTGTATTAATCGAAAAGTTAAGCCTAAGCGGCAACTAGTATTAATCAAAACACTGTTTGCTCATAAAAACGATACTATTGAAGTAAAAAAAATACCTAAAGGAGAAACGCTATTAACTATTTATTTGACACCCAAAGTAGCCCTTTCAGCCGATGTGCTCGAATATACCCAAAATTTTTTTCATTTATTGCAATCTAATGAGGCCCAACCATGATAATTGTTCTACCTCACAATAAAAGCAGCTTAATTAAAGATATTACGGATGGAATTGATCGTCGCCACGTCGGTAGCCTAGTAACTATATTAATAGATAAAGAAGGTTTTTCCTTTACGTTAATCGTAGGTCAAAACTCTTTAATTTCAGGTTGTACAATTAAACTGAGTACGCGTTCTACTCACTTAAAAAATGCACAATTTTCAATTGATAGTGCTTTCGCTAAACGGCTTCCACACTACTTTCCATTAGAAAAAGACATTGTATTTCACTTTAAAACGCTGTCATCAGGCACGTCGATTATAGAATTAATTCACGTTGATTCAGATAAAAATAAAGCGAAGTCGAACCAAGATAATCAAAGTAATAAAATAACCATTCGTATATGTGATTGCCAAGAGGCATCTGAGAAACATTTAACCCACTTTGAGGATATTAAACAACTGCCAACTAAAAAAATCCGTAAGGCAGCCATCGAACGTATGGTATATGAGATAAAAAAACTTCACCATGGTGATAATTTATCTGAAGTATTTGAGTATATTGAGATAGATGTAGAGAAGCAGGTTATAAAAGTACAAATAGCAGGCAGAGTAAGCGAAATCTTTTTACCAAAAGAGATTAACTTACCTATTTCTATCGTTATGACACAAGAAAGCTTTAATCAATTTGATAGCTTGTGCAAATCTATAAAGGATGATGAGATTGGTGTAGTTCAACAGGGCGAGTTGCTTATACTGCAAACAGCAGAAGGAGTTATAACCTGTTCATTGGCTGGTGCCGATGAGTTTCATGCAAAAGAACCAGAAGAGACACTTTCTTTAATAAGTATGATACTTAATTTAAAAATATTTAAAGATGAAGTTAACCACTGTGTTAATAACTATGTCACCATTAAGAAAGCGGATCAAGCCTATTTATATCTGGACAATAACAGGGCTGTAATTGCTATTCTGACAAGTCCATATAAATTCGCTAAACCGCTGCATCTAAAAGAAATTGACAATAAAAAAGAAGGTGCAATCTCCTCACTGTTCCGTTTTTCACCAAAAGATTTACTCAAAGTAAAAATCAAGAATTCCGTCAACGATTACGCAACTCAATTACAAGTGATACAACATTTAAATGGTGAACTTAAACTAGGCGTATTTTGTTCAGAAAATAATGGATTACCCTACCACACTATTTCTATTGAAAAAGATAATAGCCAACTCTCGGAAGTGGTAGCTATGCTTGAAAACTTGGATAAAACGCAATATTTACAGCAAAAAGGGCAGGGGGAGCTTGATGTTTGATTCCGATGTGAGTAAAAGGTAATGAGTATAAAAACTGGACAAATGTACAGTGCTTACTATATTTTAAGTGTGAAATTCTAATCAGTAGCGCGATTTTGTACTTAGTGTATGGTGTTAGCACAATTAGAAAAAATACCAATTCGCTTAATTTAGTAAGCTATTGTGAAGCAAGAAAACCGTGTCGAAAACAAGGCAAAAATTTTGTTATTTAGTGGTTCTAAATCAGAAATTTTTAACGCTGTTAGCGTCAGGTTTAATACTTCAAATTGATTACGTATTATTGCGGGTTGGTATCTTATAAGCAGTTGGGGTAAAGAGGCGACAACCTCCCTACCCCGTACCGGCTGCTCCGACTTTGAACCGACCCAGCCGATGGCTTAATTCTAACGAATTCCATTGGTGAGGGATAGATCTATTTATAGATCGACTAACTAATGGAGGCCATTATGGCTCACATTCGTATTCGTCCGAATGGACGTATTCAATTTGATTTACACCTTTACGGGCAACGCTTTCGTGAAGGCACTAAGCTCATGGCTACACCGGCCAATTTAAAAAAAGCTAATACCCTACTCAAAAAAATGAACGCGGAAATTGACTTAGAAACGTTTCAATACCGTGATTATTTTCCTGAGAGTAAAAAGGTGCCCAAATTTGAAGTGCTACAACGCACCAAGCATCCCGATCGCTTACATCCATTTTTTAATGATTATGCGAATGAGTGGTTTGATCGCCAAAAAGCAAAATGGAAAAACAGCTACCAAAGCGTGATGCGCAATACTCTCGATACGTATTTAATCCCTGAGTTTGGTAATATACTCGTCAGCGAAATTACACTGGCTAATGTTGATTATTTTCGTGAAAGCCTGACGATGATAAAAAAGAATGGCCGTCGAAAGCTTACGAATAAACGTATTAATGGCATTTTGTGGCCACTCATCGCGATTTTAAGTTTAGCGGCTGAAGAGCATGACTTCCCCTACCCAATGCGTCGATACAAAACATTAAAAGAAGAACGTGCTGACTCAAACCCGCTAACGGCTAATGAAGTACAATGCTTTTTAGAGACAGCACCTATTGAATGGAAAGATTACTTTAAAGTACGCTTTTGGACTGGGATGCGTAGCTGTGAGGTTCACGGCCTGCGCTGGGGAGATATAGATTTTAATCATCGTCTTATTCGTATTCGCCATAACTGGGTTAATGGTGAATTGTGTGATGTAAAAACCCCTAAATCACGCCGTGAATTAAAAATGTGCGATACACTGTACGCACTATTTAACCGCTTAAAAGACCTAGCTGATACTGAATTTGTATTTACCCACAATGGCAACCCACTCGATACTCACTTTGTGAGTAAAAAGCTTTGGTATCCAACATTAAATAAAGCAGGGCTGATACGTAGACGTCCTTATGAAACCCGTCATACGGCTGCTGTGCTGCATATTGCTGCGCACGAAAACCCGCTTTATATTTCACATATGTTAGGACATAGCGATACACGTTTACTGTTTGAAGTATATGCGCCTTATGTTGCTAATGCGTCAAGGCAGGATGGATTTGCGTTTAATGAAATGATGGTTGAGCGTGGGATTGCATGAAGCGTTTGATTAAAATGCTAAATAAAATTAGCTACATTTGAGCTTGCAAACTCGGGAATTAATAGTGCCATATAGCCAGTAATTTAAACCCCAATTATATACGTAACCCATAGATATATTTGAAGGTGAGATAGAAACCTCACCTTCTATAACCTATATATATTTCTACAATAACGCTTTTATTGCCGTAGCAATATGCTCAGCTTGCGCTTGAGATGCGACAGAATCAGTTGACTCGACCATAACACGGATCAATGGTTCAGTGCCTGATTTTCGTAGTAAAACACGGCCTGTATCAGCCAATAGTGTTTCAGCTTCTACTACTGCTTGCTTAACTGAATCAGTGTTTAAAATCTCATTCGCATTATTTTGTGATAAAAGCACATTGAGAAGTACCTGAGGTAATTTTTGCATACCTGCTGCGTAGTCTTTCAATGATTGCTTTTGCTGAATAAGCGCTGTTAATACCAATAAAGAAGCGACAATACCATCACCTGTGGTTGCATAATCTAAGTGTAGAATATGGCCTGAACCTTCACCACCAAGTTTCCAACCCGTATTTTTAAGCTGCTCTACAACATAGCGATCGCCTACTTTTGCGCGCTTGAACGGTATATCCATTTCCTTAAGCGCTAGCTCTAATCCCAGGTTAGACATCAGTGTGCCAACGACACCACCTTGCATTTTTCCTTGCAGCTTTGCTGATTTAGCTAAAATATAAAGGATTTGGTCACCGTCAATCACAGCGCCACTATCATCAACAAGCATTAATCTATCAGCATCACCATCAAGCGCAATACCTAAGTCTGCTTTATGTTCAAGCACAGCTGCTTGAAGGCTATCTAGATGTGTAGCACCACATTGCTCATTTATGTTTAAACCGTTTGGTTTATCGTTAATGCTAATAACCTCAGCACCCAGCTCTGCATAAACATTTGGTGCTATGTGATACGCAGCCCCATTTGCACTATCAACAACAATTTTTAAACCTTCAAGTGTTAAATCTTTAGCAAATATGCCTTTGCAAAACTCAATGTATCGTCCAGCAGCATCGTTAATGCGTCTTGCTTTACCCAAGCGTTCTGAGCTAACACACTGCATAGCGTTATTATTTAATGCTTGCTCAAGTAAAGCTTCAATTTCTAGCTCTTGCTCATCGTTTAACTTCGTACCAAAATTATTAAAAAATTTAATACCATTATCGTAATATGGATTATGTGATGCGCTAATAACAACTCCGGCATCCGCTCTAAAAGTTGATGCTAAATAAGCAACAGCAGGCGTTGGCATTGGGCCAACAAATGCTACATTAACACCCGCAGCAGAAAGCCCTGCTTCAATAGCTGACTCAAACATATAACCGCTATTACGTGTATCTTTACCTATTAATATCTCTTTTGTACCACTCGAGGCTAAGACTGTACCCGCGGCCCAGCCTAACTTCATTGCAAAATCAGGCGTAATAGGAAAAGTACCTACTTTACCTCTTACTCCATCTGTACCAAAATACTTACGTGGCATAATTATTCCTTTATAGATATTACGTGCGAAAATATACGCAATTCAAATTTGTTAGATTTATTTTTTAAAAAATAAAGCGATATTACAAAAAGCAAAAAGCGCGAGTTAAACTCACGCTTTAAGTTTTATTTGATAAAAAGCTAAACACGTAGCTTGAACTTACTTGAGTACAGAGTTAATCTTTTATCAAAAAATCTTACTCAGCTTAATCATTATTTATTATTCTGAACATTAGCTTGCAGCGAATAAATACACAAAAACCAGCTATAGACCAAAAATAAATTTAAAAACTACTTAGAGGCATACACTTTTTCAGGTAATCCTAACTTCCTACGGAAAAAATTTATAATTACACAATAGTTAGTAAGCACTAACAAATAACATGAGAATAAAATAACAAAACCATAAAACATAATATACTCAGGTATTAATAAGAGCTCACCCAACATACCGATTCCTGCAAATAAAGAAGCAATAAAACATATTAGCAATAATGTTTGTACAGGGCTGCAGCCCAAGCGTTGACATATATGGTGTAAGTGTTCACGATCAGGCTTAAACGGTGATTTACCCTGCTTAACTCGGCGGATCATTATTGCAGCCATATCCATTAATGGCACTGCAATTAACCATAAAGCTGTCACAGGGCGTATTAGAGGATTACCCTCCGTTTGGCTAGCACCTATGAGTAACCATATAACAATGAAACCGATCATCATACTTCCTGCATCACCCATAAATACTTTACGTTCGCGCCCTATAAGCCCTAAGTTCATAATAATGTAAGGCAACACACACACTACGAGTAATAAGCACAGATAACTTAAACTTTGCTCGCCGGAAAGAAATAGCAGCATACCTATACAAGCAAAAGTCACCATTGACAGACCACCTAATAAACCATCAATCCCATCCACCATATTAAAAGCATTTATACAGCCAAGCACTGCTAGCACCGTTACTAAGCTGCCAAACAGCCCTAGTTTTATAATACCAAATCCCAATAAGTTACCTAAGGTTAGTAGCTCTGCATTAGCAAAGTATATCATTGCGATAGAAATGAGCGCTTGTACCGACATACGTATCCGAACGCTTAAATCGAAGCGGTCATCTAACGCACCGACCGCAGTTAAACCACATATACAAAGCATAAATAAATTATCATGGGTAATCATATCAGGGTGTGAGTAAATGTAATGCACAATTGAAATACAAATAGCTACTCCCCCAACTAATGGGATATTTCCAGTGTGTAACTTTCTACCTGTAGGCTTATCAACTAAACCAATTTTACGAGCTACCTTGCGCATAAAAAACAATACTGCAAAGGCCATAAAGAAAGTTAAAAGTAGATCTAAAAACATAATTCTTCCTGAAAATAATAAAATAATCCGTTCAAATGAATTATTAGTTAGTGTTAACCAGACTATAAATTTTATGTAAATTGCTATTTAAAAAGAAAACACTTGCGTTAAATATATCTATTTAGCAGTTGTTGAGTAACACTTTTGCTTGATCTTCATTATATGGCCCTTCTTTTATTTCTAGCATTAGTGCCTGCTCCGATACACATTCTACGCTATGCACATCGCCCGATTTAAATTCAATGGCTTGAGAATCTTGTTCATCGCCAACCAAAAAAGAGCTTATTACTGAGCCATCTTTATGGTGCAGCATTACTTTTAATATCCCGCTTTGCACTATAAACATTTCCCATTGGTGCCCTAAAGCATGGTAGTGCGGCTCTACATAACTACCTTCAAGCAGTGCTATATATAGCCTTTGCACTTTATCATCAAAGCTAGCATATAAATTAAGGTGAGCTCTTTTTCTAGGGGAGTAACTAGCCTGCTCAAATAAAAGTTCGATATCTGATTGAGTTATTTTCCTCATTATCTCTCTTTTAATTTTTTAACAATCTTAGCAGCAATAGAAGTAACTGAAAATTCATTTTTCAACAACTCATATGCTCCATCGCCTAGCTGTTTACGTAAGCAGGGGTTTTCGTAAAGAGCTATAGCATTTTTCAATAGCTGTTCATCGTCGCCATTTTCGCTGATAAATCCAGCCCCTTTAGAATTAACTAGCGTTTGCAGGTCATTGCCGCTATTTACACTGCCTAAAATAGGCAACGACTGCACCATATAGCCTAATAACTTTCCTGGAAAATTATGCGCAGTATGCTTGGCTGATAAAGAAAATAGCCCAATGTCAATGTCGGCTAATATGCGTTTAAACTCATTTTGGTTAACCGAAGACAAATAAGTATAATTTGTTAACTGCCACTGTTGCGATAGACTGTTAATTAACTCAACTTCGTCGCCTTGTCCAATAAACAAAAAATGTGCCTGGGTACAATGCTGCATGTTTTTAGCTAAGCGCATTAAATTTGCCATATCTTGCGCATGGCCAATGTTGCCACCATAAAAGTAAATAACTTTATTTTCTAATTGTAGGTCAGTACGAATAGAATTAACGCTGACATCAATATTTACGGGTGTTGTATCGGCCCAGTTACGCAAAATTTCGGTAGGATAATCAGTACGGTTACTTTGACTAAATACTTCTCTATTTTTTTCTGACATTAAGCCAATGGTGTTTGCAGCCTGATATGAATACTGTTCAAAAAACTTAAAATAGCACGCTATTAAAGAGTTTTTATTTAACATGCCAGCATCGATTACCCATTGTGGAAATAGGTCACGTAACACTAAGTAAGAGGAGCAGTTACAGCGCTGCTTAATTTTATTAACTAACCCACCAAAAAATATTGAAGGAGAGTAATAAATTACGCCATCAAAGGTGTGCTCGTTTACATGTTGTTTAATAGCCGACCAAGCTCTAAACGAGAGTAAGGTTTCGTTTAGCGCTCGCGTTACTTTGCTTACATCTTTGATAGGGCCAGAACTAAAACGCCAAACGTTTACACCGTCTATAATTTGCTCAGTAAATTTTTGTGACTGCCCTACTGCTGGGGTAATTACTGTTACAGTATGCCCACTTGCCATGAGCTCCAGTGCCAGCTCATGAAACATTTTAGCACCCACTCGGGTGCTGTCTGGCAAGTAGTCATCAATGATTAAAGCAAGTTTCATTAATATTTTTTCCACACCACTCTATTTACATAGTCGGTATAACTAATAATAGTACGCAACACCTTGTCTGACACATTAGGGGCAATGTAGTTTTGCACTTTATTAATAAGCCTGTTCTCGCCACGAGGTTGTTTATCTAGGATTTCTAGAGCTTGTAGAACCCTCTCTACATTCATTCCAGTAAACATAACCGCACCCTCTTCAAAGCCTTCAGGCCGCTCTTGTGCATCTCTAATATTAATGGCCGGAAAGTTTAAAATAGACGACTCTTCAGTAATAGTACCGCTATCACTTAACACAACCTTCGCTTCCATTTGAAGTTTCACATAATCACTAAACCCAAGTGGTTTTAACAACTTAACCAAGGGATGAAACTCAAGATTAAGTAGGTCAATTTTCTTTCTAGTACGTGGGTGTGTCGATACAATAATAGGGTGCTGGTATTTTTCTGCAATGGCATTCAAGGCTTTTACATAGCTGTAAATGTTTGTCTCAGAGTCTACATTTTCTTCTCTGTGAACGCTGACTACAAAGTATTCACCCGATGTTAACCCCAGTGTGCTTAATATTTCGGCATTGGCAATTTTATCTGCGTAGCGATTAAGCACTTCGTCCATTGGACTGCCTGTTTTAACAATTAGATCGGGTTTTAAACCTTCGGCTAATAAGTACTCGCGCGCTATATCGGTGTAAGGCATGTTAACGTCAGAAATATGATCAACTATTTTACGGTTGATCTCTTCTGGTACGCGCATGTCAAAACAACGGTTTCCTGCTTCCATATGAAATATTGGAATTTTTTTACGTTTAGCCGGAATAGCCGCCATTGCACTGTTAGTGTCACCTAGTATTAAAATTGCATCAGGCTGAACATCGGCAAACATTGCGTCGGCTTTGCTAATAACTTGCGCCATAGTTTCGGCGGCTGTAGCACCAGCACATTCTAAAAATATATCAGGTGCACGAATACCTAGGTCTTCAAAAAATATTTGATTTAGTTCGTAATCATAGTTTTGCCCAGTATGCACTAATACGTGCTCACAAAACTCATCTAGCTTTGCAATGGTGCATGACAACCTAATAATCTCTGGACGAGTACCTACAACTGTAACAACCTTTAACCTTTTCATGCTTTATACCTATTAACGTAATCCGTATGCATATATTCAACAAGTTCGCTCCACGCCGGTGGTTTAAACTTAGTTAACTGCCTAAATTCATCTGATTTTAGAGAGCGATCTATAACCAGTTCTTGCGACTCTTCAATAGTGATTTTCCTTTGGTATTGCTCTGCAATCAACTTTAAGAGCGTATATTTATCAATGGGGTCTACCGATAAGTGCAATAACCCTGCAACCTCTGGGTTGGGTAAAATATATTCCATCAATAGCTTGGCTACATAACATGTAGGCAAGCCAGAGAACACAGCTTTAGAAAAGCCTTTAGTGCTTTCACTTTGTGATAAAAACCAATCAACCAAACTTACTGCAGAAGTGAGCTCGTGTCCTATAATAGAGGTCCTTAAGGTTAAGTGCTTACCATAGCTCACTTCACCTAAACATTTAGATTTACCGTATAAATCGCGCGCATCGGGTAACGAATCTTCGTTATATAAACCTGCATCGCCGGTAAATACACAATCGGTTGAAAAGTGAATCAATTTGGCATTCATTTGATCACAAATATTAGCTAACTCATGCGGGAGCAATGCATTAATTTTAACAGCATCGATATGTTGCTTTGAAATACCATGCTGCTTAATTAAACCTACACAGTTAATTACTACATCAGGCGCTACGGTTTCGATTGCGCCCTTTAATGAGCTAATATCGTAGGCGTCAACCCCGGTAATTAATTGCTGCTGTACATTGGTAAAAAACGACTCTTTACCTGCAATACTTCGCACAGTGCCAAATACTGACAAATTAGCGTGTTCATTTAAGTTGCTAAACAGACTGTAACCTAGCATGCCTGTAGCGCCTAAAATTAATACTTTCATACTTAAACGCCCTCTGGAACAAAGATGTTGCCAGATTCAATTTCACGCATAAAATCAAGCTTACGAAGCAATTGCTTCATTCCTTCAACATCTAAACGTTCAGTATTGTGCGAGTTGTAATCTTCCACTTTAGATAAGTCTGCATCACCTTCCTCAAAGAACTTTGAATAGTTTAAATCTCTATTATCTGCCGGCACTCTAAAATACTCCCCCTGCTCTTGAGCAACAAACATTTCTTCGCGACTACATAAGGCTTCAAACAGCTTTTCACCGTGGCGAGTACCTATTACGTTTACAACATGTTCTGGCTTTGCAAGCATTTCAAGTAAAGCACTAACTAACACCTCAATGGTTGCCGCTGGTGCTTTTTGTACAAAAATGTCGCCATTTTTCCCATTTTCGAAAGCATGCAATACTAAGTCAACCGCGTCGTCTAAAGTCATCATAAAACGGGTCATCGTAGGATCAGTGATAGTGATTGGCTCGTTATTAACTACTTGGCGAATAAATAAAGGAATAACCGAGCCACGCGATGCCATTACATTACCATAACGCGTACAACATATTGTGGTGTTGGTGTGTTCTAAGTTACGGCTTTTAGCAACGATCACTTTTTCCATCATTGCTTTTGAAATGCCCATTGCATTAATTGGGTATACCGCTTTATCGGTGCTCAAACACACTACGCGTTCAACATTATTAGCAATGGCGGCTTCAAGCACGTTTTCTGTACCTAATACGTTAGTTTTTACAGCTTCTAATGGATAAAATTCACATGAAGGAACTTGCTTTAAAGCTGCTGCATGGTATACATAATCAACGCCACGCATTGCAGTATTAATGCTTTGGCTATCGCGTACGTCACCAATGTAAAACTTTAATTTGCCTGAATTATAGTGCTTACGCATATCATCTTGCTTTTTTTCATCACGTGAAAAAACACGAACTTCTTTAATATCGGTGTTTAAAAAGCGACGCAATACAGCATTACCAAAAGAACCTGTACCGCCCGTTATTAATAAAACTTTTCCTTTAAACATAATTTTACCTATTAAAAATCCCAATTTCCTATCAAGTATTTTTTACATTTTTTATGATCAAACTCATATTTTGTAGCAGAAACAAACCGATCAAAAAAATTATCAACAGAATCAAATTGGAATACTCCATTTAATTCACCAAAAACTTCATATATACCTAGTAAATAGTCACTTTTAAAGACTAGAGCTGGTATATTTAACTGAATAGCTTCGAATATAGGGAGACAGACGGTTTCTAAGGTTGATGTAATCAACACACAGTCTGACTGCCGGATTGCTTCAATAAAATCATGCCTAGTAAGCTCTCCGATAAAAATGATATTTGGATAAATATCTAAAACTAGTTCTGCGCATGTTACATTAAACTGAATGTCGGGGTTGGCAGATGCCAAACTTACCACTAAGTCAAAATTTTTATGCTTTTCCTCAATATTACAGATTGGTACAAGTACTTTATTATTTCCTGACAACTTCAACCTTGAAACTTTTAAAGCGTCAAACTGACTGGGGAGAACAGGACAAAAACCTGGCCAGCATATCTCGTATGAATATAAATTCCCAAAGGTTTTAGCGAACATTTTTTTTACATATGGAGTTTGAAAAATAAAAAGCTCACTGTCATTTCTAAAGTAATGCAAAATAAAATTCAAAACTTTATATTTAAAAGATTTTGGATTTAAAATTAATACATTATGAAAGTAAGTAACTTTTTTATTTACATGAAAAATAGTGTTTACATTTGAAAAGCTAATAATTTTATCACAGCGATGCCATTGACAATAAAACCAACTAAGAAAAATGTTAAACATTAAACTGAAAAAACCCTTTGTTTCATATTTAATCCAACGGCAATTTAAAGGAGGTTCGTTCGGCTTTAATGGAGAGAATATTATATAAAAATTATCATTATCATTTTTCTTAGCTGAACAATAACTATTAAGAATAGTCAAGGCTCCACCTTTTTTAGCTGAGGTCGCATTAATGAAAACCCTATTCATAAACTACCTTTGTTAAATGAAAAGTATATATTTTTAAGAAAAATAATAATATTACGAACTAAATTATTCAACTTTCTTCCTGAAAACCGCTCTTGTATTTCAGTTTTGTTACGCAACACCCTTGCGTAGTCTTCTTTCAATCCAGGGTACGCGCCACCATTAGTATTTATTTTGGATATTAATACGCTCAATCCACTAGGAGCTGTACTACTAATCGCATTCGCATGCACTCTATAAGAAAGAACTATGTCTTTTATAACCTCAACTTTACCATACTGTATAATTTCAACCCACAGTAAGTAATCTTCAATATATTTGTCTATCACCTGACTATAACCAACTGTTTTTAAATAAATATCTTTCTTAAACATTACTGTTGGGTGGTAAATTATATTTCCACTTCTAAGTTTATTTCTTATAGCTTTATTTATAGTGGGTGATGTACTGACACCTAACAAATTATTTTCATCATCTATATATCGAACATTTCCCCCTACCAATACAAGTTCTTGATCATTTTTGAATCTATTATATTGTAATTCAAGTCTATTTTTCTCACTAATATCATCTGCATCCATTCTTGCAATCAAATTTGATTTAGCTAAAAAAACTAATTCTCTTAAAGTATATGCTAAGCCTTTATTTTCGCGAGACAAATAGCGTAACCTTAAATCAGTAAAGGATTTTATAATAGAGTCTGTCTGATCGGTTGAACCATCATTAATTATAATTAACTCGAAGTTTAAAAACGTTTGATTTAATATACTAGAAATAGCTTCATGTATATAATCCTGCCCATTATAGACTGGCAGGATAACACTTATCCTTGGCTCTTGTTTCATAAAGTACGCACCTCCCTAAATATAACTTGATTTTTATTTCTAAGTAAAATCGACAATATCCAGTACCATGAAAATGAATAAATAATGTAATAAATAATGTTAGGAACACTAACAAAGAAGCCTATTCTATACATACTGTAAATTTGAGTAATCAAATACAGATTCAAAATAATACCTAGAAAATTTAATTTTTCTGAAACTTTATGAATCCCCCAAAAAAAAGCACATACTATAAAAGGAAATAAATAATAGATTAGAGTTGAGTCTAATGCATAAATTTCAGATAGCATCGAACCACCCAAACCAAATTCAAATTGACTTTCCGCATCTAAAATATCTCTGAATGAGCTTATACTATCTGCATAAAGCCCACTGAAAACACCTGGTCTAAAAAAATTAGATATAACTTCAAATAAGAAAGGGAGCGACTCAACTTTAACATTACTCTCCATTACTATAAAAGATGACATTGTTGTGTTTAAAGCCTCTTTAGGCATCAATGTTATTAAAATAGAATCGTACGCGGCTAACTCACCCCAAGCAAAAAGGCCTCGTACAAACTCAATCGAGATAAGCAATATAGAACAAATAAATACGGTTAGATTTGGGGGTTTTCTTCCGACAGCGACCCAATTAAAAACAAAGCCTAATAAACAAAAGAGCAATAAACTACGACTAGTTGTTAAAATATCAAAAAAAACAAATGGGATAAGTAAAAACAATAAATGAGGCTTACCTTCTTTAATTACTGAATAGGTGACCGCCGAAATGACCATATACGAAAAAGTAACAAACTTATACTGACTATTAAAATCAGCCCAATAATCTGCTGAGACTCTCCGACTTTGCCATAAAGAAATAATAGAGGGAGAAGTTATAAGAAAAAGTAATAAATAAATAAAAACAAAAAGAAGCCAAACTTTAATTATAAATTTTGTATTAACATTTAAGAGCCTTATCGTTTTAACATTCTCTTTTTTGAACAAAATAAAGAGTGAGAAAAAAAAGAAAACATACCCATTATATATTACATAGTTTAAGTTTTTTAAAATTGTTATATCATTTGCATTTGAAGGATTATATTCAAAATAATAAAAGATCAAAGACGGCAATAAACAATAAATAATAAATAATACGATAAAATAAAAAAATGGATTTAGCCAAACAGCTACATTTCTCTTGACGAAAGCAAATATGATAACTGTAAAAATTAATCCCAAAATAATCATTTAAATTCCTAAACTAACTTTTACACAAATCAAAGGCACTCTATTGCCCCAAAGAAAGCCTCAACATTAGAAATAGCATCTTTATCAAATGCTACAAAGCTTTCAGAGTATCTCTCACCAGAGCTGTAAGTATCCAAATTCACTCTTAGAGCTTCAAGCTCAGTTATAATATTTTTTTCTAAGAACTCATATGCATCTCGATAAAAACCTCTGTCCGAATTATTATATAAATCCAAATCATTTGCCGTAAACAATACAGACTTCCCGACTAGAAAAAAATCAAAGCATATCGATGAAAAGTCTGTGATAAGCAATTCATATTCATCTAGTTTCAAATTACCACCCGAAACACTAGTGTATTGTATATTATCTTTCACCATGTAATTTGACGCTGGGTGGATTGAAATATCTAATTTTAACTTTTTAATTTTACAAAAATTATATACTTCAGTTATGATCGCATCATTAAATTCATAATTTAACTCAACCCCACAACTTCTCCAAGTCGGAGCGAATAAAACCTTATAAGCCTTAGTGGAAGATTCCGTTTTATACTTATCTAATATGCTAATATTTCTTGGGGAGAACGCTTTTATCATTTTTTTAGGCTTAAAGGCTGTTTCATAAATTTTTCTTTCGTATTCAGATGAATAAAAAACCACATCAGATATGACATTTGTTGCTGGATATATTAAGTGCGAACATAAATAAGAAAATTTACTCGTTGGGTTAAATACTTTTGATAACGGCCCCTTCACTATATCGTGTTCTATTTTCTTTAAAGGGATACCATGCCATAAATTAATTTTAATAGCCCCTCCTGATGTCCAAAAGTTAATATCACTTATATAACAAGAGTAAATATACTTTTTAGATATCAACTGGTATAAAATCCCCTTTATTGAATATCGTAATTCACACTTATACCCATCTGAGATTAGCTTTCGCCTCAAATCTTTAGAACCAGTAATCCATACACAAATGAAATTATTTTTTTTTGAAGCAAACTCAAAAAGTATTTGACTACTATCACTATATTTATCGCCAAACCCACCGAAACACCAAACCTTGTCGCATTTTGGTATTAGGAATGAAAAAATATAAATAGGTCCTAACAAAAACCACTTAAATATCGACTTTATAATCATTATAAACAAACGTAACCTACAATTTTAAAATAGCTAACAGAATTGAGTTAATTATATTAACTTTTATATGATCCTGACTACCTGTATTAGCGATGCTTTAAATACAAAATTACTCTAGAAAACATAACTAAAGTTTCAGTAAAAAGTACTGTAAGCACAATAGAGAGAGCGGAAAATAAATCGGAAATATAAAGTAAAAATAAGAATACAGATTGGATTGCAGCCCCAAACACGACAGTTTTATTCGCAATACTGACCTTTCCGATACTAGCAAATGCTGGATAACCCAAAATTACTGAAATAAAATTAACAATCGTTACAATTAGAAATATCTGTAATAACTGCCCTGCGTCGTAAAATTTAGGCCCAAAAATAAAAGACATAATTTCTGAAGCCCAAACTCCCGTAATAACAGCAATTAATGAAAGCGGTATTCCGACCAGTCCGAGAATTAGAAATATTAATCTTCGGTCTCCATTTTTAGCCATATATGGAAATAGAGCCTGGGCTATCGGACCTGTAACGCTTTGAGATGCTAGAAATAACTTTTCACTAGCGCCGTAAATAGCAGCTTGTTGCGTTCCAGAAAAAACACCAACTAAAAATGTGCTCGCTGATGTATAAAGCGCAACTGAAGCCCTAGATATAAAAAATGGAACGCTATTAGAAAAAACTCTAACCAAGCTGATTTTTTTCGGCCAACAAACCCTATAACCTGATAAGTAGATACAACGAAAGGCTATTGATAAAGCAAAAAAATTACTTATAGCATAGATAAACATTATTTCTTCTGGTAATGACTCTTTGTCAATTAAAAGGAATATCAACACTACGAATAAAATTTTTGAAAAGAGCATATAAATAGTTATATTCTTCATTTTTTCAATACCTTGAAAAAACCACGTCGGAAAAAATGTTTGGGCTGCAATATTAAATATAATTGATAAAACAAACATTCCGTCTATCGAGCCGAAAAATATATTATAGAAAAAAATTAGTATACATAAAGCTAATACTAATAGTATTTTTAATATAAAAATAGCTCCTATATATTGCGATATGTATTTTCTATATTTTCTTTTCTTAGAAACATGATAAGTGGCAGATAAATTAAAACCAAAGTCTGTAAATACTAAAGCCATCGAGCATGCGGAAATTGCAAGCATAACTAAACCAAAATTTTCTAGACTTAGCATGCGTGTAAGATACGGAAAAACTAATAAAGGGGCCACTACAGCAAAGAGCTGAAGAAAAATAAGTGCAAACGAATTTTTTGTAACACTGTGTTCTAGCAAACGCCTAAGTCTCAAACCCACTTGTTCGTCCTAGCTTTATAGATTGGTAAATGTTTACAGCTACTTTAGCACTATAACTTAACATTAAAGGCTACCGATGACCCTCCCCATTTTCAAAAATGAGTAAAGTAAATATTTCGGGTGAAAAGAATAACTATACCTAGTAGCAAAAATTAATCTTTATCTATCAGATAAACTTCTAACAATAGATATAACCTCATGCAATGATTTTTCAACCCGATCAAGTTCTTTGTAATCTATTTTTGATAATGCACATTTTATTTCTGTTGTAGAAATATCTGCCGTTCTTGACAAGTAAATCACCTCACAAATATCCTTCAGATTATCAAACTTGCCTTGCCAGTCATCACCTATAGAGAAAATATCGGCATCATATCTAATTATATCCCCCCTTTTTTGATCCCAGTCGTTTTCAGGGAAAACCTCATCTACATATTTACAACTAGATACTATTTCAGCTCTTTCCTCGTATGAATAAAAGGATATCTTACCTTTAACCTTATTAAATTCATCTGATGAAATACCAACTATAAGCCTACCGCCTAGCTCTTTTAGACGCTTTAAAAGCCGAATGTGACCTACATGGAATAAATCAAATGTTCCATATGTAATTACTGTTTTCACTTAAACCTCTTTTTATCACTCTAATCTTACAAATAAAGATATTGGATCACACCTTGAATAGGATTTAGTTTTTGGTATTTCTCAAAAATTTAAACTTCAATTTTTTATTTAAAGTTACAGCTGAGATTAATTTCAATTACAGAGCTCAGTTATTGAGCTACAGCCTGAGACACTTTTTTCTAAAATGAGACAGTCGTTTTTAACTATCTCATTGTAATTGCTTGTTTTTGTACTTTTTATAAAAAGTGCCCAATAGGCCCCATTACTTTTTTCAACTAGTCGAATACGCGGTTCATTTATAGCGTATTGTTTAACAATAGCAACCGTATTATCTTTAGAGACATCATCAGTAATTAACAACTCCCAGTTTTGGTATGTTTGTGATAGTACTGAATTAATGCTTTCCTCTATAAACCTCTCTGCGTTATATGAAGGCATTATTATAGAAACTAATTCTTGCATTTAACGCCCCATACCAAAAATGACCACTTTGATAGTCTTAATCATAATTTTTAAATCAACAAAAGTACTATGGTGCTTAATGTAGTGAATGTCATNACGCATTAATGTAAATGGGTCTTTTTCACTACGAACATGTTTAAGTGCAGACAAGTTTAATACATAATCATATTGGCCATCTGCTTTTATAAATGCATCATACTCAACTGAGCCAATATCAAGTGCGAATGTTTGAAAGTCACCCTCTATATAACCAAACGAGCTACGAACATCGCGAACCAACTCAACCATGTTATTTTCACTAATATCAATAACATGAAGCTTTTTTGGATTACGTTTGAAAATTTCTTTTGTTACGGCTTGGCCTATTGAGCCTGCTCCACCTAGTACAAGAAATTTTGAATTTGAGACTATTTCAGATAATTTCAGCTCGTTAATTGCTATGTCACTTTTAAATAAAAGTTCTGTTCGTCCAATTAGCTTAAGTATGTTTTCCATCATGGTTCGCTTATTTCTTGTATTTTAGGTAGCCCTTTAAGGCATAGATCACAAAATGTTTTAAAGACTTGATAACGCTTNTCAAGTAGGCCGCCCGCGGCGGTCACAAGGTCTGCCACATCCCCACCAATGGTTAGTGGGTAAACACCTGGGTAAGTAACACTACCGTTAACTTCTACTAGCTGGATGGCTTGTTCAGTAGAAGCTTGGCGTTTAAGTTTTTCAATTATAGGTGTTAGTATGTTGTGACGACTAAAAAATGTATAACGTTTAAGATCTAGCTTATTAATTTTACCTTCGGTTATCTGTTCAATGGAGTTGCCTTGGCCGCTTTTGAGCTTGGAGTTATTCACTACACCAACGTATTTTTCAAATTCTTTTTGCTCAAACTTATGCCACTGTTCTGNTATTTGTGTTTCCAAACAGCATCCTCAACTGAAGCCCCGTAAGGGTAGCTTATTTGTGCTAGACCAGTAATACCTGGTTTTACAGCATGTCTAAAGCGATAATATTTTATAACTTTTTCTAAATCACTTATAAAGACTTCACGCTCAGGTCTAGGTCCCACCATCGACATTTCACCTCTCAGTACATTAATAAACTGAGGCAGTTCATCTATTCTTGTTTTTCTGATGAACCTTCCAATTTTAGTTATTCTATTATCATTCTTTTTAGCCCATTGAGCCCCGCTTGCTTCTGCATCAGAGTACATCGAGCGAAATTTTATTACTTTGAACTCTTCGTTGTATTGACCTGTTCTTTTTTGTTTATAAACAACAGGTCCTTTGCTTTCTATTTTTATTAAGATAGCTGTTATTAAAATTATAGGTAGGGTAATAATCAGTAAAAAAATTGCACTGATTATATCAATTACTCTTTTAGCTATTTGTGTTCTTTTCGTAGATAAAATAGTAAATGCTTTTTGATGCAAAAAATAACTGCTTTGAAGTAATTGAACTTCGGTAAAGCCCATTCTTCTATCTAAATAACTAACTAAAGGCTCAACCCAGGCACCTAATTCGGTTGCTTTAACAAGGTAATCTTTTTCCCACTTTTCAAAGCTAGCACTTTCAAAATGACAAATAACTTTTAGACTAAAATTTTTAACAGAATAATCATTTAATATTGCTTCAAAGCCATATTTATTAATAATGCTTTTGATTTCGCCCTCTCTATATTGAGGACAATAAACATAAATGCGCTGCTGTTTTAAAACTTGTTTATTGGATTTGAATCTTTTCACGAAAAATTACCTATGAATTTGAACTTCTCTTTTCAGAGCCTTTGACTAAATACCTAAGAGAAACAATAAACACTCCAATTATTCCACCTAATAAAGCACCTAAGATACATATAAGAGCACGACTAGGCTCGGCTTTTTTTTCAGGAACTATGGCAGCATCGACTGTTTTAAATACATATTCGTCTCTAACATTAGCGAACATTATAGTTTTTGCCTGCTCTTCGATAAGTCTGTACAAAACTGATTTCATATCTGAGATGTTAGTTTCTTTTAACTGCTCAACTAAAAATGCAGTACTTTTTTCAGCCTCAGATACATCACGTACTTTCATGACTTTATTGATGTCTTCAACCAGCCAGTCTGCCCATTGTTTAGCTATATAAGGGGATATATGCTTTACTGATAATATAAGCATTCCAGTCACTTCATTTTCACTAATATTTACTATATCTTTAAATATTTCATGAGCTTCTAATGGAGAAGGTCTTGCCTTGAAAGGTAAGCTTACCTCTCGAATCCAAGTGTCTGTGTCATGATCATAAATATCAGAATCATAAGTAATTTTATTACTCGCTAAGTTCCATGATTTAGCAGCCATCAGATCTGCTAATATATTATGGTTTTGAATAAATTCAGCACTAAACTGCCTAGATTTAAGAATTTCAATAGCTAGTAACTTACTATTAGAGCCAGCGTTATCTCCTAACTTAACGCCTGGTAAGCTAGCTATACCGCCTAGTTGGCCAACAATTGAAGATAAGCCACCACCACTATCTTGCTCTGCAGAAGTTAATAAAACCTCCGACTTGTAAATATTAGGTAGGCTTAAGGAGTACACAACTGAAAAAGTGGTAAATATTATAGAAATAAAAATAATTTTAAATTTCTCTTTCCACAATGTTATGAATAACTCCCTCAAGTCAATCTCATCATCAAGTGATGCTTTTGTCTCTACCAAAGTGCTTTGCTCATCTAAAGCCATTTTGTTACGCATTTAAATCTCTTTATAAATACTTTTATCTTACTCATACACAATGTCCTTATAAAACAATCTGTATTAACTTTTTAGTTAAAATTAGTACAACTAAAGACTACCAATCGCTGCGACTGCTACGCCTAGCTGGTAAAGTATCTGCGTTGCAGTACTCCAAAGCGTTAGCTTATCCATATGACCTGTATCCATTGGTATTACTATTGTGTCGCCTGGTTCTAATTGGTCTGTATTATTTGCTGCAAACCACCCACCCTTATTAGGAATTGTAACCGAGCCATTTGCTTTTATGATGTAAATTCGGTCTTCGTCAGCTCGCTCTTTTAAGCCACCGCTGAGCTCAAGGTAGTCATTTACATTTACCCCTGCTTTAAATAAATGTGTTGTTGCGTAATTAACTTCGCCTACTACGCTAATTGAGTCGCGCTTGCTTGGGACATAAAGTGCATCGCCATCTTGCAGTACTAAGTTTTGGTGGTTTTTAACAATTAATGGTAGATCGATAACTAAACGCCCTACTGCTTCTGCACTGGCGAGATCGCTAAGTAGCTTATTCATTTCGTCGTATGAAAGTGCACTACTACCTACAGAATCCTGAAAACTTTTTGCAGCTACATCACGGCGCAGCTCGTTAGCTAAACGTGCTAATTGCTTTTGCTCTTGTTGTTTTACTGACTGGCGAATAAACACTGCAGCCTTTTGCTCAGCAAAGTTGCTAAAACCACCTGCACGCTCTAATAAGTTACTCAAAGTTTCGCCTCGGCGAATGGTATAAGTACCTGGGAACTTAAACTCTCCCTTTAAGGTTACTTTTACGTTTTCTTGCCAATTTGGAATTGTAAATACATTCAGGCTGTCTTTACTTTGTAGTTTAATACGGTTTTTTGTATTACCGCTCATTGCTTGGGCAAAGTTTATTTTTAAATGTTCAACCTTTGAAGAATCACCATCAATCATGCGAGTAATTTCGGCTTGTTTGGTATAAGCCGATTNCAACTCGGTAGTGAGCTAGTGACTCTTGTAGACCAACAGCTTTAGGAGTTAATTTAAGAATATGTAGCCACAGGGCCATATCTTGTCGCTTTCGAATTGTAGGCATGTATTGCTTACCTATCGCTTGGCAATCATAAATAGCTGTTAGGCAACCAATTACATTACTATTGAGTAGCTCGTTATATGTTATTTCAGCTGGAGGAATAATCTCGCCTAGTAGCTTTTTATCACCAGTAAATTTTTGGTAGCCCGTGTACGAAAAAGGCACGTTGTTATTCTGCATAAAGCTTATTTGCTTGCTTAGCTTTTCGTGCACCCATAAGTCATCTGAATCCAGAAAAGCAATATACCGACCTTTAGCTCTTAATATTGAATCATTTCTAGCTACGCCTGCACCACCATTATTACTTTTTTCAACTAGTCGAATACGCGGTTCATTTATAGCGTATTGTTTAACAATAGCAACCGTATTATCTTTAGAGACATCATCAGTAATTAACAACTCCCAGTTTTGGTATGTTTGTGATAGTACTGAATTAATGCTTTCCTCTATAAACCTCTCTGCGTTATATGAAGGCATTATTATAGAAACTAATTCTTGCATTTAACGCCCCATACCAAAAATGACCACTTTGATAGTCTTAATCATAATTTTTAAATCAACAAAAGTACTATGGTGCTTAATGTAGTGAATGTCATATTTGTGTTTCCAAACAGCATCCTCAACTGAAGCCCCGTAAGGGTAGCTTATTTGTGCTAGACCAGTAATACCTGGTTTTACAGCATGTCTAAAGCGATAATATTTTATAACTTTTTCTAAATCACTTATAAAGACTTCACGCTCAGGTCTAGGTCCCACCATCGACATTTCACCTCTCAGTACATTAATAAACTGAGGCAGTTCATCTATTCTTGTTTTTCTGATGAACCTTCCAATTTTAGTTATTCTATTATCATTCTTTTTAGCCCATTGAGCCCCGCTTGCTTCTGCATCAGAGTACATCGAGCGAAATTTTATTACTTTGAACTCTTCGTTGTATTGACCTGTTCTTTTTTGTTTATAAACAACAGGTCCTTTGCTTTCTATTTTTATTAAGATAGCTGTTATTAAAATTATAGGTAGGGTAATAATCAGTAAAAAAATTGCACTGATTATATCAATTACTCTTTTAGCTATTTGTGTTCTTTTCGTAGATAAAATAGTAAATGCTTTTTGATGCAAAAAATAACTGCTTTGAAGTAATTGAACTTCGGTAAAGCCCATTCTTCTATCTAAATAACTAACTAAAGGCTCAACCCAGGCACCTAATTCGGTTGCTTTAACAAGGTAATCTTTTTCCCACTTTTCAAAGCTAGCACTTTCAAAATGACAAATAACTTTTAGACTAAAATTTTTAACAGAATAATCATTTAATATTGCTTCAAAGCCATATTTATTAATAATGCTTTTGATTTCGCCCTCTCTATATTGAGGACAATAAACATAAATGCGCTGCTGTTTTAAAACTTGTTTATTGGATTTGAATCTTTTCACGAAAAATTACCTATGAATTTGAACTTCTCTTTTCAGAGCCTTTGACTAAATACCTAAGAGAAACAATAAACACTCCAATTATTCCACCTAATAAAGCACCTAAGATACATATAAGAGCACGACTAGGCTCGGCTTTTTTTTCAGGAACTATGGCAGCATCGACTGTTTTAAATACATATTCGTCTCTAACATTAGCGAACATTATAGTTTTTGCCTGCTCTTCGATAAGTCTGTACAAAACTGATTTCATATCTGAGATGTTAGTTTCTTTTAACTGCTCAACTAAAAATGCAGTACTTTTTTCAGCCTCAGATACATCACGTACTTTCATGACTTTATTGATGTCTTCAACCAGCCAGTCTGCCCATTGTTTAGCTATATAAGGGGATATATGCTTTACTGATAATATAAGCATTCCAGTCACTTCATTTTCACTAATATTTACTATATCTTTAAATATTTCATGAGCTTCTAATGGAGAAGGTCTTGCCTTGAAAGGTAAGCTTACCTCTCGAATCCAAGTGTCTGTGTCATGATCATAAATATCAGAATCATAAGTAATTTTATTACTCGCTAAGTTCCATGATTTAGCAGCCATCAGATCTGCTAATATATTATGGTTTTGAATAAATTCAGCACTAAACTGCCTAGATTTAAGAATTTCAATAGCTAGTAACTTACTATTAGAGCCAGCGTTATCTCCTAACTTAACGCCTGGTAAGCTAGCTATACCGCCTAGTTGGCCAACAATTGAAGATAAGCCACCACCACTATCTTGCTCTGCAGAAGTTAATAAAACCTCCGACTTGTAAATATTAGGTAGGCTTAAGGAGTACACAACTGAAAAAGTGGTAAATATTATAGAAATAAAAATAATTTTAAATTTCTCTTTCCACAATGTTATGAATAACTCCCTCAAGTCAATCTCATCATCAAGTGATGCTTTTGTCTCTACCAAAGTGCTTTGCTCATCTAAAGCCATTTTGTTACGCATTTAAATCTCTTTATAAATACTTTTATCTTACTCATACACAANGCTTTTTGTTGCTGCTCTTGCTGATCCTGGCTAAGAGCCATATTTGCTAATGCAGAAAGCTCGGCTTCTTTTTCTTCAAAACGGCTAAATACAACAATTTTGTCATTGCTTTGAAGCTGTAAGTCATTCTCTGAATTTTTGATAATAGCTTGGGCTACATCGAACTGATGAGCTTCTATGTCACCATTTATATTGATTTCACGAATTACGAGTCCGTAGCTTAAATCTGCTTGTGGTAGTAAGTCACCACGCACTGATTTAAGTACATCTGAAATATGTTTACCTTGGTGCCATTGATAATTACCAGGACGCGCAACTGCACCGATTAAGCTTATTGAATTTTGATATTGAGAACTAACTGAATTGAAGCGAATACTGTCGCCATCTTGTGGAATATAATTAATTTGAGATTTTGAAAAGTCTACTGACAATACTTCTTTACGATCGAAGTTGAAGCGCTCTACAATTACGCTTTTGGCGTATGCCTTTGGTTTAAGACCTCCTGCCATAGCTAACAATTGCTTAGCTGACTCACCTTTTTTAAGTTCAAATATAGCAGGGCGTTTAACCGCACCTTCAACTCTTACTTGAGCGCCAACTGATGGTATAAATACAGCATCACCAGGCTTTAGTACTATATCGTTGCTACTATCGCCATTAATAAGTAAGTCGTAAAGGTCAAAATTTGCAACTACCTTACCAGCTCGTTTAACCTGTATGTTACGAAGAGAAGCAATGTCTGACACACCACCGCTTACGAATAGTGCGTGCGAAACAGTTGTTAATGAAGACACGCTATAACTACCCGGCTTGTAAGCCTCTCCTAGCACTAAAATACGCATGCTACGAAGTTGACCAAGCGATACAAAAGCTTTTACGCCTATAACCTCTTGTTCTACTTTTACTTTTATTAGTTCTTTAATTTCAGCGAATGTTAAACCCGCGACCTCTACCGGGCTTAGATCTGGAATACTAATACGCCCTTCACGATCAACTAGGACTTCAAAACTTTCGCTTTCTTTCCCATATAAGTTGATTTTAAGCTGATCGCCAGGCCCTACTATATAGGTGTCAGCCACGGCGGCATTTTCGCTTGGCATAAATGTGGTGGGTTCACCTGCAAATAACTCATAACCATATGGTTTTAGTTCGTCTGCTTTTGGTTTGAAGCGCTCTTCATCTGTTAGCTTTTCTTTTCCTGGCTCTGCGCGCTCGCCAATACTATTTTGTTGCTCTGTATTATTTTGATTATTAGATTGGTTTGTACCGGTGATCGTTGATATATCAACACCATACTGTTTTGCGAGAGCTTCTTGTTGAGCTTTGGGCAGCTTTTTAAATTGCTCAATTTGAGATGCTGTTGGCGTAAAAGCCAAAGTACTAAAACTACAAAGTAGAATAAAAGCACTAATAAATTGTGTAAAAACTTTCACGAGTAGGTATATCCCTAGGTCTACAACCAAAATTGGTGGCTATAATACATTAATTTTGAGCAAATAAAAAAGGGACTTTCGTCCCTTTTGTCACTTTAGTGTCATTAACTTAGTTACATTGGTTAAAAACTGTAAACCAGAGTAAATGATGTTTCTGTGTCAGTGCTTTCTTTGTCGTCAGCAACATCTGAGTTGTTAGTGACATTAAAAGCGACTTTCATTTGTAATGAGCCGTTTATTTTTGCAAGCAATGCAGTTTCTGAACGAGTTTTAGTGTTTGTATCACCATACTCTACAGCAACTAATTGAGTAAAACGTGCACTCTCAGAAATTTGCCAGTTGTAATCTAATTTACCTAAGGCAATTACTTCGCCTTCAAACTCGCCAGCAAGAGAGTTACCGTTATCATCTATTTCAGTGCTGTCATCTGGGTATTCAAAATATTTATAACCAGGACCAACTTCGGCACTTAACCACATTGTTTTTTCGTTTAATAAACGTAGACCGTAACCTGCAGAAATTACTGACTCACTTCTATATGCTCCAAAATAATCTGAAACGTGTGAACCATAAATGAATAGATGAGAATGATCTTCATTTAATTTGTAATTACCTTGCGCTGAAATCGAGTACTTTTCATTTGTGCGCTGCTTATTTTTGTCGCCATTCGCATCTTCAACTTCATCTTCTTTGTAGATACCATCTAGCTTGTATTCGTTGTTCCAGTGTTCAAGGTTGTGCTGTACTTTAATACCACCTTTGAGTGTGGTCGTTTCTGTATTACCACTTGTGATAATAGCACCAAGTTCACTGGTAACTTCCCACGTTTTTTGATCTGCGTCTGCAGCGAATGCATTTGTTGCAGCAGATGCTGCAACTAAAACTGATAAAAGCTTTAATTTCATTAAAAAATAACCTTTGTATAAATGTATATCTATTTTATTAAAGCATTACTTGTTAGAGCAAGCTAAACAGCTAAGTAATAATGTAAAAAATTTCATGCAGCAAATACTGCATGAAATTTTATGTCTAATAGCCGTTTTATCACTAAAACAATTAAAGATAACTTTAATTAAATAACTATTTAAAATTAGTCTTGCTTGTGTAAATGAACATCCATTTGTGGAAATGGGATTGCAATATTTGCATCATCTAATGCAATTTTAATATTTTCCATTAATGACCAGTAAGTAGGCCAGTAATCAGCAGCGTTAACCCAAGGGCGAACAACAAAGTTTACGCTAGAATCACCTAGCTCAGATACAGCTACTGTATAAGCTGGGTCTTTAAGTATGCGTGTTTCTGCATCTAATACAGATTTTAATACTTCTTTTGCTTGACGTAAATCAGCATCGTAACTAACACCAATAACTAAATCGATACGGCGAGTAGACTCACGCGAGAAGTTAGTAATAGCGCCTGACATTATTTGAGAGTTTGGTACGATGATTACTTTATTATCTGGAGTACGAAGTTCAGTTGAGAATATTTCGATTTTCTTAACAGTACCCATTTTATTACCTGCTTCAACAAAGTCACCAGACTTGAATGGGCGAAGTAAAATAATAAGTACGCCTGATGCGAAGTTAGATAATGAACCTTGTAATGCTAAGCCAACAGCTAAGCCTGCAGCACCTAAAATAGCAATGAACGAAGTTGTTTCAATACCAATTTGCGAAAGTGCCATTAAAATAGTAACAGCAAATACAAGTGTGTACACAATGCTTGAAACAAACGACCCTACAGCTTTATCTACTTTCTTTTTAGCAAAACCTTTTTCAGTTAAGTTAGAACAAAACTTAGCGATACGACTACCAAGTAAAAAGATAACAAGCGCAACAACAGCTTGTATACCGTAGTGTAAGATTAGGCCTGAGTTATCGTTAAGCCAATTAAGTACTGAATCCATATTTACTCCAAATGTTTTTATTAAGCGTTTTCCGAGCATTATTATACATTAATTTACAATTTATTCTCATAGAATAATGAATTAATACTATTAAAGTCGCCTATATTCGATTTTTCGCGAAGGTTATGCGACAAATATGTTACCTGATCCCCGTAAATATTAGCTGTCCAACACTGATTAAATTTGTTTATTTAAATTATTTTAATTTATTTCACTTTTAGACTTCACAACATTTATTATTTTATGTATTATGCGCGCCACACCAAACAAGGTGTGTGTAGTGGCGGTTGTAGCTCAGTTGGTAGAGCCCCGGATTGTGATTCCGGTTGTCGCGGGTTCAAGCCCCGTCAATCGCCCCACTTTTTCTCCTAGTAATACCCTTATTTATATTTTAATAATTCCCCTAAATTATATTTTTTAATATTCTATACAGCATACCTAAGCTTTGTTACCCAAATTAATTAATATTTTAAGCAAAATTAGTTTATCAGCAACCTCTCCCTTTTTAATTAGTTTAACTTGAAGATTTATTAAGCAAGTATTTAGCCTGCAATTAAATAACATTTATTTAACCAATGTGATTACATTGGCTGTACTTAAGTACAAAAAGTGCTAGATTTCTAGTACTAATACCAAACCTGCATAAATATTTGAGCAACTTAACGAATTAAATTTCACTAAAACGTTGTTAAAAATTTTTATTTAGAACAACTAGATACAAAAATTTTCGCCTAGTTCTAGCGTGATTTTCTTAACGTTAAATAGACCTCACATATAAGCAGATTGGTATAACATCACTTTATTACAAAACATCAAACTTCCTATGGGATATAAAATTAAGCATGATTAAACAGCTTTTAAGAAATTTACTATGTAGTTATTTGGCCTTAATAAGTTTTAGCTCATTGGCTCAAAGCAATGATGAATATGATAATCTATTGATTGAACTGCAAAAATTAGTTTCTGAAAAGAAATATACTCAGGCTTACGAAAAAAGTAACAGTGAATTTCAATACTTAGGTGAGCCTGTTTATGATTTTTTACTTGGGGTCTCTGCGCTTAAAACAGGAAATGCGGCACCTGCTGTATTTGCTTTTGAACGCGTGGTTGAAAACAACCCTAGATGGTATGAAGCTCGCTTGTACTTAGTTCGTGCTTATTTAACCGTTAATAATTTACCTGCTGCCGATACTCAAGCTTTAATACTGATTAACTCACCTAACACACCTAATAACATAAAGTCTTCGGCACAGTCGTTACTTGATACAACCACATTTAAAAAGCAAGAAGCTGGGCGTTCTTATAAGCAAAATATTGAGCTTGCACTTGGCGTTGATGGCAACGTAAATGCTGGTACGGCAGAAAATACGATTATAATTCCTAATATTGGTGAATTTTCATTATCGCCAGAAAGTAAAAGTACGCAAGACAACTATGCGCGACTAAATTACAGAGGAAAGTACTCTCACCCCATAGATCAAAAAAGTTTAATCACTTTGAGCGTTAATACCGGGTGGTACAAGTTTGCAGAACTCAGCCAATACGATCGTATAAATGCGCATATTAGTGCTGCCTATCAATATAAACAAAATGACATAAGTTTGTTTGCACAAGTATCGACGACTCCATTAATGCTTGATGGCGATCTTTATCGTACTGAATCAGCTTTAACAGCAGGTGCTAGTTATAAGCTGAATACACAAGTTAATTTATTTAGCTCTGCGACTGCGGGTGTTTTAAACAATAAATTTGATGAAAAGCTCGATAACTCATTTTATGCGATAAATGCGGGTGCTAGCTACGCAACTCGAAATTGGTTTCAAAGCTTAAGCATTAACGCTAAAAATGAAGAAGCCGATATTACTGAAGGTGAATTTAATAGCCGTAATATTACGAGTTTGTACTACCAAGTAAACACTCAACTAGCTCAACATTGGCAGTTGTTATCTCTTGCTGGATACCAATGGATTAATTATAAAGATGATCACCCTTTATTTTTACAAGAACGTGCCGATAACCTCTTTATGTTCTCAACTTCTGTTCGCTACTTAGTTAATCGTGATTTAGCAATACAGTTGGCTGCCAACTATCAAGATAAATCCAGTAATATTTCTTTATTCGAATATGACCGTTTAGATATCAATTTAAGCGCTTCTTACTCATTTTAATTTAAGGTATTTATGAAACATTTACTCCCTGTAATTACCACTTTACTTTGTGTAAGTTTTTATACACAAGCAAATGATCCTGCTGGTAAAACTATTTTAGCGCGAGGCTCTGTACTAGCGGTTGATGGAAGCTCTGAACAACAACGGCAGTTGCAGCGCAGAGATACCGTTTTTGGTGTAGATCGCATTACGACTGGAGAGAAAAGCAAAGCGCAATTTTCAATGTCGGATGGTGGTTTAATCGCTTTAAAAGAAAATTCAGAACTAAATATTGCTAACTATGAATTTGATGATAATACCCAACAAGGTTCTGCTTCTATTGAGTTACTTAAAGGTGGTTTACGCTCTATTTCGGGTGTGATTAAAAAAAATGGCGGCTCTTATAATGTAAAAACCCCTGTTGGCTCTATTGGTATACGTGGAACACATTTTGAAGTTCAGCTCGTTGAAGGCAATGTGTTTTTAGCTGTATGGGATGGCGCAATAGATTTAACGTTAGAAAATAATAGCGTGGTTTCTTTGGGTGATAACGAGGCATTTTCGTTTGCACAAATTACAGCCTCTGGTGAAGTATTAAAAACGACGCGTGCCGCACGTGTGTTTGATCAAAATATAGTAACGATCGACCCTAAAGATGACAACGAAGAAGAGACTGAACAAGCATCTGTAACTGAAGTTGAAGTAAATGCTTTTGAAGCAGATACAGATACTATGGATATATATTCTGAACAACAATTTCAAACAGTTAGCAGCGCATCTTTAGTCGATCAAATAGCTCAGCGCCAAGGTGTATTTAACTATGAAGCATCAAGCTTTAATGTAAATTCGAGTGTGGGTGCTGTTACTGACTTTGCTATGACTATGGCTGTTGATTTTGATAATGGCACAGTGCCTGATGGCGAAATTAGTTTTAATGACGCGGGCGGAAATTGGTATGCGGCTTACAGCGGTTTAATAAATTTAAGCGAACTTGACTTAGCCGTTACATTTGCATCCCATGGCAACAATAAAGCCGAGGGCGATGTTGATGCTATATTTTTGAATGACTTAGACAATATTACTGGCAACTTTAATCTTAACGAAATAAATAATCCTGATGTAAATGCTAGCGGTTCTTTTAAATTAGAACCATAAACACATTGGATACAAAGCTTTTATTATGGAGTATTTAAAATGACAGCAAAAAATATATTTTTGCTTGGTTCTATGGTGTTTTTGTTAAGTGCCTGTGGAGGCTCAGAAGAAAGCCCTGCTCAAGAGACAATACAATCACCTACGGCTGAAGTAGTAACGCCAACGGTGACTAGCTATATAAATTTGGCTGGTGTTATAGCGAGCAATCAAACCAAAAATACAAAAGTTTTAGGTGCTGTCACTTCAAGTAGAGGTGTTGTTGGATCAAGCATAGCTAATACACGCGCTAATATTGTTTTTTCACAAACAAACGAAACTGTGCAAGGCAACGTTTCTTTTTTACTTGAAGCTTCGGATACTGATGGCATTGCTGAAGTTAGTTTAGTGCTCCCTAGCGTCAATAAAAGCATATCACTGTGTTCTTCTGATTGTGGTTTTGACTACGAAAAATCAATTATAGGCCTCAGCCCTGTGCTTTATGGCGTAATTCCAGGAGAGATACGCCTAGAAATATGGATAACTGACACTTTAAATAATCAAGTCCTTGCTGATGCAATTACTTTTAACTGGCAACCATATCAAATTGAAGGTGTTACAGCTCAGCGAGACGAAGATAATATTAATCTTTCGTGGCAAGCTAACCCCGAACTTAATCGTTATAACGTTTATATTGCAACTCAAGCTGGAGTTTCATCTACTAATATTAATGAATTAGAAAACGGGCAACAATTTTTAAGTATTCAAGATACTGCATTAAGCATTACCGAGTCACTTACAGATAAAAGTTATCAAGTACTTATTACCGGTATTGATGGCAGTGGTGAAAGTGGCTTTGCTAATATAATAAACATAGCACCAGTGGGTGGAGAGCTTGCATTTGCACCAGAAGCTAATGCCGATCAGTTTCAGATAAATGAAGATCAAACTCTGCAAGGCAACGTTCTAACAAATGATACGAATCAATACAGTGGCGATTTACGTGTAAATGCAGATGCATTAATTCTACCGCAGCATGGCACCATTAATATAAATGAAAATGGGGATTTTACTTATATCCCTATTGCAAACTTTAATGGTGAAGATGCCTTTAGCTATCAAGTTGCTAACGAGTTAGGTATGACAGATACCGCAGTTGTAGAGATAACTATTTTAGCTGTTAACGACGCCCCTATTGCGCTTGATAATACTTATAACATTACAAACAATGGAACCTTAGTTGTCCTATCGCCTGGCTTACTTATTAACGATAGCGATATTGATTTAGATAACTTAACTGTTGATACAACGCCTGTTAGCGAACCGACAAGAGGACAATTAACCCTTTTTGATAATGGTAGCTTTGAATACCAAGGCGAGCAGAACATGCAAGGCCAAGACAGCTTTCAGTATAGAGTTGTTGATGCACAAGGTGCTCAGGCTATTGCAAATGTAACTATTGTAAGCTCAAACACTAACGTAGCCCCTGTAACAAAAAATGATAGCTATAGTTTAAGCGAAGATGAAACACTTGTGGTTACAGCAGCCAATGGTGTGCTTAGTAACGATACTGACCCAAATAATGACAGTTTTTCAGTCGATGAAAAATTTATTGTGGCACCAACACATGGCCAACTATTATTAGCAATTGATGGCAGCTTTAGTTATGTGCCGGATGCTAATTTTAATGGTGTTGATCAATTTCAATATCAAGCTATCGACTCATTAGGTGCAACCTCTACAGCCACAGTAACTTTAGTAATAAACAGCGAACCCGATAGCCCTGTCGCACAAAATGATACCTATCAATTTAGTAAAAATAAACTATTTGAAGTAACAGTACTAAATGGCTTATTAATTAACGATTTTAATATTGAGGCTGGCGATTTATCAGTTAACACCACGGCAATCAATGCAACTCAAAATGGCGAGCTTACATTAAAAGTTGATGGTTCATTTACCTACCAACCAGACTTAGGTTTTATTGGTGTAGATAGCTTTACTTATTCAATTTCAAATGAGCAAGGCTTAACTGCAACAGCTCAAGTAACATTAAGTGAAAGCGGCGTTAATACTTTTCCAGAAGCCAATAACGATCAATTTACGTTAGACGAAGACAGCTCTGCATCTTTATTAGACGTGCTAGCTAACGACACTGATGCAGATGGCGATACGATTAGTATTTCGAACATAGAAAATATTGCTGGAGAAGCGACTATTGTCGCCGGGAAAATACAGTTTACTCCACCAGCAAACTTTTCAGGTGAGATAGTACTAACTTACACCATTACGGATGGCTATAGCACTGATAATGAAGGTATAAACGACAGAACAGCAAGTGTGACGATTACCGTGACACCCGTCAATGATGCCCCTACTGCAAATACTGATTCAGCAACGATGAACGAAGATGCTCTTGCGTTATTAGTTAACGTACTAGCTAACGACTCCGACATTGATGGCGATACTCTTACAATAACAGCTGCTACTGCAGATATAGGTTCTGCATCTGTTGTTGATAATAAAATCCAATACACGCCTGCCGCTAATACAAATGGAACAGCAATTATTAGCTACACAATAAGTGATGGTAATGGTGGTACTGCAACTACAAACTTATCAATAATTATTACTCCTGTAAACGATACTCCTATTGCAAACGCAGACTCAGCGACAGTAGATGAAGATGCAGCGCCAATACTAATAAACGTATTGGCAAATGACTCTGACGTGGATGGTGATAGCCTCACTATCAGTGCAGCCTCGGCAGATACGGGTTCGGTCTTAGTAGTTGGCAATCAAATTCAATATACACCGGCAGCCGACGACAATGGCGTAGCAACAGTTACTTATACTGTAAGCGATAGCAGCGGTGGTGACAGTACAACAACGTTAACTATCACTATTACCCCCGTAAACGATGATCCAATAGCAAACGCCGATTCGGCTACCATGGCTGAAGATGCAGCGCCGATACTAATAAACGTATTGGCAAATGACTCAGACGTGGATGGCGATAGCCTCACTATCAGTACAACCTCAGCTGATATTGGTTCGGTCTCAGTAGTTGGCAATCAAATTCAATATACACCGGAGGCTAACTCAAATGGACTCACAACTGTTGTTTATACGGCAATTGATAGCAACGGTGGTGCCAGTACAGCAACACTATCTATTACTATTACTCCCGTAAACGATGAACCCATTGCAAATGCCGACACGGCGACTATGGATGAAGATGCTGCGCCGCTACTCATTGATGTGCTGATTAATGATACAGACGCTGATAGTGATAGCCTAAGCATAACAGCAGCGTCAGCCGATAGCGGTTCAGTATCCGTTGTCAATAACAAACTACAGTACACACCGGCTGCAAATACCAACGGTATTGTTGTTGTCAGTTATACTGTAAATGATGGGAATAACGCTACAGATACTGGTAGTTTATCAATTACGATTACTCCTATTAACGATGCTCCAGTTGCGTCAAACCAAGGTTTTAATATTAGCGAAAACGCAACCGATGGTGACACTATTGGGACTGTTAGTGCCTCAGACATTGAGAACCAAAATTTAAGTTACACCCTGCTCAGTGGTGCCCCCATATTCGAAATAAATAATGATTCTGGCTTATTAACTGTAAAAGGTGAAAGCCCGTTTAATTTTGAAACAACTCCTCAGTACATATTGAGCCTAGCTATTACTGACGATGGTACGCCTAACGAAACAACGACTATTAATATAATAATTGATGTCACTGATGATGCGGAGCCTCTAGTTCCTGTTGAAGATGAAACATTTGGTCGTCCTATAACAGGTGAACTTGAGCTTTCGGGTGTTTTTTCAAGTGGTGAATTTAATGACAGTATTGAGCTAAATAATAACCTTTACTTTGTAGGTTTTAGTAATAACAGCGACAAAGATATTGTTATTGCTTCCTATACAACGAGTGGTGTAATAAATACAGCATTTAACAGTGATGGCGTTAAAGTATTAGATTTAGAAAATGATGAAGAAGCAACTGCTATTATTTCTGATGGTACAAGCCTCTTTGTTGCTTACACTAGCTTTGATGGCACAAATACCGAAGCATGTTTGTTGAAAATGAATACCGCTGGCGTATTAAGTAATAACTCTGGAGATAATAATTCAGGTATTCACTGTACCGCATTAGCAAGCACTCTCGTTATTAATGACCTTGAGTTTAGCGACAATAAAATTCAAGCTGTTGGTAAGTCATTTAATGGTAACGACGACGATAGCTTATGGATAAAATACGATATATCTACACTCGCTTATGAAGCCGGAAGCCCTAAAATTGTCGATGTGAGCGGTGCTAATAGAGATGACGAAGCGTTTGCTATTAAAAACTTCAATAGCTCTGATCTTATGGTTGCAGGCAGTGTAACAAGTGCAACTGGCGATAAAGACGTACTTATTCGTTATTTAATTTCTGATGGTGAAAACAACGGAAGTTTTAATGGTAGCGCAGCATTATCGTTCGACTTGTCTGAGAATAATAAAGATGACGAATTATTTGCAATTGGCGGCGCTAAAAACACCGAATTTACAGCTTTTGCAGGTGGTTACATAACTCATAACAGTGGTGAAAAAGAAGCCGTGGTTTTGGCTATTGATAAAACGGGTACTCTTATAACAAGTTTTGGTGATGCAGGTACTGCTATTTACGATATTGATGGTAACGGTGGTGCAGGTAATGGTGGCGCGAACGTAACAGGCGTAAAATACGAGCCAATTAAAAATGGAATTACTTTATCTGGCACTACCGGTGTTTCAGCTAACGAAAAGTTATTTTCTGCCCGTATTTTAACTTCAGACGGCTCACTTGATAGTACTTATGGTGCATCAGGTATTAATATCATTTCAGATATCAATGGAAAACAATTTGCCAAATCAGCAACTATAGATGCTAATGATACTGTATGGATATCGGGTGTTGTTGACGACTCAACCACCAAACCATTTGTTGCTGCAGTTGACGAGCAAGCCACATTATTTACCAACTTTGCAGACGTTGGTTATCTTGCTTTTGATACTATAAGCGCAGAATCTGACGATCAATCAATGCACGTTTTACAACTTAGCAATGACCCTCATGCCGGTAAGTATATTCTTGCATCAACGGCTAAATCGGACTCAATTACTAAGTTAGTATTAACACGCTTTACGAGTGCGGGTGCTATCGATACTAGCTTTAGCGAAAGTGGCCATAAAGAAATTGCCATAGATTTAAGCGCATCTAATATAGCGTTGGTTGAACACAATAGCGGAAGCTTATTTATTGCGGGATCTAAAAGCAAAACTGACGGTGAAGAGGGCTTTATAGCTAAAATTGATCAAAATGGTGATTTAGATACCTCATTCGCCAGTGATGGTATTTACTATACTACTATTTCAGGTGCTGAAAAGCTTAACTTAACTGATTTAGCACTTCATGATGGCGACATTGTTGCAGTTGGCTCTGTAGTTATAGCTGATACCCCTAGCTCGTTTATCATGATGCTAGATTCTGACGGTACACTTGACGATAACTTTGGTAGTAATGGAACAATTATAGGAATACCTTTTGAATATTATGAAAGTGTTTTTATTAATGATGATAATATTTTTATTGGTGGTAAATCTGTATCAGGTGCCAGTTCAAAATTAGTAGCATTAAAGCTCGACTCCGACGGCGAGCAAACCTACAAATACACAGGTGAAACAACCACTGATACCGAGAATAAAATGGTAAAAGTTTTAGTCGACGAATCAAATAAATTATATTTAATTGCAAACATTGTAGATACGCCTAATAAAGCCAGTATTACCCGATTACTTGCATCCGGAGTAATTGATGACAGCTATCCGTTAGGCCAATACGCGTTAGCTTCAACGGGGGATACCGAAGTAAAAAGTGCCGTTTTTGATAGCAACAACAATATTGTTTTAGTTGGTATGGGCAATAATAAAGGAATGTTAGCGCGTATTTTAACTGACGGTACTTTAGATAATACGTTTGGAGCCAGTGGTGCCGGATTTTATGAAGCAAGCCAATGTGCCAGTACACATGTATTTACTTCAATCATCTTACAAAATGATACCCAAGTTGTTGTAAGCAGCACCTGTAATGACACTAACTCTAACAATGTTAGTATTTCTAAATTCAATTTTGAAGCAGATGGAGCTTAGTCTTAAATTATGAAAGTTGAATTTTTTGGTGTTAGAGGCTCGATGCCTTCAGCTGGAAGTAATACACACATTTTTGGGGGAAATACCTCATGTGTGTACATTGAACAAAACAACGGTAGAGATCTTATTTTAGACTCTGGTACCGGTATTGTAGAACTCGGTGCACGTTTACTAGAAACACAAAGTCCTATCAATATTTTGCTAACGCACAATCATTGGGATCATATTCAAGGGTTTCCTTTTTTTAAACCTATCTACCAGCCCAACCGCAATATAACCATTGTAGCTGGCAACGTTGATGATAAAAAAAGCCAAGATGCCATATTAAAGCAAATGAGTGGTTCGTACTTTCCTGTGTGTTATCAGGATTTACCTGCCAATATTACGCTTAATACTGATTTATCGTCTCAAAAGCAATTTACACTTAATGGTTTTTTGGTTTCGACTGCTCCACTAAATCACCCTGGCGGTGGTACTGCTTATTGTATTAAAGCGGATGATAAAAAGGTGGCTTACGTTACCGACAATGAGCTAAATCCGCCAGAAAAAGCAAACACAAGTATTAGCGAATGGGTCAATTTTATTGAAGGCGCTGATTTACTAATTCATGATGCTCAATTTATAGATGCAGACTTGCCTCTTAAACATGGTTGGGGGCATAGCACCATAGATCAGGTGGCTGAGCTTGCGATAAAAGCGAGTATTAAAAATGTGGTTATTATTAGCCACGATCCATCAAGAACCGATGAACAGTTATTAGCTATAGAAAAATATTTACACACGCAGTACGCTCAACAGGTAAAAATAGAATGCGGCCGAGAAGGACGAGTTTTTGATTTTTAGTCTATCAAGGAGCGTTACTCATTAGCTCCTTAAAACCAATTACTTCAAAGCACTTTTTCATTGGCGCTGTTATTACATTATTAATTGCATCAATAGAGCTATTTTCAACTGGGTCGCTCGCAAAGTTAGTGAACCGCGTAGAAGGTATAATATACGACTCTCGGTTGTTACTAACACTTTCAGAGACGCCTAGGCGTATTGATGAAACCGTTGTAATAATTGATATCGACGAAAGGAGCATGCAAGAACAAGGACGCTTTCCTTGGAGTCGCTCAAAAGTAGCAGACCTTGTTACAAAGCTTAGCGATGCAGGTGTTATTGTTATTGCATTCGATATATTTTTTTCTGAACAGGAAGAAAACCCTGTTACAAAAATTATGTCTGAAATTCCTGGTTTATCAAAAAAGTACACCATCCCCTTTGCTGAAATTACTAAACAAGTCGATGCAGACACAAAACTAGCAAGCGCATTATCTAAAAATGATACTGTTCTTGGTTTTTTATTAATTGATGAACAACTGACTAATCAAAACTTGCCAGCTAAAAACAGTGTTGTATGGGCAAGCGAAGAGCACACTAATTCACAAATAAACCAGTTTCCTGGTGCTATTGTAAATATTCCACAGTTACAAAATGCTGCAACGGGCACCGGCTTTATTAATGCACATATTGACGAAGATGGTTTTATACGTAAAGCAGCTCTTATAAATCGAGTTGGCGATAAGCTTTATCCTTCTTTAGCACTTGAAGTTGCTCGACTTTATACCCTTGCTGAAAACATAGAAACCCGTTCCAATAGGTTAGATGGTATAACCTTATTCGAAGGTATAAAGTTTCAAGATAAGTGGATTCAAACTGATGAGTATGGGCAAATATTAATTCCTTACAAAGGGCGTGCGCATAGCTTTCCCTATTATTCGGCTACCGATATTTTGACAAAAAAAATTGGTTTAGAGGAATTAGAAGGCACAGTAGCCTTTATTGGTACTTCCGCCGTAGGGCTTGCTGATTTAAGGTCAACACCTGTTGGTTTGCAGTACCCCGGTGTGGAGGTTCATGCCAATATATTTGAAGGGTTAATGCACCCAGAGCTACTTCCCTCTAAACCTAATTGGTCACAGGGAGCAAGCTTACTCATCATTGCATTGACCGGTTGCGTACTGTCGTTTTTTAGCCACGCTAAGAGCGCACGTTTTATTATTGTTTTGTCTCTTACAGTCACAAGTGTCGTTATATTTTTAAACGTTTATTTATGGTCAGTACAAAAAATTAGTTTACCTTTATTAATGCCTCTTTTACTTATCATTATATTAGCCGGTTATTACATCATTGTAGGCTCTATCGCTGAAATGAAACACAGCCGAAAAATAAAATCTATGTTTGACCAATATGTTCCTCCTGAGCGTATAAACCAAATGATACTGCAAGGTAAAAGTTTATCTCAAAAAAGTGAGCGAAAAAATATGACGGTGTTGTTTGCCGACATTCGTAGTTTCACTTCACTATCAGAAAGTATGTCGCCTCATCAGTTAAGTGAATATTTAAACGAATATCTTACGGCTATTACCAAAATCATATTTGATCATCACGGAACTATTGATAAGTACGTAGGCGATATGGTGATGGCATTTTGGAATGCTCCACTAAAAGATGAAAACCACGCTCGTCATGGTGTTGAAGCCGCAATGTCTATGATCAACGGGTTAACGCAAATAAATCAGTTATTTGCAGAAAACAACCAGCCTGCCATAAAAATAGGTATCGGTTTAAGTACTGGCGACATGAATGTAGGTGATATGGGTTCGGTTTACCGTAAAGCCTATACAGTTCTTGGTGATGCTGTTAATTTAGGTGCTAGAGTAGAAAGCTTGACCAAATTTTATGGCGTAGCTATTCTTGTTACAGAAGAAACGATGAAGGAATGCCCTAATATTTCATTTCGTTTAATAGATAAAGTGCAAGTTGTTGGTAAAACAGCTGCTGTACAGTTGTTTGAACCTATAAACTTTACAGATAAGCTCAATGAAGAGCAGTTAAATGAAGTTAAAAAGTCGCAGCAGGCCATGACGCTTTTTTATAATAAAAACTGGCCACAAGCACTTAGCTTATTTAAAGAACTACACAGTACAACCGTATTTAGCCCCAACATTTATGCCATTTTTATTGAACGTATTAAGGGCTCTGATTTGCAAACACTAGCTAAGGATTGGAATGGTGCCTTCAAACATACTCAAAAGTAGTAAACATATGCGACAGCACATTAAAGACAAAACAAATCTTCAACACTTTATCGATATTAGCATTAGACTAACAACCGAAAAAAACTCGTCTAAGTTACTTGATGAAATACTGCAAGTTGTAATGTCGATAGCAAATTCTGATGCTGGCAGCATTTACTCTATTACATCAAACAAACAACTCAAGTTTGAAACAGTAATAAACAAATCATTGAACCTTTATTTAGGCGGCACATTAGGTGGTCCTGTTGATTTTCCTAATATAGATCTTTTTATTGATGGCAAACCAAATGACACCGCTATTGTTGCGCATTCTGTTAATACAGGGGAAGTAATAAATATTCCTGACGTGTATGATGCCTTGCCTTTTGATATGAGCGCTGCACGCAAAATGGATGCTCGCACGGGTTATCGTTCTGAGTCCATGCTAACAATTCCTTTAAAAGATCATGAAGATGACATTATTGGTGTAATCCAGCTTATAAATGTAAAAGATGCGCAAAATAAAAACATTCCTTTTAGTGAAGAGCTCGTCACTCTAATTCGATCTTTTGCCTCTTTAGGCGCTATTTCACTAACTAACTCTACTTTAGTTAAAGATATGGAAGTGCTTTTTTCAACGTTTGCCGAAGCTATCGCAATGGCAATAGATGAAAAGTCTCCTCACACGGGCGGCCACTGTAAGCGGGTACCAGCACTGACGTTAATGCTTGCTGATGCAGTGCATAAAATAGATAAAGGTCCACTAGCAGATTTTATAATGAGCCCAGAGGATCGCCATGAACTAAGTGTTGCAGGATGGCTACATGACTGTGGGAAAATTGCTACTCCTGATCATATTATGGAAAAGTCGACCAAGTTAGAGACTATTTTCGATCGCATAGAGTTTATTGATGCTAAGTTTGAAATAATTAGTCGAGATTTAGAACTCTCTTATCAGCAGCAAATTATTGCAGCAATAAAACAGAACAAGTCGGTTGAGGTTTTACAATTTGAACGATTGCTTGAAACTGAGCTTAAACAACTAGCACTCGACCGTGCATTATTACAGCGGGTAAATATTGGCGGTGAGTTTTTGGGCGAAGAAGAACAAGCCCATATACTGAGAATATCAAAACAGTATTCGCTTAAAATAAACGGCGAAGAAACATCTCTACTGACTGATGATGAAGTAGAAAACCTCATGATACGACGCGGCACACTTACCCAAGGTGAGCGCGAAATCATGAAACGCCATATGGATATAACTAAAAATATATTAGATATTTTGCCGTTCCCTAAACATCTTAGTAATGTAGCTGAATATGCATTAGGTCATCATGAAAAACTTGACGGTACTGGTTACCCAAGAGGTTTAACCAAAGAACAAATGTCGGTGCCTGCAAGGTTAATGGCTATTACGGATATTTTTGAAGCACTCTCTGCCGTAGACAGGCCCTATAAAAAAGCAAAACCGGTAAGTGAATGTTTGAATATTCTAGGGAACATGGTTAGTAATAATCACCTTGATCCTGATATTTTTGCTATTTTTATTGAGTCAGAAGTCTATAAAAATTATATCAACGAATATGCTAACCCAGAGCAGCTAGATGAGGTAGATTTTGATAACTTACCTGGTTATACACCTATAAGTTAGCACTTATAAAGTAATATCTTTATTCAAAATGTGCTTATTACAGTCTATGACTATTCAAACAAAAAAATGCCACCTGACGGTGGCATTTACACACGGGGTTATTTCTACTTATAGAAATACTTTTACTTTTTATTTGTTTTTTTGTATTGTTTTATTAACAAAAAATATGTGCCCAAAGGTAGCATTTAGTGCTTTGTGTAGCAACAGTAAAAGATAAAGTTCATATATCTGCCATATTAACGTCATAAAAAAAGCGCGAAGTAAATTCGCGCTCATAAACTTAACGGGCGTTATATTTTAATACACACGTACTTTTCTTCTAAGTACTCATCAAGCCCTTGATGACCGCCTTCTCGGCCTAAACCAGATTGCTTAACACCACCAAATGGCGCTACTGGGTTTGATATTACACCTTCGTTTACACCTACCATACCAAATTCAAGCCCTTCACTAACTCGGTAGACTTGCTTAATGTTTTGGCTGTAAAAATATGCTGCTAGGCCAAATGGTACATCGTTAGCAAGTGCAAGCACTTCACTTTCTTCATCAAAAGGAATAACCGTCAATACCGGACCAAATACTTCTTCGTGGTAAATATCCATGTCAGTAGTTACGTTGTTTACTATTAATGGGTTTTGAAAGCTGCCACCTAAGTCGCTATTATCGCCAATCAACGTCGCACCTTTATCGAGTGCGTCTTGTACTAACTGCTGTACTTTCTCTTTGGCTTTAGGGTAAATGAGTGGGCCAATATCAACATCGTCTTCAAAACCATTTGCCACTTTTAGCGCTGCAACCTTTGGCGTGATTTTTGACAGTACTTTGTCGAGAATATTACGCTGTATAAAGATACGGTTTGCAGCAACACATGCCTGTCCACTGTTTCTAAATTTAGCCGCCATTAGCCCTTCAACAGCTTCATCTAAGTCGGCATTATCAAAAATAATAAAAGGTGCATTACCGCCAAGCTCCATCGAGGTGCGTTTAATTGTGTCAGCACATTGCGATAGCAACTGCTTACCTACACCGGTAGAACCGGTAAATGTAAACTTACGCACGACTTCTGAGTCAGTCAGCATTTTACCTACTGTTTTGGCATCTTGAGAAACCAGTACATTAAATGCACCTTTAACAAAACCAGCTTGATCGGCCAAATAAGCAAGTGCGATAGCGCATAGTGGCGTATGTTCAGAAGGTTTAAGTATAAAGCTACAGCCCGCAGCGTAAGCTGGAGCTACTTTACGAGTAACCATAGCAATAGGGAAGTTCCACGGCGTTATACCAGCTACAACACCGACAGGCTGCTTAAAGCTGGTTAAACGATGCGAGTCATCTGTTGGCGGAATTACATCTCCGTAACTACGTTTGGCTTCTTCTGCAAACCATTTGATAAAACCTGCACCGTAATTAATCTCACCAAGAGATTCTTTGAGCGGCTTGCCTTGCTCTTTGGTCATTAGCTCTGCAAGTGTTTGCTTGTGCTTTATTACTAGCTCATACCAGCGCATCAAGGTTTCGCTTCGCTCGGTGGCATTCGTCGCTTTTAACTTAACAAAAGCCCCTTGAGCTGCGGTTATTGCGCTATTTACACCCTGCTCGTCAATATCGCTTACATCAACAATACTTTTTTCGGTCGCGGGATCGTTAACGCTAAAGTGCGTATCAGTTTTATAAAATTCGCCGTTAATAAATGAGTCTGAGAAAATAAGATTACTCAAAATAAACCTCCGAAATAGATTTTAGGGATTGGGTTGAACTCGTAGCAGCGGGTTTACCCCGCGTTTATATAATCTGAAAAATACGTGATCATTTTGATGTTCAAGTTTGAGATTAGAAAAATTTAACTTAAAACGTTTGAGATTTAAAAACGCGACATAAAGTCGCTGCTACGTGTTTATAAATGCTTTTTTGAAACAAAAAAGCCGCTGTATCAAACAGCGGCTTTTAATATATACATCGTTAAAAACTAGTGCTCTTCATTAACGATATTGAGATTGTACTTAGGTATTTCAACCACCAAGTCTTCATCTCTTATAATTGCTTGGCAACCAAGGCGTGACTCAGGTTCTAAACCCCATGCTTTATCTAGCATGTCATCTTCTAGCTCATCACTTTCTTGTAGTGAATCAAATCCTTCACGAATCACTAAATGACACGTAGTACATGCACACGACTTTTCGCAGGCATGTGCAATACTAATGCCATTTTTAAGTGCAGCGTCGAGTACTGTTTGGCCTGCAGGAGCTTCAATTGCAGCGCCGTCAGGACATAATTCAGGATGTGGAAGAAAAACAATTTGTGGCATTCTAATCTCTCTTAAATGTTGTCTACTGACTGCCCTGTAAGGGCCTTTTTAATTGATGCATCCATTCTACGCGATGCAAAGTCGCTACTCGCATTATCGACTTTTTCGATAGCTGCTTTAATTTCGCCAGGCTCTTGTGCATTTTCGCGCACTTTTACCAGTTCTGCAATTTCAGCGCGTAAGTTAGCAAGTTGCATATCGTCAAGTAATGCAGCATCGGCTGCAAGTGATGCATTAAGCGCTTCTATTACGCGTAACGCTTCTACTTGTTGCTCTTTAAGCATACGTGCTTGCATGTCGCCTTTAGCGTTGCTCATTGACTCTTTTAGCATGTTAGCTACTTGGTCGTCAGATAAACCAAACGAAGGCTTAACCTGAATCTCAGCTTGTACACCTGTTGATTTTTCCATAGCTGAAACACTTAATAGGCCATCAGCATCAACTTTAAAGGTTACACGAATATGCGCAGCGCCTGCCGCCATTGGTGGAATACCTTTTAAGCTAAACTTAGCAAGCGAACGACAATCATCAACAAGCTCACGCTCGCCTTGCAGCACATGTAATGACATGGCTGTTTGGCCGTCTTTAAACGTCGTAAATTCTTGCGCGCGTGCTACCGGAATCGTCGTATTGCGCGGAATGATTTTTTCAACCAAACCACCCATAGTTTCAAGACCTAGCGATAACGGTAATACATCAAGCAATAACATGTCAGAATCGGGCTTATTGCCAATTAACACGTCGGCTTGAAGCGCAGCACCTAAAGCGACAACACGATCAGGGTCGATTGAAGTTAGCGGCTCTTTATCAAAAAAGCTTTGTACTTGGCTACGTACCAGTGGCATACGGGTTGAACCGCCAACCATAATAACTTGCAGTACTTCGTCGTTTTCTATGCCAGCATCTTTTACAGCACGACGACACGAACGCAGTGTTTTTTTAACGAGAGGCATAGCCATTTCGTCAAACGTTTCGCGTGTTACTTCTACTGTGTATTTTTGATCGTCAAACTCAAGACCCACGTTTACTTTAGCGTATTGGCTTAATGCTTCTTTACACGCTTTTGCTTTATTAATGAATAAACGTAAAACTGAAGGTGACAACGCTGACACACCAGTTTGCTGCTTAAAGTAATCGACAAGTAGTGAGTCAAAGTCATCACCACCGAGACTTGAGTCGCCACCAGTTGCCATTACTTCAAACACACCTTGGTGTAATCTAAGTACTGATATATCAAATGTACCACCGCCTAAATCGTAAACAGCAATAATACCTTCTTGGCCAGAATCTAAACCATAAGCAACCGCTGCTGCTGTTGGCTCATTTAATAAACGTAGTACGTTAATACCAGCAAGTTCTGCGGCATCTTTAGTACTTTGGCGCTGTGCGTCATCAAAGTACGCTGGTACTGTGATTACAGCCCCTAAAATGTCTTGGTTGCCAAAACTTTGCTCAGCTCGTGCTTTTAATGCAGCTAAAATATGGCTTGATGCTTTAATTGGACTGATTTTACCTGCCGCAGTTTCTATTGCTAGCGCACCATTGTGCTCACAGAACTCATACGGTAGTTGCCCATAACTTTGCTCTATTTCAGCCTGAGTTTTACCTAAAAAACGCTTAACCGAAATAAGTGTATTAGCAGGGTCTTGCGTTGCTGCTTGTGCAGCTTCTGCGCCAACAGTAATACCGCCTGCTTGATAACGAACAACCGACGGTAACATAGCCGCGCCAAGATCATCAGTTAACGTGCGGGCTTCGCCACTTTGTACTGTTGCAACTAATGAGTTAGTTGTACCAAGATCAATACCAATAGCTAGTTTATGTTCGTGTGGTGCCGCGCTCTGCCCCGGCTCAGCAATTTGCAATAATGCCATAATGCTCTTTAAACTCGTGTTGCTCGCTTTGCAGCAAGTAATTAATCGTCAAATAAACTGTCTTCAATACGCTCTAGTTCGTCACGTAACTTATAAACAAACTTCAGTTTACGAATATTATCTGCGGCAAGTTGATATTGCTGCTCATCGTTACTTGCTAGTTGCTCGGCAAGCTGTGCACTGTACTGCGTGTTTAGTTGCTTAATTTGTTTTTCAAAATTTACAATCGCAGTATCAGGATCGCGCGACGATGTTAGCTCTTCAAGCTCTTCGCGAAGTTCCATTTGCTGCATTAAAAACATTGGATCTTGCAAGGTTTGCTGCTCTGCACGAATATCAACGCCTAGCTCGCTCAGCATATATTCAGCACGTTTTACTGGGTGCTTTAATGTTTGTAGCGCATCGTTAATTTCGGCGGCGCTTTGCACTGCCATTAACTTATCGCGGCTGCTCGCATTCGCGTGGCGATCTGGATGTACAGTACGCTGTAATTCCAAGTAGTGCTTGTTAACCGTTGCTAAATCAATATTGTAATCAACGGGGACTGCAAATAATTCAAAGTAACGCATAACTTCAACCAATAATATTCAGAAATAACAAAGCCCTACATTAACTGGCAGGGCTTATTTATACTACAAAGATATTTTAAGCTTAAACGGTAAAGCTTTCGCCACAACCACACTCATCTGCTTGATTAGGGTTTCTAAATTTAAACCCTTCATTTAAGCCTTCTTTAGTGTAGTCGAGCTCTGTGCCATCGATGTAAACTAAGCTTTTAGCGTCAACAATTAATGTTACACCTTTAGCCGCAAAAGTTTCATCGTCTTCGTTTAAATCGTCAACAAACTCAAGTACATAAGCAAGACCTGAACAGCCCGTCGTTTTAATGCCAACGCGCAGGCCTAAACCTTTACCGCGGTTTGCTAAAAATGATTGTACGCGGTTTGCTGCCGCATCTGTCAATGTCACTGCCATGAGTTTCTCTTCTTACTTCGCTTGTTTGCTTTTGTAGTCTGCAATTGCTGCTTGAATTGCGTCTTCGGCTAAAATTGAACAGTGAATTTTCACTGGTGGTAATTCAAGCTCTGCACTGATATCAGTGTTTTTAATTGTCGCTGCTTCGTCTAGCGTTTTGCCTTTAACCCACTCTGTTACAAGTGAAGATGAAGCAATTGCGCTACCACAACCGTAGGTTTTGAATTTTGCATCTTCAATAACGCCTTCGGCAGATACTTTAATTTGCAATTTCATTACGTCACCACATGCTGGTGCGCCTACCATACCCGTTGCCACTGACGGATCATTCTTATCTAGAGTACCTACGTTACGTGGGTTTTCTACGTGGTCGATTACTTTATCACTATAAGCCATTATTCTATCCTCATTACCTGCTAGGGTATGTGCTCACACTATTAGTGGTGAGCCCATTCAACTGAATCTAAATCAATACCTTCTTGATGCATCTCCCAAAGTGGAGACATCTCACGTAGGCGACCGATAGAGTTTTTCATTAATTCGACGGTGTAATCAATCTCTTCTTCGGTAGTAAAGCGACCAATACTAAAACGAATTGAGCTATGTGCTAATTCGTCGTTACGGCCAAGTGCACGTAATACATAAGAAGGCTCTAAGCTTGCAGATGTACAGGCTGAACCTGACGATACTGCAATGTCTTTTACTGCCATAAGTAACGACTCACCTTCAACAAAGTTAAAGCTGATGTTTACAATGCCAGGTACTGATTGGTCTTGCGTGCCGTTAAAGTATACTTCGTCCATATCAGCCATAATGCCGTCGATTAAACGATTACGTAAGGCGCTGATGTGTGCGTGATCTTTTTCGAAATCTTGCTTAGCAATTTTAAACGCTGTACCCATACCCACTAATTGGTGAGTAGCTAGTGTACCAGAGCGCATACCGCGTTCATGTCCGCCACCGTGCATTTGCGCTTCAAGGCGAGCACGTGGTTTACGACGAACGTAAAGTGCACCAACACCTTTAGGGCCATACACTTTATGTGCAGAGAACGACATAAAATCAACTTTAAGCTGTTGCACGTCGATTAGTACTTTACCCGCGCTTTGCGCTGCATCTACGTGGAACATAATTTTACGTTCGCGACACATTTCGCCAATAGTCGCGATATCTTGAATTACACCTAGCTCGTTATTAACGTGCATAATGCTTACAAGTACTGTGTCGTCACGCATTGTGTCGGCAAGTTTTTTTAAATCAAGTAGGCCGTTTTCTTCAACGTCCATGTAAGTTACTTCAAAACCTTGGCGCTCAAGCTCACGACATGTGTCGATTACTGCTTTATGCTCAGTTTTAGCGGTAATAACGTGCTTACCTTTTTTCTTGTAAAACTGTGCTGCACCTTTAATAGCAAGGTTATTTGATTCTGTTGCACCCGATGTGAAAACAATTTCACGTGGGTCTGCATTAATTAAATCAGCAATATCTGTACGTGCTTGGTCAACAGCTTCTTCTGCTTGCCAACCAAAACGGTGTGAGCGTGACGCAGGATTACCAAACTTACCGTCCATTGTCAGGCATTGCATCATTTCTTTAGCAACACGTTCGTCAACAGGCGTGGTCGCTGCGTAATCTAAATAAATCGGTAACTTCATTTCTCTCTCCGCTGCAGGTCAACCTTAAAGTTGACAGCTTACTTGAATGTTTTCCAACTGCTTAATTGCATTATTAATACTGTTATCTTGGCGCGATGCTATTTCTTTCACATCTGATTTTTCCACCAATTCAGCAAGGGTAATATTATTCAAAAATTCTTCTATGCGTGCGCTTAGGTCTGACCACAAATTATGTGTTAAACAACGCATACCACTCTGACAGCCGGTATCGGCACCTTGGCAACGTGTTGCATCGACCGATTCGTCTACGGCGCTAATAATATCGCCAACAGAGATAACGCTCGCTTCACGCCCTAGTAAATAACCACCACCAGGTCCACGAACAGAACTTACTAGGCCATTTTTACGTAAACGAGCAAATAATTGTTCAAGGTAAGACAAAGAAATTTCTTGTCTTTGTGAAATATCAGCAAGGGCTACAGGACCTACACCTGTGTGTAGTGCAACATCCAGCATAGCTGTAACGGCATATCTGCCTTTTGATGTTAACTTCATAACGCCCCCTGCACAAAAGAGTGCAAATTTTAATTACCAGAGTAAATTAGTCAAGTATTATCACTTGATAAAAATTTGATTTAGAAACTCTTACTTTTAAATTGTAGAGTTAACAAATTTTCAATACTTGACCTCTTTGGTCAAGTATTACAGCCATTGTAATTACCTGAGTAATTTAGTCAAGTATTAGCACGTTAATTAGTCTAGGTCTTTTATAACTAATAGCTATACCTAAGTTACTTAGGGATAGCCTTATTAATTGAGGTGAGAATACCGCGTAAAATATTCATTTCAGCATCTTCAGGGTGAGCTCGGTTAAACAAACGGCGCAATTTAGTCATAACTAAACCAGGGTGTTGCTTGATGATAAAACCTGTTTTAAACAACGTGTCTTCAAGGTGATCATAAAACAGCTCTGTTTGCTTTGAGCTTGGGTAAACTGCATCGTCTTCTTCAACCTTTTTAGGTTGTTGATTTAAAAATGCCATGCGAGTTTCGTAGCTAAGTGTTTGTACGGCCATAGCTAAATTAAGCGAGCTGTACTCTGGATTAGCAGGAATACACACATGGTAATTACAAAGCTGTAATTCTTCATTAGTTAAACCACTGTTTTCACGACCAAATACTAGCGCTACAGGACCATTTACGGCTTCAGCAACGAGCTTTTCACCACATTCACGTGGTTCAACCATTGGCCACGAAAGCGTACGAGAACGCGCACTTGTGCCAATCGTTAATGTACAGTCAGCGATAGCTTCTTCAACGGTACCTACAATAACTGCATTGCCTAAAACATCAGTTGCGCCTGCAGCTAATGCACTTGCTTGGCTGTCTATTTCGCAAGCAGGATCAACTAAATAAAGTTTTGATAAACCCATGGTTTTCATGGCGCGAGCCGCCGAACCAATATTGCCCGAATGTGACGTGTTAACTAAAACAATGCGAATATCATCTAAGATCATTACTGTGCTACTTTGCTATGCCAAAAAATTGCGCAAATTCTAACATGAAAATGTAATAAGATCCTAGATTCAAAAGGCTAGATCCTATGATCAAACCCAATATAACGATTCTTACATGGATAAGTTCTAGGGATATAACGCCGATTTGTTTTGATGCTTAAACCATTGCCGCTTTTACATAGACATCAAAACGGTTCTTTTTGGTTTTGATCTGCATACTTGGAGTTTTTTCGTTTAAGAATGGAGCGTAATCGGGGCGCTTTACAACAACACGCTTACTGGCAAGTGGATAGGCAAAATCAAGTAGGTCGTCAGCGTCGTTGTCTGCACCAACAAGCTCTTGGAATACGCGCATTTCTTTTTTAACTAATGCTGATTTTTCGCGATGCGGGAACATGGGATCTAAATAAACAACATCAGGCATGCTTTCGCATTGAGAGAGCAAAGTATGGCTTGAGCCAAATATTAGGCTCATGTTTTCTTTCATCCACAAACCAATTTCAATATCGCTATAGGCTCGCTTTAAACCATCGTATAAAAGTGCAGCTACAACCGGGTGACGTTCATGTAATATAACTTTGCACCCTAGCGAGGCAAGTACAAAACCATCTCGCCCTAAACCAGCGGTAGCATCAAGTACAACAGGCGTTGCGCCTTTATTTAAACCCACTGCTTTGGCAATTGCTTGCCCTTTACCACCGCCAAACTTACGCCTATGGGCGGCAGCACCGGTTACAAAATCAACGTTAATTGCACCTAGTTTAGGCTCGTCGGTTTTAAATAGACTTAACCCTTTATCATCGTAATGTAAGCTAAAGCCACTGCAATTTTGCGCCCATTGGGCTAAACCAAAGCGTGTTTCTAATTCATTTAAATAAGGGCGTAACTCTTTAAAAGCACACTGAATAACCACAATAAACTCCGACGATAAAATACGCCTGTAGTATATCAACCGCTTTACTTTAAAGCACTAAAATAGCTCTATATCACTATGATGATTCGTATTGACCTTTGCGGCTTCCGCTTTAGTACGTAAATTAGATATAAGTTCATTGCGGCTTTCGGCAACTTGTTTAAGCTGATATTTGATAAAGGCTAAATCACTATTAGCCGATACAAATAACTGCATTGTTTGATCCAATTGAGATATATATAAAGTGAGATCCGCAGGATTTGCTTGTGTTTGTTGTAGCTTAATAGCGCAGTCAAGTTCATGTAGCTGCTCTATAAACTCTTTAGTACTTTTGTTTTGCTCTACATTTTGAGTAGTTAACTGCTTAACAATATCTTGAAGGGCTGTACTTATTTGAGCTGCCTGCTCATAACTGCTTTCGCTTCTTTCCATGGTAACAACCTTCTCGTTGGTTACTTCTAATATATGCGGGAACAGATCTTTGTAGCGCCCATACAAAGCATCATTATCAACTGGCATATTTTTTATCAAAAGGGACACTTTGGGGTAATTAATGATAGTGCTGCTACCAATATCAACAAATCGTTGAGCATTTCGATGTTGCTCAAGCAGCTCTTGCTCTAACGGGCAAACACCACTTTGCTGGCTGTAAAAAATACCTTTTCCTTGATACCAAAACACCACCACAACATCTAAATTTAAAGGAGCAAAAAAGGTAAAAAAGTATTCACTCAACGATTGAAAGTTATTAGCGTGATAACTTTGTCCAACGTAGCGCATTATACGCCCCATATCGCCTGACTCTGTCATTGCTATTTCAGCTGTTTTATTCGCTTTTACTATATCCAATTTTAGTTTTGCGCATTTTTGCCTATATTCGTAAAGTACCTTTATTCGCGCTATTAACTCTTCTGCATTAAAAGGTTTTGTAATGTAATCAGATGCGCCGACGCTATAACCTTTTACCCGATCGCTTAGCTCTATTTTAGATGAGAGAAACATAACGGGAATATCCTGAGTATTTTGACTTTGCTTTATTGTTTTACATACGTCATAACCTGACATACCTGGCATTTCAATATCGAGTAAAATAATATCTGGGTTGTATTTATTGGTTAGCCTTAATCCTTCATCGCCATCTTTTGCATGAAGTATTTTACAAAACCCTGCTAAAGACTCTTCAATTATATGATGAACATACTTGTCGTCATCAATTGCCAATACCAACTTTGCCATGCCTTAGTCCATTTTATTAGGTGTGCTAAAAGCATAGTACGGTAGGATGAAATTACTAAAAATTATTAGATAATAATTTTAAAATAATAAAAAAGCGCCATTAAGGCGCTTTAATTTGGTTTGTGCTAAATATTAATTTTTAAACAGCAATACCGCTATGGCGTAGTAACGCGTCGACATTTGGCTCACGACCACGGAACTTTTTAAATAATTCCATTGGCTCTTCACTGCCGCCTTTTTCTAAAATATTTTGCATGAAGGCTTGCCCTGTTTCAGCGTTAAAAATACCTTCTTCTTCAAATTTAGAAAATGCATCAGCAGAAAGTACTTCAGCCCATTTATACGAGTAGTAACCTGCACTATAACCACCGGCAAAAATATGGCTAAAACCATTTTGAAAACGGTTAAACTCAGGCGGTTTAACGATTGATGTGCGGCTACGTACATCGTTTAGTACTGCTTGAATTTGGCATTGCTCACCCACTTTGTAATCGTTATGGATTTTAAAATCAAATAACGAAAACTCAATTTGACGTAGCATTTGTACGCCTGAGTTATAGTTTTTAGCAGCAAGTAACTTATCAAGTAGCTCTTTAGGTAACGGCTCGTCCGTTTCATAATGACCTGAAATAAAGCTCAGGGCTTCTTCGTCATAACACCAATTTTCTAAAAACTGACTAGGAAGCTCTACCGCATCCCACGCCACGCCATTAATACCCGCAACAGGAGCAGCATCAACCTGTGTAAGCATGTGATGAATACCATGACCAAACTCGTGGAACAAGGTTGTTACTTCGTCATGAGTAAACAGCGCAGGTTTATCGCCAACCGCCTTATTAAAGTTACACACTAAATAAGCCACTGGAGTTTGTAGTTCGCCGTTAGCGCGTACTTTACGACCCATACAGTCATCCATCCACGCGCCGCCACGTTTGTGGTCGCGTGCATATAAATCGAGATAAAAACGTCCGCGTAGAGTATTGCTACTATCTACAATTTCAAAAAAACGTACATCTTTGTGATAAGTATCAAAGTCAGTAACTTCTTTTACGCTAATACCAAATAGGCGATTAACGGTTTCGAATAAGCCGCTAAGCACTTTATTTGCTGGGAAGTAAGGACGTAGTACTTCGTCTGAAATTGCATACTTTTCTTGCTTAAGCTTTTCGCTGTAGTAACCAAAATCCCATGCCTGTAATTCAGAAATACCGTGTTTTTGCTCAGCATACGCTTTTAGCTCGGCCACTTCTTGCTCTGCTTGTGGTTTTGATTTAGCTGCTAGGTCTTCTAAAAATGAGAATACTTGTTCTGGTGTTTCGGCCATTTTAGTTGCCAGTGACTTTTCAGCGTAGCTGTTAAACCCTAGTAACTGTGCAAGTTCATGGCGAAGCGCAAGCTCCTCACTCATAATGTCAGAGTTATCAAACTCACCGGCGTTAGGGCCTTGATCTGATGCGCGCGTAGAAAACGCGGTGTAAGTTTCTTTGCGTAATTCGCGGTTATCTGCGTAAGCCATTATTGGTAAATATGATGGAAAATCGAGTGTAAATAACCAACCCTCTAATTCTTTACTTTTTGCTGTATCAGCTGCAAGTGCTAAAGCAGATTCTGGCAAGCCTGCTAAATCGCTTTCATCAGTAATATGCTTGTGCCAAGCAAGTGTGGCATCCATTACGTTGTTACCAAATTTTGAGGCAAGCTCTGATAAACGCGCGCTAATTTCGCCGTAGCGTGTTTGCTGCTCTGCCGCCAGAGCAATACCCGATAATTTAAAATCGCGTAGCGCATTAGTAATTGTTTTTTGTTGTGCTGTAGTCAGCGTTTTAAATTCGTCACTGTTATAAAGCGTATTATACGCGTTGTATAAACCTTGGTGCTGACCTACAAATGTTGAATATTCAGATATTAACGGTAAGCACTGCTCGTAAGCTTCACGTAATTCGTCGTTATTCATTACTGAATTTAAATGCGATACAGGGGAGAACATGCGCGATAATTTATCGTCAGCTTCTTCAAGGGGTAATACTAAGTCATCCCACGTATACGAGCCTTTAGCTAACACGTCATCAATGGCTTTACGACAAAGCTCGATACCGTCTTTTAGTGCTGGTACTACGTACTCAGGCTTTATTTTTGAAAATGGTGGTAAGCCTTCAAGGCCAATTAATGGGTTGCTCATAAATACTCTCTTTGCGTTAATGCATTACGTTTTAAATTGGGTCTAAAAGTAAAAAAACAACTCAGCCGGTTTTAAGTTGTTTAATTTTAATAAGGTTGCTCCAGAGCAAAACACAAATAACCCATTAATGAGTCGGCCACTTTATAACGTTCTAGTACCGTATCAACTAAATTATTGCTACATACTTGTTTTTGAGTAAGCGAGCTAATGGCTATAAAGTCTTTTCGTTTGAGCTCATCTATTAAGGGATGCTCTTTTTCAAAACCTCTTGGCGGGCGTTTTAGCGATTCTCCTGACATTTCAAATATAGATTTAAATTGCTCATCATAAATTGCTTTTTTATAGCTATTTGGGTTTTCATCTATGCAGGTTCTAATTGCGTTAAGCGCCTTTGATTCTGGTCGCCAAATACCAGCACCTACAAAACATTCGTCATTTGCTAAGTGAAAGTAAAAACCCGGGGCATGTACGTCTTTTCCCATAAAATGGCGAAATTGAATCCCTACATTAATTTTATACGGGGTTTTATCTTTACTAAAACGCGCGTCTTTATGGATTCTCATTAAACTACCGCCCACTTTTTTATCTGATGCGACAAAATGGCTAGAAACCTCAGCAAGTGGTGCTTGCATTTGCCTAATGAAATCTAAAGCGGGCTCTCTTACGTATTCCTCATACTGTGATTTATGGTCGTTAAACCAGTCTCTATTATTGTTTTTATCAAGCTGAGCAAGAAATTCGAATGTTTTTTTACTAAACATAGGTCACCTAAACACTCTTTATTTTTAAAACTTAATGTTATGCTAATGCGCATAAAACTCAACGCCTAAGGACATAAAATGACACAACACTTTGATTATATTGCAATCGGTGGTGGCAGTGGTGGTATTGCCTCTGCAAATAGAGCGGCAATGCGTGGCGCTAAAGTAGCACTTATAGAAGCAAAACACATGGGCGGCACGTGTGTAAACGTGGGCTGTGTACCTAAAAAAGTAATGTGGCACGGTGCTCAGGTTGCCGAAGCAATTAATTTATATGCCCCAGATTACGGCTTTAATGTTGAAGTTAAAGGCTTTGATTGGAGCAAACTAGTAGAAAGCCGTGAAGCCTACATTGGCCGAATTCATAAAGGTTATGACAGTGGCCTTGCTAGCAATGGCGTTACTGTAATTAAAGGCTTTGCTAAATTTGTAGATAATAAAACAGTTGAAGTAAACGGCGAGCACTACACAGCCGATCATATATTAATTGCAGTAGGCGGCCGCCCAAGCATTCCGCATATTGAAGGTGCTGAACACGGTATCGATTCAAATGGCTTCTTTGAGCTAAAAGAGCAACCTAAGCGCGTTGCAGTTATTGGCGCAGGCTACATAGCCGTTGAGCTTGCTGGTGTATTACATGGTTTAGGTACTGAAACACATTTATTTGTACGTAAGCATGCCCCACTTCGTAGTTTTGACCCATATATTGTAGATACGCTTGTTGAAGTAATGGCTGCCGAAGGCCCTACTCTTCATACAGAATCTGTACCAAATAAATTGGTAAAAGAAGATGATGGCTCTGTAACACTGCATTTAGATAACGGCAAAACTCATAACGTTGATCAAGTTATTTGGGCCATTGGCCGCGAGCCAACAACCAATGCTATTAACGTTGCAGCAGCCGGCGTAGAAGTAAACAGCAGTGGTTTTGTAAAAGTTGATGAGTATCAAAATACCACAGCTAAAAATGTATACGCGGTTGGCGATATCATCGAAAATGGTATTGAACTTACACCGGTAGCAGTAAAAGCAGGCCGTACTTTATCTGAGCGTTTATTTAATAAAGAACTACCAGATGATTTAAAAATGGATTACAGCTTAGTCCCTACTGTTGTATTTAGTCATCCACCTATTGGTACTATTGGTTTGACTGAGCAAGAAGCTATTTCTCAGTACGGCGAAGAAAACGTTAAAATTTACCAATCTGGTTTTACGGCTATGTACACAGCGGTAACTAAACATCGCCAGCCTTGTAAAATGAAACTTGTATGTGCCGGCCCTGACGAAAAAGTAGTTGGCCTACATGGTATTGGTTTTGCGGTTGATGAAATGATTCAAGGTTTTGCCGTTGCCATGAAAATGGGCGCAACTAAAGCTGATTTTGATGCCGTTGTTGCGATTCACCCGACAGGCTCGGAAGAATTTGTAACGATGCGCTAGGCGCTAAACTCTAAGTTCTCAATTATAAAAAGCCCTTGCTAAGTAAATAGTAAGGGCTTTTTAATGCTTGTTATATTTTGCACAATAAACTACTTAAAACGTCACATTAAAAACATCCATTCAACATTAAATAAATATCTAAGCCATTATTTTAACAGAAAAAATTTTAGACCAATAAAAATATTAAAAGTTTAAATTTTGTTTTGGCTTTAAGGCATTTTTACAATTAGAATCTCGCGCATTTATAGTTTCTCTTGGTTATTTATGTTTTTACTGCGATCTTTTATTTATTTATTATGCCTAGCGGGTGTTGCTCATTTAATTCAACTTGAAGGCTTTGAATTAAAACAGTATGCACTTTACAGTGAAGAAACTCTTACTGAACATATGCAAGATGTTTTAACTTTTTTAAGCTGTATTTTGTTTTTCTATGCTTCGCGAATTAACTTTCAACTCAAAATACCGGCAGTATTACTTGCTGCGTTATCGGCAATGATGTTTGTAAGAGAGTTTGATACCTACCTCGACTTATACTTTTTTGATGGCGCTTGGCAAAGTATCGTCTATTCAATTTTAGCTGGCGTGTTTGTTTATTTAATAACAAACAGAGGAAGTATTTTTAACTCTTTAAAAGCCTATAGCCACACTCCTAGTTATGGAATTTGCTTATCAGGCATGGTTACTTTACTCGCATTTTCGCGAATGATGGGCAAAGGCGCATTTTGGCATTCAGTAATGGGCGATGACTACGTACGTGCAGTAAAAAACATTGTTGAAGAGGGTATAGAAACGCTTGGCTATACTCTAATCTTTATTTCAGCCATTGAGCTTGTACTCATATGCCGAACAAGAATGGCTAAAAATCACAAACATTGCACTGATGAAGTAACTCAATAGCGTTTCTCCATTTTTATTGGTTACTTTTTTTGCACTAAATTTGCTAATTGGTTTAATAAATCAATATACTGAGCCTGTTTTTATCAACTCGCGTTTAATTGGATATTATGACTAAAGATATATTGCTGCATCCGTTTCTTCTTTCAATTGTAATGATCACAATTGCATTTGTACTAAAAGTACTTGTTGATAAGCTGGCTAAAAACCGCGCAGAAAAAAAAGAAAAAGACATTCGTTACATCGCACACAATATTAAGCATTTTATTAATTTTGTAATGATGATATCGCTGCTATTTGTGTGGTCTACCGAAATTCAAAACTTTGCACTTTCTATTGCTGCTTTTGCTGTGGCGATTGTGCTTGCAACGCGTGAGTTTATTCAGTGTGTAATAGGCTTTTTTTACCTCGTAACAACCCGCCCGTTTAGAGTCGGTGATTGGATACAAGTTGGTGATTATTTTGGTGAAGTAGCTGAAACGGATTGGATAAAAACAACCATGCATGAAATTGATATACATACTTATCAATTTTCTAGAAAAACCATATACATACCTAATAATAAGCTGATTACCAGCTCTATTAAAAACTTAAACTTTGTAAAACGCTTTGTTACACATCATTTTATTATTGTCCGAAGAGAGAGCTTTAATCCGTACCCTATTCACGACACATTAACTGAGCAAGCTAAGCTGTATTGCGAAGAGTTTCAAGAAGTAGCAAGCCGTTATAATTCGATGATTGAGCGCAAACTTGATGCAAAAATATCTGGCCCGGAGCCAGTAATTCACTTTGGTACAACCGATTTAGGTGAATTTAAAGCAAGCTTTACCTTGTTTTGTCCTACAGAAAAAGCGCTTGAGATAGAGCATAAATTAACAGAGTGCTTTTTTGCATTATGGTATAAAGAGGCTGAAAAAAATAAAGAGGATGAAGGAGACGCCTAAACCTCGCCTTCATTAAAACAAAAAGCGCGAATTCACTTCGCGCTTCAGTAATATTTAAGCTGTACCACCGACTGTTAACCGATCAATTTTAAGGCTTGGTTGGCCTACGCCTACCGGTACGCTTTGACCATCTTTACCACAAACACCAACACCTTTATCAAGTGCTAAGTCGTTACCAACCATAGATATTTGCTGCATTACTTCTGGTCCATTACCAATAAGCGTTGCGCCTTTAATTGGTTGGGTAATTTTACCATTTTCGATTAAATACGCTTCTGATGCGCTAAATACAAACTTACCTGAGGTTATATCAACTTGTCCGCCGCCAAAGTTAGGCGCGAATACCCCTTTTTTAACTGAGCTGATAATATCGGCTTGGCTGTGCTCACCACCTAACATGTAGGTGTTAGTCATGCGAGGCATTGGTAAATGCGCATACGACTCACGGCGTGCGTTACCTGTAGGGCTTACACCCATTAAACGCGCGTTTAGCTTATCTTGCATATAGCCTTTTAAAATACCGTTTTCGATGAGTACGTTGTAAGCGGCTGGTGTGCCTTCATCATCCACATTAAGTGACCCACGGCGATCGGCCATGGTGCCATCATCAACAACAGTACACAGCTCAGATGCTACTTTTTGGCCCACTTTACCACTAAACGCAGACGCGCCTTTGCGGTTAAAGTCGCCTTCAAGTCCATGCCCTACTGCTTCGTGTAAAAGCACGCCAGGCCAACCATTACCAAGTACAACTTCCATCGTGCCTGCAGGTGCATCAATAGCCTCAAGATTCACTTTAGCTTGGCGTACAGCTTCTTCAGCAAATTCCATCCAACGTGGTTTACCATCAACAAGTTCTTTAAAGTAACCATAATCTAAACGTGCACCACCACCTGCGCCACCGCGTTCACGGCGACCATTTTTTTCAAGCAGCACTGAGCAGTTTAAACGAATAAGCGGGCGAATATCGGTGGCAAACGTACCGTCACTTGCTGCGATTAATACTTCTTCGTATACCGCCGACATTGAACTAATTACTTGCTCTGCATCGGGTGCTAGCTCACGAATATAGTTTTCAAGTTCGCGTAATAAGCTCACCTTGTCGGTATCGCTCATACTCGAAATTGGCTGATGCGGTGCAAACTGCTCTTTAGCTTTAACATCACTAAATACTTTAATCGCTCTATCTTCGCCAGCATCTGCGATGCTACGAGCCGCTGTAGCCGCTTTATTTAGCGCTTCAAGATTTATTGCATCAGAGTAAGAAAAACCTGTTTTTTCGCCGCTTACAGCACGTACACCAACGCCACGTTCAACGTTATAAGAGCCTTCTTTAACCAAGCCGTCTTCAAGCACCCATGATTCGTGGTGGCTTGATTGAAAATATAAATCGGCGTAATCCACTTTATGCTGATGTATGTAAGCGAGCGTTTTTTCGAGCTCTTCTCTATTTAGCTGGCTGTCGTGTAGTAAATGCTGTTCAACCGAATTCATAATAAATGCTCTCTAAATCGTTGATGAGACTGCACGGGCATATCTCGTCTAATTTTTTGTAACTGGTCTAAATCTGCGTTGCAGCTTATAAAACCGGTGCCTGTTGGCAATTCACTCAGGATATTTCCCCAAGGTGAAATAATAATACTGTGGCCATATGTTTGTCGGCCATTTTCATGTGTACCGTACTGAGCTGCTGCAACTACATAACATTGTGTTTCTATTGCGCGAGCTGCTAATAATGGCTGCCAATGCGCTTGTCCTGTGACGACTGTAAATGCACTTGGTACTAAAATAATATCGGCGCCTTGGCGTACTAGTTCGTTGAATAAGCCACTAAAGCGCAGATCATAACATACTGTTAAGCCTATTTTACCAAAGGGAGAATCAACAACAACCACATCGCTACCTGCTTGGGTAAAATCTGACTCTCGATAGCTACCTGTTTGATCATCTACGTTTACATCAAATAAATGTATTTTGTTATACGTTGCAACCAGCTCGCCTTGATTATTATATAAGTGCGATGCTGCATAATATTTATGTTCGTTAAATGGCTCAGGCATTGTCCCTGCATTTAACCAAATATTATGGTGTTGGCACAATTCACTAAGTTGTAGTTTGTATCGCTCAACTTGCTTAGCAACACGTAACGTATCGTTACCACTTTTACTAAACACTAAAAAAGCCTCAGGCAAACAAACAAGTAATGGTCTTGTTGCGGGGAGTGTTTTAAGTGCACGCTTTAAGCTTGCTATGTTGTCATCAGGGCTTAGCCCTGAACACATTTGCAGGGCAACTATTGTGGGAGTGCTTAGTATTTCAGTTTTGTTCATTGCGTTACTGTTACTTGTGCATCTTTAAGTTTTAAATCGACTGATGCTTGTGGCTGATTTTGCGCAGCTTGAGGAAGCGTAACTTCACGACTTTTTCTGTCGAGTTCTTGAACAATGGGATCGTTCATTTTACCCGTTACTTTAAAGTTGATCTCTGAGATGACGCGCGCAGAATGAATAACTTTATCAATTGCTAAGGCAGCAAGCCCTGTTACTGGGTTTACCATCCATGCAACTATAACTGGAATACTCGAGGTTACCTGCGGCGCTACAGCAAGATCATAATCTATATCAAGCGTGTTTAAATTTGCATAACCTTTAATGGTTAAATCGGCGGGTACGCCGTCCATTTTGGTATCTTTAGTGTAAGCAATACCGTTTTCTAACTGCATAGTGCCTTGCATGCTGTTATAAAAAAAGCCCTTTGAAAATACATCTCTAAAATCAAGTTTCAGCTTGCGTACTAATGAATCAAGGCTCAGTAACGAAAATACGCGTGCCCCGCCATCGCTAACTTCAGTTAAGTGACCTTCTCCTAAATCCCAAGCAATCTCGCCACTTAAACTTTTCACATCAAAATCATAAGGTGCTGCTTGCCAAGTAAGATCATAATTTAGATCGGCTTTTGAGTCTTTAATCGCGGAGGTTATATCAAACTCACCAAACAGTGCGCCTATGTCATCACTTTTAAGCTCGCCACTTAGCGTTGTTAATCCATTTTGCCACTGCCCTTTAGTGCGCAGTACATGATCGCCTTTATCGACTACAAGTTCTGATATTGATAAACGCTCTCCATCACCTAATAATGACGCACTCACTTTATCAAGTTGGTAGCGGTCAATTTTGCAATCACTACATTCAAACTCAATAGCAGGTATTTTAGTAAGCCAGCTCAAGTCTTTCTCAGGAAGTACATCTGTTATTTCAAGTGCTTGCTCATTGTGCGGTGCAAAATTAAGCCTTAAGTAATCGGCATTAATTCGTATGGGCTGGCTAGGCTGTGATATAGGGATAAAAACCCCAGCTCTAAGTTCTTTAGCATTTAGCTTTAGGTATAAATCGTCTTTTGATGGTGCTAAACGCATTTCAAAATCATTAAAAATGATGTTACTCGCATCAAGTAAACCTATATTTGCGACCACCTCATTAAGCGGTGGCATAATCCCTTTTGATTCTTGATCTGGGTTTGCTTTACCAGCTTTAATTATTTGATCAATCAGATCAAACCAAGGCACTAATTCACTCTGTTCAAGATTTATATTTACGCTTAAATCTTTTTGGTTTAATCCTAAATCTTGTTTTCCGAGCACAAAATGAACATTGCTAAACTGTGATTTACCATTTTCTAAAATAGCATTAAAGTAAAACTGTTGATTAGCGTTTGCTGTAATGAGATTAGAAATATCATCACCTTGAACTACTGCATCAAGTGCCCACGCTTGTTCGCTATTTTTATTATAAGGTGCGGGTAAGTTACTCGTTAAGCCAAGTAGTTCTGAGCTTACCTGTGCACGGTAATTAAAGCCTTGTTCGGTAAAATTAAGTACTAAACCAATATCAACATCGCTTTGCCCACTTAAATAATTTTTTAATATACCTTGTCCACTATCTATTAGTGTATCAGCGTCAATTTTGGCGTTTATATCTATGTTTGCTTGGTAATTTTTAGCATCACTTTTACTGCTGTAATTAATATTTAGCGGCATACCCAACCACTTCGCAGTCGCATTTTTAAGTGTGATATTGTCGTTTTTAAAATTAAGCTCGCCAGTTAAGTTTTTAAGCTCAATACCTGGCGTTGCTATAAATACTGGCAAATCATTTAAATTAACTTTGCCGCTAACACTGGCTCCACCTTTAAACTTAGAGCCTACTAAAAGCTCAATACTGGCATCGGCTTCGCCTTTGCCCTGTACAACTTTAAAAATTTCAGCAAGAGGTTTAGCAATAGGTGTCGCTGCAAAAAAGTCATGTAACTTTTCCATTTGTGCTTTTTTATCAATTTGCACAATAAGTTCATCAGCATGCATTAAATCTGCAATGCTTACCTGTACACTATTACCAATATCTAAATTAACCAACTTACCTTGCTGGCTATATATGTCCATACGCTCATTATCAAAATGTAGCTGTACATCGGCATTGGTGACCAAAGGCCAATCAGGATCAAACTCATAGGTTGCGTTGTCTATTTGCGCTAATACACCAAACTGGCCACTACCATCGGTGAATGGAAAGCCCGATAAAGGACCTGCAAATAAGACTTGTGCTTTAGATACTTCTCCGCCTTTAATTGCGCCATTTAAATAGCTAACGAGCTCAGGGCTCATCGCTTTTAATGGGAAGTAATGACCTGCAATTTTGGCATCTGGGGCGAAGACTTCAGCGTAAAGATCTAATCGAGGATCATCTGTTAGACTAATTTGTAATTCTGCAGCAAGAGTGACTTCATCATTATCAAACCATATATTGTCACTACTTATATGCCAGCCATCATCTCGCTTAGCTAAATCTAGCTCTACATTTAGCTGATTATAATTTATGTCGTTACTAAAGCTTTCGCCTGTAACTAATGTGCCATTTTCGCCAAATAAATTTATTCGACCACTACTTTGATTAAGTAAACCATTTACTCTAAGTCCTTGTGCTGCAGGTACTGATCTTAATTCTTGCCAACCAATATTGTCAGCCTCAAACCATAATTGCCATTGCTGCGCATTAGAAAAATTTAAATAAGCGTGATCTATTTGCCCGCTAGGTTGGCGCTCTAAAAATGGTTCAAGTGCATTAAAATTACTTAGCCCTGCTAGGTTACTCAGTAATTCAAAATCAACTTGATGGAGCCACACTTCATTTTTTGGCCCTAGTTGAGCTTCAAACTCTAAACTTGGCCATGCTTTATCGTTACTATTAAATGTTAAACCGGTGCTTTTTAAGTGCCAGCTATTTTGCTCGGGATATAGATGGAATCCACCTTCACTCAAGCTAACTTGTTGGCTTTGCTCTTCTCGCTGCCAACGCACAAAGCTTGGTAGCCATTGCATTTTTATATCGCTTACAAAACCTTTATCTAGTTTTAGCCACGCTTGTAAATTAATATCGCTATGCAGTTGTTGCTTTTGCGTATTTATATATTGCGCTAACCAGTTAGATACATCGACTTTGTTAGCCTGCACATAAATGTCGCCCGCAACTTGCTCTAGGGTATCGCCAGTAAGTGCTATTCGCGCATCAAAATCACCGACCGAAATACCCGGCAGTGCTAAGCTCCCACTACCAAGATGCTGCTCATCTTCATTTTGCCAAACAATATTTTTGAGGAGTAACTTACGCTCTTTACCGTCTTCTAGAACAAAGTTAATACTGGAATTTTCTATTGCAAAATGACCCGTTTTACCCAAAAACAGTTCTTCAATTAGCTCTTTTTGCTCAAAAGAGACTTCGTCGTTGTCACCGGTTTTAAATAAGTTGGTGATATTTACACTGGTATGAAAACCATTAATAACAAAATAATTAGATCTAAGTTGCAGCGCTTTTAAGCTTTCCCATAAGTTTAGCTCTAAGCTGGTTTTAGCAATGGTGAGTGATATTGGTGCAGTTTCGTTATCTTTAAACGATAAATTCTCTAATACTAATGCAGGACCACTGCCCTGCCAACTAGCTGATATTTCACCTATAGATAAGCTTATTTCAAACTTTTCGTGTAAATAGCTTTCTATATTACCTTTGTATTCGTTTGCATACGGAAGGGTATATTTTAAAATTGAAACAATAACGGCCAGTAATACCAAAATTATGGCGCAGGTCTGCCATAACTTTCTAAAACAAAAAAAACAGACCGCTTTTGCTTTCATTACATCATTACCACATCAAACTGTTCTTGGCTGTATAAGCTCTCTGTTTGAATATTGACTTGCTTACCAATAAATAGTTCAAGCTCGGCAAGGTTATGGTACTCATCGTTTAGTAAGGCTTCGCTCACAGCAGGCGCTGCGTACACCATAAACTTATCGGCAGCGTATGCTCGGTTAACACGCACTATTTCACGTAGTATTTCGTAGCAAACCGTTTCAACTGTTTTTTGTGAACCACGACCAGAACACGCAGGACATACATCACATAAAATATGCTCTAAGCTTTCGCGTGTACGTTTACGCGTCATTTCAACAAGCCCAAGTGCTGAAAGCCCATTGATATTCGTTTTAGTGCGATCTTTTGCAAGTGCTGATTCAAGTGAATGTAATACTCGGCGCTTATGATCCTCACTTACCATATCGATAAAGTCGATAATGATAATACCGCCTAAATTACGCAGCCTAAGCTGGCGAGCAATTGCAGAGGTTGCTTCTACGTTGGTATTAAAAATTGTTTCTTCTAAATTACGATGTCCTACAAATGCACCAGTATTAACATCAACAGTCGTCATTGCTTCTGTTTGGTCAATAATTATATAACCACCAGATTTTAGTGTAACTTTACGATGTAGTGCTTTTTGAATTTCGTTTTCAACGTCAAACAAATCAAATATAGGTCGCTCACCTGGATAGTATTCGAGTACTTGAGACAGTTGTGGAACAAACTCTTCAGTAAATAACTTTAGCTCTTCATGAGTAAGTTTAGAGTCAACGCGAATGCGCTCCATATCTTCGCCTACGTAATCACGTAGGGTTCTAAAGGCAAGCGTTAAATCTTCGTGTAGAATACTGGCTTTACTGGTTTTTTTGCGACGAGCTGTAATTTTTTCCCACAGTTTTCTTAAAAAACCGGCATCGTGTCGTAATTCTGCTTCGCTAGCGCCTTCGGCTGCTGTACGTACAATAAAGCTGCCATTTTCGTCGCCATATTCTGCGACTATTTTTTTAAGGCGTGAGCGCTCTTCTTCAGTTTCAATACGCTGACTAACCCCTACATGGGTCGCATCTGGCATAAACACTAAATAGCGAGAAGGAATAGTTATATCAGTGGTGAGTCTTGCGCCTTTAGTGCCTAGCGGATCTTTTACCACTTGCACCATAATGTATTGGCCTTGACGAACTAACTCTCTAATATCTTGTACTTTTTTTATTGGTACGTCGTCTACGCCTTCAACAATAGAGGCACTATTTACAATATCGGATGCATGCAAAAATGCCGCTTTTTCAAGGCCGATATCAACAAAAGCAGCCTGCATACCCGGAAGTACGCGGCTTATTTTTCCTAGGTAAATATTGCCTACAATACCTAGATTACCAATTCGCTCTAGCTGTATTTCTTGCAGTACACCGTTTTCTATTAGGGCAACACGGCTTTCGCTCGGTGTGACATTGATCAGTAATTCTGTACTCATGTTACCTTCTTAAGAATGTTTTTAATAATTGTTCGGTTTCATATAAAGGTAAGCCTACAACAGAAAAATAGCTACCCGCAATGTGAGTTACAAAGCGACCACCTAAACCTTGGATACCGTAGCCACCAGCTTTATCTTGTGGCTCATTAGAATCCCAGTAGGTATTTATTTCTTCATCAGTTAAAGTTTTAAAGGTGACATCTGTGCTTACAACACAGCTAAGCACATCATTTTGCGTCGCAAATGCAACTGCGGTAAGTACTTGATGTGTGTTACCTGATAAACGTTTTAATGTGTGTATAAAATCGTTTTTATCACGAGGTTTACCCAGTGATTCGTTATCGATAACAACTACGGTATCACTACCAAGTACAGGGCGATCGGTATATCCAAGCTCTACACCGCTTTGGGCTTTCAAGCGAGCTAAACGCTCAACAAGTGCTCTAGGTTGCTCGTTTGGAAGTGGGCTTTCATCTGCATCAACACTAAATTGTGTAAATTCGACACCTAATTGGCTTAATAACTCTTTACGACGGGGAGAGGCTGATGCCAAATATACTGCGGTAGTCATTACCTGATCCTAAAATGTCTGCGATATTTACGAAGTAGTAAAAACACCCAAAACCAACTAACCATTCCGGTTGCTACTGGCCATAAATACTGTGGATTAAAGTAAACCCCTAACAAAAAGTGATTTAGCCAAAACTGCATTAAATGATACAGCGTTAAAAACAAACCAATTAATAAGCTTTGTTGCCAAAGCGAAAAGTTACGAATTTTTTGAAAGTTGCTCGCGGTTACAAATATACATATTGAAAATGTAAGCGAGTTGACACCTAGCGGTGAACCAGATGCTAAATCTATTAATAAACCAACAACCCAAGCAGTACCAATATTTAAACGATGCGGTACTGCCAACGACCAATACATAAGTACAAGTAAAACCCAGTCAGGTCTAAATGGTTCAAACGAAAAAGGGAGCGGCATTAATGCCATTATTAAAGCAAAAAAGATGCTTAGCGCAATTAACAATGAATAACGGTTAATCATCGTTGATTTGCTCCTGTTGATTACGCCATAAAATAACCAGCAAACGAATGCGATCTAATTGCGCAATAGGTTCTGCAAAAACTTGTGCAAACGGGCGGCCTTCATCACGATTTATTTCGGTTACTACAGCCACCGGGTATCCCTCAGGGAATGTGCCACCTAATCCTGATGTAACAAGTACATCGCCAATTCGCACATCTAAGCTGTGCGGAACGTGAGAGAGCTTAACGACGTTAATTTTACCTATGCCCTCAACAACAGTTCGCACATCGTTACGCAGTATACGCACAGGTGTGGCATGCGTAGTGTCGGTCATGAGTAATACGCGTGACGTAGTTGACCCTACTTTAGTTAATTGCCCTACTACACCCATCTCATCAATGACGGCTTGGCTTTCACTAAGTCCATCGGTGGTACCACGATTTATAACAACTTGATGGCTATACGGATTTGAATGCACAGAAAGTACTTGAGCAATAATTTTACGATTTGATTGCTTTGCAGATGAGCCCAATAAGGCGCGTAGTTTTTGATTTTCTCTGGCTAGAAATTGATACTGCTGAAGTTGCTCGCTTTGTAGCATTTGCTTTTTTTTCAGCGCTTCATTTTCAGTAAGAAGTTGCTCTCGTGTATGCAGGCTTTTAGCACTTAAGCTAAATAATTCGTAGGGTAAATTAGCAACATAAATTAGTGGGCTAACTAAGGTATTGAGGCTGGTACGAACAACGGTACCACCTTGCGTATATCTGTCTCCAACAATGAGTGCGATACTCAAAAGCACTGCGACAAAAAGTCGCAGTTGCAAAGAGACTGTGCGTCCAAACATTAATTTCATTAGTCGTAACTAAAAACGTCACCACCATGAACATCGATCATTTCAAGTGCTTTACCACCACCACGTGCAACACATGTAAGTGGATCATCAGCTACAACAACCGGAATACCCGTTTCTTCCATTAATAAACGGTCTAAATCTTTTAACAATGCGCCACCGCCAGTAAGTACCATACCGTGTGCAGAAATATCTGATGCCAGCTCTGGTGGTGATTGCTCAAGCGCAACCATTACTGCACTCACAATACCCATTAATGGCTCTTGTAGAGCTTCTAGGATTTCGTGTGAGTTAAGTGTGAATGAACGCGGAACACCTTCAGCAAGGTTACGACCGCGCACTTCAATTTCGATTGGTTCATCAGTTTTAAACGCAGAACCAATTTGATGCTTAATATTTTCAGCTGTCGCTTCACCAATTAAGCTACCAAAGTTACGGCGTACATAATTAATGATAGCTTCGTCAAACTTATCACCACCAATACGAACAGATGATGAGTAAACAACGCCGTTAAGTGAAATAATAGCAACTTCAGTTGTACCACCACCAATATCAACAACCATAGAACCTGTTGCTTCTGATACTGGTAAGCCTGCGCCAATAGCTGCTGCCATTGGTTCTTCAATTAAGTAAACTTCACGAGCACCTGCACCCATTGCAGATTCACGTATTGCACGTTTTTCTACTTGAGTAGCACCACACGGTACACAAATTAGTACACGCGGACTTGGACGCATAAAGTTATTGTTATGCACTTGTTTAATGAAGTGTTGTAACATTTTTTCTGTTACAAAAAAGTCAGCAATAACACCGTCTTTCATTGGACGAATCGCTTTTATATTACCCGGTGTACGACCTAACATAAGCTTTGCTTCTGTACCTACAGATGCAACACTTTTAGGTCCACCAGCACGCTCTTGGCGGATAGCAACAACAGAAGGTTCATTTAATACAATGCCTTCGTCTTTTACATAAATTAGGGTATTGGCTGTACCCAAGTCGATCGATAGATCGTTAGAAAAAATACCACGGAGTTTTTTAAACATGAGGCTGGATGACCTTTGAAATACGTTCTTATATTAGCTGCCTCACTTTAACATGCTCAACTATATGAGCAATATAAAGCGCAGCGCCTTTGTGAATTTGTGAAAAAAGGAAGCAAAGCTTCCTTAATTGAGTTTTTATCGTTCGCGAACTAAGCGAAAACCAATGTAGTTAGATCTAAAATCAGGCGCTAAAATTAAACGCGTAGATGCACGAGCAAGGCTTGGTGCAAAGTTCCACGCTCCGCCTCTTACTGCTACATCAGACTCACCTGATTCTTTATCGGTCCATTCCCATACATTGCCTACGGTATCGTATAATCCAAATGCATTTGGAGAAAAAGAACCTACTGGTGATGCACGTCTGTTTGACCATTCACTACCACACCAACCACAGTTAGCTAGGTTTTTACCAATTTCGTTACCCCAAGGGTATTCTGTTTCAGTTCCTGCGCGTGCTGCGTATTCCCACTCAACTTCGTTAGGTAAACGAAATTGCTGTCCTGTTTGACCAGATAACCACTCAGCATAAGCTTTTGCATCGTTATAAGTTAAACATACAGCAGGAAAGTCACTGCCTTGCTCAAAACCAGGATTACGCCAATTTAAATTTGCTTCCCATACTGGTTCGCCATTTAAATAATACGCACACCCTTTATTTTTTTCCGCTTGAGTTTTATAACCTGTATTTGCTACAAACTTTTCGTAGGCACCCACGGTTACTTCTTTACTTTGCATAGCGAAAGAATTTGCTATTACTTTTTCAATTACTGGACGTTCATTAGCTAAACCATTGCCGTTAATATCGCCCATTTTAAATTTGCCTGCAGGAATAACGACAACCGGCGTTTCAACGTTTGCATTTAATACATTAACGTTTTCACTAACCTGGCGTGTTGTTACTTCTGGTTGCTCTCGAGTATAGGTCGGTGCAGCAATCGACTTAGGCTTTTTTACTAAATTTGCATTAATTGTTTGCGCTTTATTCAAATCAACACGTGCTTGATAAGGTTTATAACCAAGTTTACGTATTTCAATGTTATGAATGCCCGGCGGTAAACGTGTAATCAAGCGTGTTGAGCCAAAGCTTACACCATCGATAAACACTTCATCGTCGTATACGTTTGATCGTAATGTTAGCTCTACCGATTGATCCTTCTTCTTATTAAGGATAGAAGGGTAATCTTTTTTCACCGATGCAGGTTTAACTGAATAATCACGTACTGGCTGCTCATTTAAACGAGAAACCGACACCGTGTTGCTATTATCCGCGCTATTACTGAATGTTAACTGACTATCGGTAAATGTATTGTTATACGCTGGTTGATAAGCAGCCGTAAGTGGCGTGCCGTACTCAGAACAATAGCGGTTATCTATGCTTAATAAGCTACATAAACGGCTGCTATTAACTTCGCCGCGCATAGTTACACTTAAGTTAACGTTGTAATTACCTTGACCGCTAAATGCACTGTTAACTACATGGCTACTTAATATTTGTACTTGAGCGCCCGCCAAATTGCGTTTTGGCTCAACAATGCGCTCTTCTGTTAGATTTGCAAAAATTTGATCAACAAAGCGTTTAGTTGCTTTTTGTAGACCCATTTGCTGACCGCGTTGCTCACATGCTGCTAGCGTTTCTGTTCGCTTACAGTTAATAGTGTGGTTAACCTCAAGCGTACCTTCACGTGTAAATTCGTTACGTAAACGCTCTACGCGGGCTGTAGTTAACTGTTCTTTTAAACTTTCTAATGTATTTAAAAGCGTATGCTTAGCAACACGAATTTGTTCTATATCTTTACGGTGGGATGCAATTGCCGCCAACTGCATAGAAATATCATCTTTATTTTGCTTATGATCAATCACCGCTTTTTGATAGCGTGATTGAGCCGCACTAATATTAATAGTGGGATCGTCAATTAAACGACGGTACATTTCGTTCATCGCATCGAGCGCTTGGTTTTTTTCTTTATCTAGCTCTGTAGAACGAGAACGAAGTAGCTCTAATTGATTTTGTAACTGACTTTCTTCTTTAAGATGTTTTTCAAGTATTCTTGTCGAGTTATCGTATTCTGTCTGTTTAACACTAATCTCTGAGTCAATTCCAGTCACTGTAGCTGTGTCTTGTGCAAATGCACTACTAGCTAACAAACTAGCTGAAATTAACAGAGATAAAGGAGTAATTCGCATATATTCCAGTCCCAAAAAGCGGCAATTATTTGGTCGTTATTATTTTTTATAATTAAAGCCTTATGCTATGTACTTGCAGCACAAAACACAAGCTTTGTTCAATTATTATATTAGTTTACAACTATTCGCGTGTTTCACGCCAGTAAATAACCCGATCATTTCCTCTAAAGCGTCCAAATTGTAAAATAGTACGAGGATCAAGCTGTGTTCCATCGCCCTGCCAATCCCACTTTAACCAATCATAAGTATTATATTCTAAGGTAAATTCACCCAAACCATTTGGCTGTGCATAAATACCGTTATCTGGCGGATATACTCCCGCTTCTAGCTGGCCAGATACACCAGTCCCATATTTGTAGGTTAATTGTGGGCTGCTAGGTGATATTTGAGTAATTTGGGTATGATCAAATACACTACAGTTATCTTCAGCGTTATTTACAAATCCACTGCCGTTGTAATACTGAGCCTGCATAGGAATAAGTAAAGGGTCGAGATCGGAGCCTGCGTTATTGCCAAGGACTAAACGTCCAAACCTAAACTCTATTGGCAATGCATTTAGTCGTACGCTATTACAACCACCCGAGCATGCTGTTTGTGTATTAGGTTTATCATTTGCATCAATGAGTGTTGCTCCTTCTATGTTAGAAAGCGTTGCCATTAAGCTCACCATAGCGAACGGTCCGTCTGCTTGCCCTACACCTAATCTTTTAAGTGTCGTGTTGAGTTGGCTCATTTGCCATTGACCATCGCTTGTATCTCCCCAGTTGTTATTTCCTAGGTTTACTAAGCGGCTAGTAAAATTAGTTGCAGGTACATAGTTACCTACTTCATTATTTTCGGCATTAACGTCTACACTTGATTTATCAAAGCCCGCTTTATAATTAGCCATTAGCTCACCATTTTGATTTTGTGCTTGTACTGTAAAGCCAAGTTCAAAAGGTTGATCAAGGTAAGTTAAATTACTGCCGTATTGCGTGCATTGCGCGGCAGCTTGAACCCCCACTACCTGAAACTGCGAAGGTGCAAAACGACCAACGTTATATAGCTCACCTTTTACATCTCCCGCACCAAAATAATCAGCATCTTGAAGGCCTGCTGTTAAATCAATGATGCCAACTTGGTCGTAATTATATTGCGATATAGATTCACTCAAACTACCTGTCTCATTAAAGGCAACAGTACTCATCGCTTCAAGCGTACCTTGAATGCCTGGCGTAGGCGCTTTAAGTAATGCCTCTACAAGTGGTTGCTCTGTAATAAAATGCTTGGCAATGGTGTTATTTGTAATATTGCTGTAGTTGTCTGGGAAACCATCGTTGTTAGTGTCTTGCCCTGTTTGCCACTGCACCGCATTCATTTTTAAATCAAATGCTTCGCCCGTTAATCTAAATAAGCTCCCATTGGCATCTGCTGCATAACCATCACTTGCTACCTCCATGGCTAATCCAAATGGTTTTACGACATATTCATTTGAACTACCCGTTAAATTTACTGATAAATTAGTTAGTGGGTCTAAAATTAAATTGGTATTTACATTTAAACTCAACTTTCCTGCATCGGGGTAATTTATAACAATCGGGGCTTTAGACTCACTATCAAAGTTAAGTATGAATGATTTAGAGGCTTGCTCGACCGCAAAGGTATTATTGTTGTTACTAAGTGAAACCGTATCAGAGCAACTTGCACCAGCACTGCATGTATACGATAAATCTAAGCTTACATCGCCACCAGCGGGAAATGCAGCTTCGCATATGCCCGTAGTGGTATTTGTTTTTACCGCTTGAATAGATAGCACTTTTGCATTAAATCCAGTATTTGAAGGCTTTGCTGATAACTGAGTAGGAATTGTAGTATTTCCATCTGTATCATTATTAAAAATAAATCCAGCATCAGAAAACGTAACTTTACAGCCACTCAAACCAACATTATTACCACCGATATAACAACGAAGAGGTGCAGAAGGATCAGCAGTGTTATATCCAAATGTAACACTGCCTGTGGTGCGTTTAGCAAATTCGACAACCGCTGATCCTGTAAAATTAATATTCTCCCCCGTAACCCAACTTTGCTGACCACTATTATCTGGAGAAAGGTTTAAACTAGAGGGTTCCGCAAATAATAAGTCGCAGGCATCATTAGCGCAGGCTGTTAGTGTCATTTCTTTAGCTTCACACGTCAGACCTTTGTTATCGCTTATTGTTAAACGATAATGATCCAGTGTTTCTGGTGTATAAATACCACAAAAACCAGGGATACTTTCGGGTACTGGTAGAGCGTCAAACGTTGAACTCCCTTCGGTAATAATTTGAGTAGCCGATGTAATTGATCCCTGATACGTTACATTTTGAGCGATTCTTACCTCACCAGTTGCAACAATATAGCCCGCAATATTTGCATCGGCTGCAATAGCAACCGCACCATCCACATAAATAGCCAAGTACGCGCCAGTTTCTACTACTATATTGGTTTTACCTATATTCAAAAATGAAGTTGATAGAAGTGAGGTTGTGTCTTTTAAAAAAATACGTGTAGGCGCTGTTACTCTGTACTCTGTTTCCAGCATACTTAACTGCAACTCATCGTAATAATAGTCGCCAGCTAAAGAAGTAGGTACGGGTCCTGTTGAGCTACCATCATTTGTAACCGTTGGCACCTGCGCCGCTTGATTCGGTTCTAAAGAATTATAACCACCAGCAACACACGCCTGACCATTACACAAAGGAGGGCTTGTCAGCGCTGTAGAAATTAAACTTGTGGTGGTGACAAACTGCGCATTACCATCGGTTATTTCTACTCCCTGCACTAGCTGCACTTCACCATTGTTATAAGTAGAAATAGCGCCCGGGAATAACGTATCACAATCTAAAATATCACCATTAAATACAAAGGTACTGGTCATGGCGAGTATTGATGCTTCCTCGTTTACGTGACGGCGCTCGTTATCGCCATCACGATCTTCGTCAACAACAAGCCCTAACCTGTCGGTCCTTAGGTTACAGCTGCGTAGCCACCCGCCATCATCTTCTTGGCGTGAGTTTTTACTTGCTACAACTAACGGAGCCACACTAAAATTATTAGTAAAACTAAAGTAATTACAGCCATTGCTCCAACCGTCAACTTCAAAGCCTGTGAAAAAAGTTTCCCACGATACCTCAACGCCATTATCGTCAGAAAATGTGCGGTTACTTCCGGGCTCCACAGCCATATAGGCAACAGTTTCGGTTTTTATAAGCCCAAGTGCTGTTTCAGATGCTTCTAAAGCAATATTAACGCCGCTGGCAGATAGAGAATTACTTTCTACTGCAACTGTTAAAAATGGTATTAATGCTTGCGTTGGTGGATTGCTGTCTATGCTATTGAGTGTTTGTAACGAATGGAAAAAGTTTGGCCTTTGAGTAAACGGTTCAGCAAATGTTAAAGGCTTATAGCCTTTAGGTGTTAGTGGAGCAAAGCCAGACTTAGAGCCATACTGTAATTCGAGCAATAGATCAGTATTACCTACTTCCATAATTGTGCCGTCTGGAAATTGATGCACACCATACTCAACAGCTAAATAGTGCGCCCCCATACTAATATGTCCACCATCCTCTCCTGAAGGTTCAAGCGGTAAGGCCTCAAAGCTAGTTGTGGTTATATTACGTATTCTTATTATTGCAGGGTTTCCGCCTTGGTTTGTTGAGAGCATAAAAACAGCAGGAGGCGTTATATATTGCTGTTGAAAATTAACTTTTGTCCAAACAGGCGATGTATATGTATCTTGCAGTTCTATATAACGGCCCTCGATTTTTGGAGGCACTGCATTTGCGTAATTACAAAGTAACACGCAGCTAAAAAATATAATGACCAACGCATTTTTCATCATGGTAAAGTTTTAGCCTCCAGACTGAGCGTTCTTTGTGTTTGCCAATAATCTTTTCTGCAGCTACTCCCTGCAGGGCAATCAATTGCGGCGCACGTTGCACTGCTTTGTAAGTAATATATATTCACAAGCCCGTTGGTTGTACTGCTATCAGGTAAGTCTATATATTCATCGCAACTCACCACTACTTTACAGTTAGCTAAATATGCAGCTTGGAAGGCTAAATCAGTAGTAACTGATGTACAGCTTTGAACTGAGCTATTTATTGGAAATAGTTGCGTTAAACCACTTTCTAGGCCGCTTTGTGCTGCCATAAAAGCGCGAGCCCCATAGTACTCAATTATATTTTGTTGAGATGCACCAGAAAGCACTTTAACTAATGCTAATCCTAGTGCTAATAAAGCAACAATAATTACCAAAGAAACAATTAGTAAGTTCCCTTTTTGTTTACTGGGTAAGGCTTTTCCGTGAGGATTTTTTTTAAGGTACATTAGGAATATGTACCTCATGGTTAAAGTTCATTACTTCAGTATCGTTAAATTGCATTTGCGCATTCACATTAAGCACAGCGTTTCTTTGTAGAGAGAGTGAATCAAGAGTAAAAAATAAATCGCTCGCTAAATTGTTAGCAATGTAAATACCTAATAAATCACGTTTAACACCACTGCTTATTTGTAAGCTCACGGCATCTAATTGATTAACAGTAAAACCGTAATTGGTATATCTATATAAATACTGCCCTTCAACGCAAAAACTTACAGGTTCTGAAAGTAAATAAAGGCGTTTACTCGGCGACTCTTGGGTAAATGCTTTACTAAATTGCCACTCATCAATTGCACTAACTGAACTATTAAATGCAGATACTTTTAAGCGCTTATTATTATTTTCATCATATATATCAGCACTGCTTAATGGGTATATCGTTGCCCAATCTCCAGCTTGCGGCTGCGTTAAATTATTAAGTTCAAAATCAACAGCGCTAACATTAAAAGGTGCTGCGGTAGGTAGGTAATTTGTATAGTGGGTTGCCGATAAAAATGGCGTATATTCTAAGCACTGCTGAGCACTACACGCTCCGCTAGTACTGTTATCGCAAGAGAGCCTTAAAGAGTTTGGCGTAGCGTGGCGCAATTCTTTACTAAGTCGCGTTATTAAAAAACGGGCCTGGGCTACTGCTTCTTGGCGTTCAACCCCTTGTGAGTAAATACTGACCCCAGCACCAATAAACGAAAATGCACTTACGGCTAAAATACCAATAATAACCATGACAAGTAATAGCTCTATAAGGGTAAATGCATTTTGGTATTTAGCTCTTTGCATTAGTAATTCCCTTTATATGCACTAAAGCCGTATACTTCGCCTAAGGGTGATGTTACTTCAATAGTAATACGCTTAAAGGTTGTGCCATCGTTGATGGTCAATTCGTTAAAGTCGCTATCGTACTCAACAGTAACAACTAAGTTAAAGTCACTGTATTGGCTTAACACCTCACCTAAGCTATTGGTGATAGGCTGGTTAGACAATGCAATATAGTCATCTACATCATTATAACTGGTTCGGGTTTCTAGGCCTGCCCCTAAGCTATCGACGCCTAAATCGCCCTCTGCGGTACAAGGTTCAGCACCCAAGGTTGTTTCGCCGCAACGTCTAAAAGGTGCGCTTCTATCGCTGTGCTCATCAAACGATTTACTTTGAATTTCGTTCATTAGTGATTGACCAAATTCAGAGGCTCTTAAAGCCACAATTGGCTCTGCACTTCTTTTTGCTTGCGGGGCAATTAAAGCGGTAATAATGCTTAATGCAATAGCAAACATCACTATGCCAATAATAAGCTCAATTAAAGTGAAACCTTTTACTTTAAGGGCACGCATATATAAGCCCTTCACCACTTATGCATACGCCAGCTAATCCAACGTCTATTCGACACTGCGAAGTGCAGGTTTGATTTGATTTACCTAAAGGATCAAAACTAATTTGGGTAAATATATTCGAGTTACTATCTAAAGCGCTAAATGTTATATCACTTCTTTGTGTGTTTATTTGTACTACTAAATGATCGGTGTTGTTGGTATCAGCGCCACCGATACATGTATCAGGTGTGGGGGGAGCAATAAGTGTGGAGGTTATATAAAGAGTATGGCAACTTGTTGTCGCTGTATTTTGCATTGCACGTAACTGCACTGTCCTAAGTGCATTTAATGTACGGTCTCGATATGAGTATGCATCTTCTGTTGAGCTGCCCAGAAATTTGGGAACTGCCGTTACCGACAGTATACCCAATATTACTAGAGTAATAATTAACTCAATAAGTGTGAAGCCACGCAATCGTTGCTTACTACTGCTTTTCATTTATATAAATTAACAACCGTCCGTGAAAAGTTCAACCTTAGGTGGTGTTATTTTCACTGGTCCAGTAGTCGCCGTTGCTTCAGTGTACTCAATACGGCATTCATCATCTGCAGTTGAATCCCCTGTTGCAGTATAGCTGTTTGGGTAAATAGTAACTTTTGGTACGGCACCAGCATCAGTAGTACCATTAGTACCATTAGCCGTTACTACAAGGTTAAAGTCTGCCAAATCAGCTCCAGTACCATCGAAATCCACATCCAAAAATGCTTCAAATGCAGCCTCTGTTGCAGCTGGATAGCCATACACAATAGCAACATTTCCTGTATCAACTGCAACAATTTCTGTGTCTTCCTTTTGCGTGCTAGCAATAATAGCCTTACCATTCACAATATTCATACCACTGCGAATAGAGCCTTGTAAGCCTTCAAGTGTTGAAGCATTTGCATCACCTTGCAAGTTTAAAAAACGAGGTGCTGCAGTAACAGCTAAAATGCCCAAAATAACAATTACGATGATCAATTCAACAAGTGTAAAACCTGCTTGTTTATTCATTGGTAAACTTTTTAACGATTGCGTTTTCATAAGTAAGCCTCTTTTTAATTACTTAATTTTTAAATATTTTTACTTTGCCTGTTTTAGCAAAATATGAAAAACCTGTTAACCCTAATATTTTACCCGTATTGCTAGGTATACTTTTAATATCAATGGTATGAGTTAAATAATAGACGCATTGCGAACTTTCTGCATTGTACCTAACTAAAAAACTTACACTTTTTATTCTTGATATTTCATTACTTAACGTACTACTGGGTGCATCTTGTAAAATTACATTTAATACTTGGCGACATTTATTAGCATTTAGAGCTTTTACCCGAGTATCTTTTTTTTCTGTTTCATCGCTTGTTGGTGTACCTAACACTCCATCGACACCAACTATTACACCTCCATAATTAACAAATGTTTTGTTTGACTTACTATTTGGCCTTCCCTCTAATTCCCATTGACCTCTAACCATGCCAACAGCCGATGAAAAACTCCCCGCAATAGCATCTACGCTTGCATTATGCGCTTGATTTTTAATACCTATATATTGAGGTATAGCAAAACTCAAAATTACTGCCAGTAAAATAACAACAATAACTAACTCAAATAATGAGAAACCTTTTGAGTAAGCTATTGTTGTGTTCACCTTAATTCCCTTTAATTGCCGACATCATGTTCCACATCGGCATAAAAATACCCAATGCTAAAATCAGCACCATAATGGCAACAAACACAGTTAAAATAGGTTCTATTTTGGCGGTTAAACTACGTAGGTCGTAATCAACTTCACGCTCATAATAATCAGCTGCTTCTTGAAGTAACTCATCAACCCGGCCTGTTTCTTCACCTACGGCGACCATCTGTAATACAAGCTGAGAAAACAGCTCAGAACTTTTTGAGGCTCTAAGTAAGCTATCGCCTTTTTCTATATCTTGGCGCATAGTAATAATCGCTTTTTCCATATAGCTATTATCTACGGCATGCGCTGTTAGCGATAACCCCGTGGTCATAGGTACGCCAGATCGCAATACCATAGCTAGACTTTGGCTGTAGCGCGCAAGCAATGTGCGTTTTAAAATATCTCCAATAAATGGAATTTTTAATTTATATTGATCCCACTTAAAACGTCCAGGTTCTGTATTTAAATAACGCTTCCACGCAAATACCGCTCCAATACCCATTACCAACAATAACCACCAGTAATTAACAAAAAAGCTGCTAGTACCAATTAATATTTGAGTCATTAACGGCAATTCGGCATCGAATTTGGCAAACATGCTAGCAAAGGTAGGAATTACAAAAATATTTAAAATAACCATAGCTGCTACAAGAGCCAAAATAACAAAAGTAGGGTAGCGCATCGCTGCTTTTATCCGTTTGCGAGTTTCCTGTTCTTTTTCAAAGTAAATAGCGAGCTGGTAAAAAGCATCCTCTAACCGGCCAGAGCCTTCACCAACCATTACCATTGACACGGTTAAACGGCTAAATACCTCGTTATGAATTGCCATTGCACTGGATAAGTCCCGGCCTTGCTCAAGTTGCCTGGTAACTTCCATCAATACATTTTTAAATTCTTTATTTTGTGTTGTATCTGCCAATCCAATCATTGCTCGTATAATTGGAATACCCGCTTTTAGTAGCGAATACATTTGTCTAGAAAACATAATCATGTCGTCTAGCGTTATTTTTTCGACAAATAAATTATCAAAAATTTTAATATTATTTTTTGTTTCAACTAAAGAAATTGATATGGGTATAAATTGACGCTTCATTAAACTATCAGCTACGCCAGCTTGGTTACTCGCTTCTAATTGGCCTTTTACCAAAACACCTTTGCTGTCTTTCGCTTTATAGCTATATAGTTGCATCAATATCCCCTACTATTTCTGGGATATATTCAGCCACTTTAAATACTTCATCTAAAGAGGTAATACCTTTCTTAGCGTAATTTAATGCCATAGCCGAGAGCGGCGAAAAGTTTGCGCTATTTTTAGCGGCTTTCGCAAAACCTTGTGTGTCGTTCACTCGTAAAGCCTCCATCATTGCATCATCCATTTCGAGCAACTCAAAAATACCTACACGTCCTTTATAACCAGTGTGATTACATGCTGTGCAACCTTGCCCTTTAGAAAATTGAGCATCTGCAATCTCTTCGCCTAAATATTTTAACCAACTTATTTCTTGGCGATCTGGCAAGTACGGTACTCTACAGTCATTACATACTCGCCTTACTAATCGTTGAGCAATAATCGCTCGCAGTGAACTTGCGACTAAGTAAGCCGGTGCACCCATGTCGATTAAGCGCATAGCGCTGGTAATTGCATCATTGGTATGTAACGTTGATAGTACGAGGTGGCCTGTTAAAGCGGCCCTTAATCCAATATCTACGGTTTCTTGGTCACGCATTTCGCCAACCATTATAATGTCAGGATCTTGCCTTAGAGCGGTCCGTAAAATACTGGCAAAACTTAGCCCTATTTTATTATTTATTTGTACCTGGTTAATACGGCCAATACGATACTCAACGGGATCCTCTACGGTAATAATTTTACTTTCTTGTTGGTTTAACTCACTTAATGCACCATAAAGTGTGGTTGTTTTACCCGAGCCTGTTGGCCCAGTAACTAAAACCATGCCATGTGGACGTTTTATAATGCTGCGCACACGTTTTAATATGTGTGCCGGCATGCCTGTTTCATCTAACGATAATAATCCTGCAGATTGATCAAGCAAACGCATTACAACTGATTCACCATGCTGAACCGGCATGGTAGATAGGCGTACATCAATACTATGACTGCGCACTTTTATATTAAACCGGCCATCTTGAGGGAGGCGTTTTTCAGATATATCTAATCCCGACATAAGCTTTAAACGTAGCACTAGTGCCGATGCTATTTTTACTTGGTTAAGAGTGTGCTCTTGTAATATTCCATCTACACGTTGACGAATGCGAAGCAAACCTTCATCTGGCTCAATATGAATATCAGATGCGCGAACTTGAACAGCATCCTCAAATATTGATTGCAGTAACTTTACGACGGTTGCATCAGATGTCTCATCACCTAAAGAGTTTAAATCAAACTCTTCTACGTCTTGGTATTCTTCATGGAGTTGTGCTGCAAAGTTGGTAATTTCATCTGTACGACGATATACGTTATCAAATGCAGCCATGATTTGGCTTTCTTGTACAACAGCTAAATCTATTCGTTTAGGAGCAAGCATAGTCGCAAGTTGATCAAGCCCCCTTAAATCAGCAGGATCGCTCATCCCGACCAAAACAGAGTCACCATTGTCTTCAATTACTAGTGCTCTGTAACGACGCGCATATACCTCAGATAAAAGCTTAGATACATCGTGTGATATTTTTCGCTGTGATATATCTAAAAAAGGTACCTGTAATTGCTGCGCTAAAAAGCGTAATAATTGTGGTTCACTAATAAACTCAAGGGTAATAAGTGTGGAACCTAATTTACGACCAGTCGCCGCTTGAACATTTAATGCTTCACTTAGTTGCGCTTCGGTGATCATGTGTTCGTGGACAAGTAAATCGCCTAAGCGCATTTTTAAACTAGGTCTCATACGGCCTCCTTTAGTGCAACTAAACGCTGTAATGCATGCTGGGTCATAGCGGTATTTAACCCACCTAAATCTAGAGCTACTTTATAAAGCTGTTTAGCATCGAGGTACTCTCCCAGTGCATCTTTTGAGGTTGCAAGTGCAAGCCACCACTTAGCTTGACTAGGCTGGAGCTGTGTAAGATGTTTAAAGCTTTCAAGTGCTTTGTGGTGCTTACTCGCACTTTGCGCAGCAGTACCTTGCAGCACCCAAAAATCAAGATTCGCCTGGGATTCAAATTCATCACTTAAAAGCAGTAATACTCCTTCATACTGTTGTTGCATAATGAGTATTTTGCTTAGCATTACACGCCATTCAAGTACGGTAGGATTTTGGCGAATACCCGCTTGCAAAACCTGTTGCGCCGAATTTATATCTTGTTGTTTAAAGTAAGTTGCAGCCAGTAAGTTTCGAGCTTCAACATGTAAAGGCGATTGCGCTAAAATAATGTTTAAATCACTAATGGCTTCGTTGTATAAGCCAAACTGTATTGCCTGTTTAGCTGCTGCTAATTGCTCGACTAATAAAGCCTGTGGTGACTTAGTTTCTGCTGCACTTTTGATCATAGTATTTTGTGGCTTAGTTTTAGTCACTGAAGTAATTTTTGGCTTGCTGACAATAACTTCGCTAGCCACCAACACATTATCTTTAGCTAGTGCAGGCCTTTGTTTAACCTCAGCAATTACAACTGGCTCAGCCGTTGGTTGAGAAACCAGTAATGTTACTTCACTCAACTTGGATTCAGCTAAATCATTCACTTCTGGCTTTATTTGCTCAACTTGCACAACCTTCTTCACAACTTCTTGCTCAACTAAAGGCTCTACAGTGCTTTTTTCATCTTGAGAATCAGATAAATTAGAGCTCAAAACCGCGATCATTTTTTGCTGTGGTAAAACAGACTCATGTTGAGTTTCTTTTTCGTCGGCGGTCGGTAAATACAGGTATGCTAAAAAAATAACACCTAGCATAATAAGTAAAATTGCGGCTTTAAATACAATGTTTTTTACATCATATATTGGCTTTACGCTTATACCTTCTTGAATATTCACTTGTTTAGCTTCACGTTGCTCAATATTTTTAAGCATATTATTTATAACGCTCATAACCACTGCCTCCATACCCATATGGCAGCAATAGCTAAAACACTAAACATTAACGCGCTGTAGCTCCAATATTGACCGGTTCGATATTTTGCGCAGTCTTCGGTATCTTTTATGGCAAGCTGAATATGGCGATTTGTTATTGTATTTAACCCTTCACCGTAAGCTTGTAATAGTGCTTTGTGGCATAAAATATTAACTAATCTAGGAATTCCACGGCTTGCTCTGGCAATCTTAAGCCCCATACTATTATTAAATAAAGGAGGCCTATTAAATCCTGCAACTTGTAAACGGTGATTAATATAATAAACAACCTCAGCGCCAGTCATCGCCCGTAACTTATACGAAAAACTGATACGTTGGCGTAACTGCCTTACTTTATTATTTGCCAGTTTTTCATCAAGTTCAGGTTGCCCAAATAACACAACTTGAATTAGTTTTTCGCTTTCTGTTTCTAAGTTTGTAAATAATCTCAACGCTTCTAGAGTCTCCCAACTCAAGCATTGCGCCTCATCTATCAAAAGCACTACACGCTCATTATCTTCTTGTAAGTCGAGTAGGTGATGATTTATAAGCTGCCCTAATGCTTGTTGGTCCAATGCTTTATCTACATCCATACCCAGTTCAATTGCAATCGCCCATCTAAGCTCTTCTGGGCTTAAATAGGAATTAGGCAAATAAGCCACAATGTAATCTGGCTCAAGTTGGTTTAATAGCTTTCTACAAAGCAACGTTTTACCTGTGCCAACTTCACCGGTAACTTTAATAAACCCCTCACCCATTTCAATGGCTGTTGTTAGCACTTGCATCGCTTCGTGGTGCGGTTCAAGTGCACAAAAAAATTGTGTGTTAGGGGTTAACGTGAAAGGCATTTCACTTAAATTGAAAAAGCTTAAATACATGGTTAGTTTTCATACCATGTTTTTAAAAGCTGACGGCTTTCACCTTGTTGTTTTTTCCAAGTATCTGGCATAACAACAGTTGGTTTGATTAAAATAATTAGTTCTTTTTTCTCTTGGCGTTTACGAATACTTTTGAATAAGTTGCCAAATATGGGGATATCACCCAGCACGGGTGTTTTTGATTCTTCATCCTGTGTTGACGTTTGCATCAAACCACCAATAACCACTATTTCGCCACTTTGAGCGCGAATAACGGTATCTGATTCTCGAATGTTGCTTTGCGCTAGAGGTAACTCAAAACGTTGGTCATCTAAAGTAATTACTTTTAGCTGCTCTTCTGTTTCAGTTACTGAAGGGTGAACATGCAAAATGACTGAGCCGTACTTGTCAATTTGCGGCGTTACATCAAGCGCAATACCAGAAAAGAACGGCGTTAAATCAATCTCAGGCGAGGTAGTTGTTGCAGTACCCGTTACCGTCGTACTTGATACATTAGTAACAAAATATTCGTCTTGTCCTACTTTTATAACTGCTTTTTGGTTGTTTGTAGCCGTAACACGAGGGTTAGATAACATTTGCACATCACCTTGGGTTTCTAGCAAATTAATAACCCCGTTAAAGTCACCCTTTTGAATTGTCAGCGATGACGCTCCGCCAATGGCAGCCGAAATACTATTACTAATTGTAGAACCCGCTGTTGTAGCAAACGAAATACCGCCTTCTAAACCACTGGCTATGCGCTCCCAGTTGACCCCTTGTTGGTATTCATCTTTTAAGGTTACTTCTATTATTTTTGCTTCTAGAATAACTTGGCGTTGCAGGTTTTCTTGGCTTTGACGTAAAAACTCTTTTAGCTGACTAATTTCGCTTGGTAATGCATTTACGGTTACCAAACTAGCTTGTGGGCTTGCAACAACATAGCGCCCATCGCTTGCGCCAATTAAAGACTTAAGGGCAACTTCTAATTCCTTCCAAAAATCGTTTTTATTAATTGTTTGGATTCGAGAACCATTCAAATCTAAGCTTTGATTATCGCCGCCAAATTCACTATTTTGCTGGTTACTACTACCTGAACTTGAACCACTCGAACCACTGCCACTTTGTGCAAATTGACTCACCCCACCAGCAACAACACTCACTGTAGACTGACCATGGCGTTGCATCATTAAATAATTTACAGGTATTGTTTCTGTGCGCATTTTGGCTGGTAGTACTTGTACAATTCGTCCTTCATTAACAATATCTAAAGGATACATACGCTTAATAACATTAATGACTTCATTAAACGTAACGCTTTTAAGATTTAAATTAATTGTGCCATTTACCTCAGGATGCACAGCAACACTAAAAGGGGTATCGTCTGTTAAGCCTGCAAAAAAAGCGCCTATTTCAACATCATTTGCTGCGACATCAAAACGCTTTATAGATAAATCATCACTTATAGTTTGCTCATTATTTATAGATGACAATAAGCTTTGTGTAAGTTCGCTTGGCATTTGTAAAGGCACAATTACTTTAGGCTCTGTAGGTCTTTCAGATAACTCTTGCTCTATATGATTTTTAACCTCTTTACCAGGCTTAAAGCTATGGCAAGCCGTTAAAAATGTAGGCAATAATAGGAGAACAAGCCACGGGTAAGATAAATTATTTTTTAATTTCATAGTCATATAATTCTAATTTTATTTGTTTATCGTCATTTGCTAGCACGACCTGTTTTGAGTTTATGCTTAGCACCCGAAAATCGTCTATAGCATCACCCACTCGATAAATATGGCCAGAAATAATAGCCTTAAATGCGGTACTGTTTTTAATAATAGATTGCAATTTAAGTTCTGTTCTTTGAGCTACACTCTTGTTGTTATTTACATACATATTTGGTTGAGTAGGATCGCGTAATTGCGCTAATGCACTGTGTGCGAAAGTGAATAAAAATAATAAAAAACATAAATTATAATGCGATAAATTTTTCATTAGCGCTCACTGTAGCAATTTGTAAAGTTAATTCAGCTTGAGGGTACTCTAGTACCTGATAACTAAACTCCTGTATTAATAACTTATCTTGATTATTTTTTAATGCGGCTAAATATTTTTGTAAGCTAAAGTAGCTACCTTCTAAAGTAACGACCATCTGATGCTCAAAAAATAATGTTTGCGTATCATGTTCACCTAGTTTTTCTACATCGATAGCCTGTGCTGGTTTTACATTAAAGCTACTCACTTTTACGTCGCTACTATCTACGAGCAAATCTTTTAAAACGGCAGGTACATTTTTAGCCGCTACAAAGCCTTGGCTAAAACTATTAAGTTGATTATTTATTTCAGCTAATTCATCTCTGGTTTGTGCAATTTGACTGCGTAAAACCTTAGTGTAGTCGTAGTTTAGTGCTTGATTTAACATGGAGAGTTGCGCATTTATCTGCTGTAACTCTTGCAATGTTACATTTTGTTCAGAGCGAATATGAGCAACTTCATCTTGCTGTGGAAAAATAACAAACCACAGACCGAGGTAAATCACCATGAATAAGCCTACAAATACAGTGGAATACTTCTCACGCTTTTGCAGCGATGCAAATTGAGCCCGATACTTTGCCCAAATAGGCCAACCTTTGTCTTTCTTGTTGTTCATGGTTTAGCGCCTTTATCAGCAAGGTCGGTCGCCACATTAAATTCACTCAGACCATCTTTTGTTGACAGTTCTAAAACTGAAAATTCTTTATCAATAAAAAAAAGTGACTGCTTTAAATTATTAAACCACATAGGTAAAAATTTTGACTGCGATGTTTGACCTTGAAACGTGACACTTTGCCCTACAAATTTAATATGAGTAAGCCAGATATTAGGCTCGTGATACTTGGCTAAATCTTGCATAACCTGCGCATAGTCGGTTGCGGATTGATCTGAGCTTTGCTCTAAATAACTAAATATTTGCTGCTTATGCAAAACCTCTTGCTGAAGTGTTTTTAGCTCATTAATAAAAATTGTTTTATTTTGCTTCTCTGCTAACTGCTGTTTTACAACTTCTAACTGAGCTTTTCCTTGTTTGAGGTATTGCCTATTTTGTTCTAAATCAAGTTCACTTGAATAGGCTTTATAACTGTAAAAAGCCCACGTGATTGCAATAATTAATAGCGCACCTAACCACAACGTAATCATTCCAGACAAAGGGACTGGATCTCGCCGAACGCGTAAGATTTTTTGGTAAAAATTAATCCGGGTTTTCATAGCACAGACTCCGGATCAGTTAATTGATAGGCAGCACCAAGTGCATAATAAAAGTTAGGTTCTAATTGCTTCGCTAATTCTATATTGGGCGCAAAATCTACAACCTTTACTTGTAAAAACTCTGCAAGCCCAGCTCTAAGAGTCAATGACGATAAATCGTCGCACTGTAGCTGAATGCTGCGAATTGGCGGTTGCTTGAGCTGGCTTTCAAAAAAGTCCATAGAACGCTGAATTTCTAATCCTAACGCTTCTACTAACTCTTGATTTTGATCTTTATCAGAAATACCTAAAAAACCGTTTAATCGTCTAGCTAATACTAATTGTCCATTACGAATAATTAAGATTCGAGGCTCATGATTAACATGTTGCACAATCAGCATATGCGCTTCTTTATACGTGCCAAACAAGGTAACTAAAATCATCTCTTCGGAAGTCATTGCACGTAAAACAGGCTTGGTTTGCTCAAAACTATCTATAAACGGAAGTAGTTGCAGCTTATTCGTAATAAATACATTCATTTTGCTGCTTTGCATTGGTAAAGTTATTGGGTAATCAATAAAGTCAGCAACTATGTTTTCAGGTGCTATATCAACTAAGTCTTTTGTAGTCCAAGGGAGTGACTGAATAATTTCTTCATCACTAAGGTTTGGTTTATCCATTTGCACTATTTGATAAAAGTAGTGCGGTATGACTAAATTAACTGCACAAATATCAGTAGAAACCTCATTTGTACAAGCAACAATTGCAGCGGTATAATCGGTTTGCTCAGACACATTTACACTGTGTGAACTGTGAACCATCCATTGGTCGCGTTGTTTTTTTAAACATACTGCGTTGACAGTATCTGCATACGTTGCAACACCAATAGCTGTATTAGGATCTAAACTACGATTTAACCAAGAAAACAGCTTTTCTTTCATATAGCTACTATTGTTAATTGTGTATTAACCAAGTGTCGTACACTTTAATTACTTTGCCAAGTTGAAAACTAATAAAAATGCATCAATCATTCAAAATAAACGAAAATAACCATATTCAACAAATAGATACAACGTTTCTAAAAAAGAGAAATATTTATTTAGGTGTAAAGCGTGACGATTTACTACATCCGCTAATAAGTGGTAACAAATGGCGTAAATTAAAATACAATTTAGCGCATATGCAAAAGATAAATAAAATAGAACTTCTGACTTTTGGTGGCGCGTTCTCAAATCATATTCACGCCTGCGCAGCAGCAGGAAAAGAATTTAGCATTAAAACACATGCAATTATTCGCGGACCAGAACTTGATAACAACAACCCAACAATCCAATTTGCAAAACATTGTGGTATGAACCTACATGTAGTCAATCATATAGAGTATCGAAAACGCCACGACACCGATTACCTTAATGCTCTGCAAGAGCGCTTTCCAAATGCTTATATTATTCCTGAAGGTGGTACAAACGAGCACGCCTTATTAGGATGTAAAGAGTTAGTACAAAGCTTACCTGAGCATAACTACTTAGTGTGCCCTACCGGTAGTGGTGGCACGCTTGCTGGATTAATAGAGGGCAGTGCTTCAACAACACAAGTGATTGGTGTAGCAGTATTAAAACAAGCTAATTATTTAAATGAAGAAATAAAAAAGCTGAGCGCTAAAGCCAATAATCAAACTAACTGGCAGTTACTCACAGAGTTTCATGGTGGTGGCTATGGTAAGTTTTCACCTGAGTTATGGCAGTTTTGCCAAGATATGAGCCGCAAACACAACCTACCGCTTGAGCCTATTTATAGCGGAAAAATGATGTATGCATTGTGGCAACTTATAGAGCAAGATTATTTCCCATCTGGGAGTAAAATTATTGCGGTTCATACTGGCGGGCTTCAGGGGCTAAATGGACTTAAATATAGAGGGTTAATTTAATTAAATACCGCTTGCGTAAACTCTTGAAGTGGCTCTGAAAAGTAAAACCCTTGAGCTCCCACCACTCCCAATTTGGCAAGCGTAAACAACTCTTTTTGAGTCTCTACGCCAACGGCATACACAGGTAAATTTAAGAGGTTTGCGGCTTCGACTATCTTTTTTATTTGCCTTTGATTTTGAGTTTTTTCATTTAATAAATGAATTAGTTCGTATGATAATTTAAGCCCGCATACTTGGTTATAATCAGCTAATACCGCTACTTTCTCACTACTTTTTACATTATCAATCACAACTTGTGAACGGCTTTTTTTAATTATATTAAGTGCATTAGTTATCGATTCTCTATGAGTAAAAAATTCGGTCTCACTTATTTCAAATTGTAATTTAGCACTTAATTTAAGCTCTGCTATTTGACTAGGTAACCATTCCCAAAATACATTATTAAACCAATTTTTAGGGTGTAGATTTACACTAACTGTTAAGGCCGAAGATTCACTCAGCATTAGCTTTTTAACTTGTGTTATTACAGCTTTATCTAATATTAAAGCGTCTTGATTACTATAAACCTGATTAATAAAATAACGAGCAGCTAGTAATCCAAGTTGGCTATGCCTAACTCTGATAAGCGCTTCATGTTCTAAAATTTCCCCGCTAGAGAGCTCAAATAAAGGCTGGAAGAATAATATAAATTTATTCTTTTTAATATTTTCGATAACTTGCTTACTAGAAAGTGGTTTTTCTTGACAGTAATTTAACGCTAAGCGGTGAGAATGCTGCACTAAGCTGTTTTGCGATAGCATAAGTGCTGATTTTGCTAACTGATAAACCGCAATTTTATCTGCGCCTAATCGATAGTCGCACGCACCTATTTTAATGTTTTTATGAGTCATACTTTTTTGATAATTTTGGCATAGTAAAAACACGCTCTGATGAAGCTTTTCAACGTAGCTGTCTAACTCGGGAGTAGGTATATGTGGCAAGGTGACGGCTAAGTAACTGGAATTTAATATTTTTACCGACACATCTTTAAATTCAGTCAATTTTCTAGTGATTAACACTTTAAAAATAGCTTCTTTATCGGTTTTCTTACCAAAGTCACATTCAATGAGTAAAAATAAGCTATGTGATGCTCTATTAACCCCATACAAAGAACTTAATTCGCATTTTTTTACTTGTTTAATTAATCGTATTTTATTTTGTTTTTGTTTAATAATTTTAGTAGGTTGTATCATTGTATTTTTGGGCGTAATTTTACGGCTTACATTCAATAACCCCCACCAGCGATAAAACCAGCCAGCGGCGCCTAATATGATCAAGTTTAGCAATATAAATAAGTAACTTTGTGTTACCCAAGCAGGATAGTGATAGAGGCTCAAACTTAATGTTTTGTAAGAAAAAACTTCGCGCTCTATATTCACTAAATGCCTAAAATGCTCTGCAGGCTTTGGCCATTCCAACACAAAACCTTCACTTTTAGCTAATGCGGCCAACACTTCATTGTTTATAGAAGGAGATAAATTCAGCTCGTAAACGTGTTTAACGAACTGCTGCCCAGAAGCATGAACTTTTTGATGTAATGCATCATTTAAAACGAAATTAAAACTAATAAGCATCATTAAAAATAAGACAAAAGAGATACCTTTGAAGTACTTGAAAAGCCAGAGTTTACTCTTTTGCATAGCCTGCCACCCGTTAAATTATTAACTAAAGTGTTGTTCAATATCTATAGAAGTACAAGGCTGTAAACTAAGTTTAAACGTTTATTAATAGCGCTAAACAAAAAACACTCAGATAAACGAGAACTTACAAAAACAAACAACTATGCCCTTTATTTTATAAATAGATTAAATTGAATCCTCAAGCTTAAGCGCGTTTTGTTTGTAGTGTGTGCAGCGAAGCGATGTGCTTTGTTTATGGTGCCTAACTCACTAACTTCTGACATTGATAATTCAACCTTTGCTGAAATAAACATATGGGGAAAAGAATGTATGAGACTTCATATAGCAACAGGTGGCCAGATTCTATTTTATGAATTGTCTTTTTAAGTTATCCAAAATAGGCTCAAGCAACGGGAGACATTACGATAGGTACTTAATATGGATAATTATTAAATCACTTTAATGGCTCAGCTATTTATTTAAACAGCGGATTATAGTTTCACGTAGATTTTGCGCTTTAATAGGCTTTGCAACATGGGCGTTCATGCCAATGGATAAGTATCGTGTAATATCATCTTTCATAACATTAGCTGTTAAAGCAATTATTGGAATATTTGCGATTGCTTTGTCACTATCGCTACGAATAATTTTACTCGCCTCAACCCCGTCCATAATAGGCATATGAATATCCATCAAAATAATATCGTACGATTGTGATTTCACGGCTTGAATACATTCTAATCCATTGTCAACCAAGTAAATTTGAGCATCAGCCTTCTCTAGTATGTTTGTAACAATTAGTCTGTTGATCGAGTTATCTTCCACAACCAATATTTTTATACCTGTCAGCGACGCTTCACTTACGGTGTTTACTATAGGCACTTCATTAAGAGGGCCTACTACTTTACTTTCAATCGCCTCATACAAAACACTCGTGTATACAGGTTTCTGCAAAATAGTTTTTATACTTACTTTTTTGGCTGCATTATTAAGTAAACTTTCGTCACTCATTATAAGCACAATCGTGTTGTTATAAAGTTGAGGATTAATATTGAAAATGCGTATTAAAAAAGTTTCGCTACTCATTGATGGCATAGCCCAGTCGACAATAATAACTTTAAATTTCTCTTTATTGTGTTCAATAATATCAACAGCTTGTTTAGCAGATTGACAGGCCGTACATACCAGCCCCATAGCCGTTAGCTGATTTTCAATTACCTTAAGATCATCTTCATTATCATCTATAATTAATACCTCGAACGAATCAGTAAAAGTTAGGTCGGGAGTGTTATCAATCAACGCTTGGTTATTCAATTTCACCTTAATCGAAGCTATAAATTCACTACCTACACCTTGAGTGCTTTTTACCGTTATATCCCCACCCATCGATTGGCATAAACGCTTACTTATAGTTAAACCTAAACCTGTGCCGCCAAACTTCCTGGTTGTAGAGCTGTCAGCTTGAGTAAAAGATTCAAATAAATCGGTAAGGCTTTGCTCGGCAATCCCAATACCGGAATCCTTAACAATGAAATACAAACAAACGCTCTTAGGATCAGCTAACGATCTTTTTGATTCTATTAATACCGATACAAAGCCCTGTGTAGTAAATTTAATTGCGTTAGAGCATAAATTTAGCAGTACTTGGTTTATTCGAACTACATCACCTATTAAATCGAGTTTAACCTCTTTACCAATGACAATATCAAATGTGATCCCTTTGCTTTGAGCTAGCTCATCAAAAGTTGCTCTGATGTAGTCAACAACCGAATTTACAGAAAAAGGAAATTCCTCAAGGTTAATATTTCCAGACTCAATTTTTGAAAAGTCTAAAATATCGTTAATAACTACAAGGAGTTGATCTGAAGAATATTTAATTTTATTTAAATAATGCTCATATTCCCCAGGCAAACCTTTTTCGAGCAAAATGTTGGTTAAGCCAATAATTCCACTCATAGGAGTTCTAATTTCATGACTCATATTTGCTAAAAATTCAGACTTAGCGGATGTCAGCTTTTCGGCCTCTTCTTTGGCTTGCAACAGTTCTTCAGTACGCTGATCAACGCGAGACTCTAATCTTTGCTTTTCTTCATCAAGCTCTTTTAAAAGTTGAATTCGCCGTTGATTTAAAAACAATACGAAAACTAAAAAGCTGCTAAGAATAAAAATAATCGCAGTAGCGCTGTAAATTAATGTTTTATTTTGCTCAAAATAGGTTGGCTCGTAATAGGATATAATAGACTTTTCTGGCAAGCTTTGTGGAGCTATATCGAACTTGTTTAATTGACGCCAGTCATAAGCGTAAACACTTAGCCCTTCACCACTGATTGCACTTAAGCTTTTATTTTCATTGTATAAAATTATCGAATCGGCAATACGTTCGCCTATTTTTTCACCCGACAACACATACCCACCAACAACACCTGAGCCTAATAGTACCTCCCAATAACTAAAAATGGGCGCAGAACTTGCTTTAGCTAATTGCTCTACGAGCTGATAAGGGCTAAGGGATTTATTATCGTAATGCCTGAAAATGGGAGTAAACAATATAATTGAATCATCTGGCGCATTTTTTACTTTAGTTAGCAGCTCTGGCATTGAAAGATCAAACCACTTCTCTACGCCTAAATACGAAAAGTCACGGTTAATAACCGAAAAGAGCCCTCGATAAAAGCTCATCCCAATATCGTTTTTTGTATCTAATATAACGATTAATTTTTTAGGCTTCATTAAATTAACAGCGCTTGCTGTTGCTTGCGCGTAATCTAATTTAGCTTGGATCACTGCTCCGTTAGTATTTTTAGGCAAACTAAATTGAGCGCCTGGTTCCAAATATATTCTTGGAGCATTTATAAAAAAGTCATCTAATTGCGATAAAAGTACTGCTGCAGAAGGAGACTGAGTAACAATGATATCGATGTGCTTATTTTTATATTTTTGTTTGAGGTAGTCCTTCATTAACTGTTTTTGATTTGCTTCATCGAATCGGTTTACATCCATATTTTCAACGAAGAGTTCATAACTAAAAGAACGTTCTATAAGTTTTTTACGCAGTCCAGAATCAACACTTTTGTGCCAAGGCATATCTTGGTTTGTTGAATTTATAAATAAAACATGAGTAACATTTGAAGAAGGTTGAGCGTTTGAAATTGGACTCACAAATTGAAAAACAAGAAATAAAAATAAGATATTAGTTTTCATGTTTCTCATTGTGTAATCAAGGTGAAAGTCCTTTAATGGTAAGTGTTAACGATATATATATCAATTAAATAAAATGTAAATACCACCATAATTTAACATGTTTACTAATACTATTTCATTTTATTGCTTAATGACGATATTCATTGATAGTTCTGGGTTGCCCTCACTACACAACTCGTATAAAAAAACCCCGTAAAAACGAGGTCTAATATGAGTATTACACTAATAACTTTATATCATTTAGAACGGTATTGGTGACCTTGTATTTTAAATTAAAATCAAACCATTGATAAATATATATTTTAAATTCAAAAACCTAAAAACGTAAAGATTCCTGTAAAGTTTAGCTTTAAAATGTACGAAACTTTACAAAACTTCGATAGCAAAAGTGATTTATAAACTACCTATTCTTCTTCAAGAATTACTTTGAATAGCCTTACTCCAACAATATAATTAATGGTGATTCATAAACGTTAATAAAGCAGGAAAAGAATACTTTCTCGTATAAAAAATTATCTTTTAGCTGTTTCAATAGTCCTCACGAAGTGAGCATTAGAATATAGTTTATTTGAGTGCTTTATACGAGATGCTTATCTATAAGTTGGATTTAATGAGGGAGATCTAATATTTCCAGAAGTAAGTTTAGTGCTTTGTTAAATTTTATTTCTGTTAGCTTACAGCTTATTATTTTTTAAAATAAGCGCCTTTAGTAATTCAAGCCTTTATTCTCTTCAAGCTGCCTCGCTCTGGTAGTTTTCGACTACTTGCTTTAAAAAGTGAATATACATCTCTATATTTTCGATTCTTTTATGTATAGCTAAATGTGATAAAAGAAGATCGTCCTTAACTTTGACTGTACCTGACAAATTGTAGTTGTGCAGTGATTCTGGCCACACGTTTACTTTAAAAGCTCTTATCTCATTGTTATTTATTTAATCGAGAGAATTCTTGGTTCCTGATGTAAATGTCATGAACTTCGGTCCAATAAAAATATTATCCATTAAAGCTAGTTTTTGTAGGTTTCGCTGGAGGAAAGATATCGGTGGACTCACAATCAAGTAAGTGAATTATCTCATATATTCTTTCGCACGAAGCAGCCACTAAACCTGATTCAACCCTACTAATATAGCTTTGCTCTACATCAAGTCGGTGAGCAAGATCGGCTTGACTCCAATCTTTTTTTACTCGCGCTAATTTTATATTTTTGCCAATTAATTTGTTTACATGAACCATTAAGATCAAACCCTATTTTTTAATAGGATGATCCCATATTGCCAATACAGCTCATATGCACTATATTACATAAAAAATGACTTATTAGTCATAATAAAGGAAGTGAAGTGATATATGGCAGATGTAAATTCTATTATTCATGAAATTATTGATTCAAAAAAAACAGTGTATATTTATTCTTCGAAGATATGTGATGATTTTACGAAATTAGAAATTGCTAAATACTTTGGCTTTGAGCAAATAGAAAAGCTGGTTTCACTATATTTAGAGAAGCTTACAAAAAAATCTTTACTGATCATATCAACATACTCTAAAGGCATCAGATATAAAAAAACAGATTTATTCTACAAACCACATCACATACTTAAAGTAGAAAAGGAGCTGCATTTCAGTTTTGTTTTAGCTCTTGATATGCAGAAAGCACTATGTGATTTAGAGATGATAAAATGCAGAGCAACACTAGTTCCCTACAATATTGACGTAATATTAGGAAAAACTCTAGAAAAAGAAACCCAATTAGAGTATCTGATCAAAAAAGAAAGGGTATATTTTTTACAAAATAAGATATCTACGATTAACACGCTACTTGGCTTATATAAGCTCAATAGCTATTCTTTCGCTCAAAACAACTGAGCAAATACATGAGTGTATTTATGTCACTTTTAAAGCATGAAATATTAAATAAAAACCCTAAAAGAACCTCAGAGATTGCTTTGCGTGTTTTTTTCAACATCATGACGAAATGGGAAGTTACAAAAAAGGAGCAAACGAATTTACTTGGTCAGTCATCTGAACAATTATTTAAAGGCTGGAAACAAGACACTATAATAGCTTTATCCGATGGTACTTTATTGCGTATTTCGTATGTCTTAGGAATATACAAAGCACTTGGAACGCTTTTTTCAGATAAAAAATTAGCTCATGCATGGATAACAAGAGAAAATCAGATATTTGACAACAGCTCTGCGTTAGATTTCATCTTAAAAGATAGCGCAAATAACTTACCTCAAGTAAGGAAATACTTAGATAGTCAAATCACAGATGAAATCATTAAAAATTAGTACCTTTCATTTTGCTCTGTATATAAATGAAAATAGTTAAAGCTCTCTTTAAACGTACTGTTGTAGTTTCAATTATTAATAAAACAGTATTAATTTAGAAGGCCTAGTTGCTCCCATAAAGACAATTGATTTTCTAACGGAACTATATGTCGCCATGTGCTGCCAACGATAGAGAAAATTATAATTGCACTACCGCCGTTTATGAAGTCTTCATCTGGTAGATATATTGCTTTTAAATTCCCTGAGCTGAATGAAAAATTAGGATCTAAACCTTCAAAAGCAAAGCTATATAACTGTTTACTAACATTTAAGTCCCGCTTAACGATATTTTCTACTGAACACCATCTGTCACCAATTGAGATAAAGTAATTATCTTCTTCTGAAGGTAGTGATATTAATTGATTCGTAAAGTCAGTTATAAGTTTATTATTAGAGAGCAGCGACAAAAACTCTATAAAACTTTCAGGCATCTTTTTCTTAATCACGTTTTATAAACCTATTAATTGTGTTTCACTCATTCAAATACATCTCTGCCATATCGTCCAGCTCAGCTTTTACTTCTTTCCAATTAGGCATAACTTGGGTTAACAAACGCCAAAAGCGTTCGCTGTGGTTGTGTTCCGCAATATGGCAGAGCTCATGTAATATTACGTAATCAATACACTCTTTAGGGGCTTTAACAAGGTGTGGGTTGAGCATTAAGTTGCCTTTGGTCGAACAGCTCCCCCATTGCTTTTTCATTGCCATTACACGAAAAGATGGAATACCTGTAACCCATGTGGTCTTAGGCAGTAGTTCGGCTAGTCGTTCATGGAAAATTGCTTTTGCTTTGTGTTGATACCACTTGTCGATTAGCGGTTTAATTTTCACCAATCGTCTATCTTGAGAATCAGGGGTAATATCTTTGCTTATTTCGTGCTTGAGTGTGACGTTTAATTTGCCACGACTCAGTTTTACACTAGGCACTTGCTCAGCATCAACGATTACCTTGAGTACATAGCGCTTACCCAAATAAAACTGAGTTTCGCCACTCACATATTGTTTATGTAATACCGTATCTTTTTGCTTTGCAAAGTCATTAATACTTTGCCAAATCCATCTGGCACGCTTATGCATGGCATCTTGGATAGCGTCATCACTTGCATCATGTGGCACTGTCGCTACAACACGCTGATCAGGGTGAACCTTAATAATTACTTTGCGTGCTGTTTGTTTAGAGTTATCAGCAGGCTTGGTTTTACGAATAACGTCGTAGCGAATGGTGTTGTTACCATAAGTAAAAACACCGTGTTCGTTGGTTGTTGCGCTGCTTTCTTCAGAATGAATAGCAGCGGCTACCGTTTTTTGCGTCACTTACATTAGCCTCTAGCTATGCCTAATCGGGTTATCTTTAACACTTCTTCAATCAGCTTTTGAGCATTATCAAGGCCAAGCTCAGCAAACAGTAATGGTAATAACTTCATGTGAATGGCATTTTCAATTTCCGCAGGGTTAATGGAATACTCAGCAACCGCATCATTCACGACGGCATCAATATTAAAAGCAAGCGATACCAATTTCTCGTTATCCAGTGCCTTTTTAGTTAAAAGTTCACTATCAAACAAATGTTTGAACAGGCCAAAATAGGCTTGAGCATGTGTGTTTAACTTGCCGGCGTCATCCACAAAGTCACTTGGAACATCAGAGACTTTGCGGTCTTTTACTTCTTGTTCAAAATCAGCGAACAAGATGTACTGCTTAACAGGGGCATCAAACATGGCTCTAGCATCGTCAATGGCCTTTTTAAGCATTTTAGAAAAGTATTCTTGTGCATAAGGATCATCAGCTAAATCTTGCTCAATCATCTTGGTGATACGACCAGTAATTTTGTCCGTTTGGTTACGAGCCTCATCATCACTCAAATCTTGCGGCTTAACGTCTTTTCCTAAGTTGCCTACCAAGTAAGCTCCGTCAGGTTCTTTTACTTCAATGCCTGCTATGTGTTTGTCGAGTAAGCTACGGATATCTTCAGCGTATTCATCGTAATTAATAGTTTCATCAGCATCTTCACGTACTTGTTTACGTAAATCTACAAAAGCTTTTAAGTCATGCTTGTATAGGTCACGCTTGTTATCGAACGACTTATCTTCAAAGTAGGTGGCTGATTGCAGCGCTACTTTCATACAGTTTGAAAATGCCGTGAGTATTGAGTAAAAGTCATCACGCTTTTTAAGGTTGGTGTCGGTAAGCTTACCACCAACCTCATGTACTTTTGGTGCTAATGCTTGGCGAAGTGCTGGGCCATCTTGCTTGTTTTTAACCCCTTCAAATATTGCCCACAAATCGCTGTGTAACCCCGGCAGTTTTTTATACTCGGTATCCATGCTGTTATATAACCCTTTCAGGTCATCTATATCAAAGCCGCCTTGGGTGCGCTCTGCAAGGTCTTGGTACTTTTCTATGGTGGTATCAAGCTCTTTTAAAATGCCACGGTAGTCAATCAGGTAGCCAAACTGTTTTTTGCTATGCAAACGGTTTACTCGGGCAATGGCTTGAATCAGGTTATGCTCTTTAAGAGGTTTGTCGATATACAGCACTGTATTTTTTGGCTCATCAAAGCCCGTTAGCAGTTTATCAACCACTATCATGATGTCTGGGCCATCGTCTCTACCAAAGTCTTCGATAATGGCTTTGGTGTAGGCTTTTTCATCCATTTTATCAACATTGGCTTTCCACCAATTTTGCACAATGTCTTTGCTTTCTTGATCAACTACATCGTGCCCCTCACGGGTATCAGGGGCCGACATTGCCACAACAGATGTCACGGTGCCAATTTTATCTAATGCCTCTTTGTAGCGTATTGCAGACGCTTTAGAGTCACAAGCTAGCTGGCCTTTTAAATCTTGGTGCTTAAAATTTTGAAAGTGGTCGGTAATATCATAGGCAATTAACATAATGCGATCGGCAGTTTGATATATTTGACCTTTTTGCGAAAACTTTCTTTTTAAATCGGTTTTTTGTTTGTCGCTCAGCTTACTGGTACTGCGATCAAACCATGCATCAATCGCCTTATCGTTAACGTTTAGCTCAGGAATACGTTCTTCATACAGCAGTGGAGTCACGGTTTTATCTTGAACCGCTTGCTGCATCGTGTAAGAGTGAATGATTTTACCAAACTTGTTTTCGGTCTTATCGTCTTTCAATAGTGGCGTACCTGTAAAGGCAACAAACGCAGCTTTAGGCAGGGTTTGCTGCATACGGATATTATTTTCACCATTCTGGCTACGGTGGCCTTCATCCACTAACACAATAATATTAGGGCTATCGTTGTAACAGTCTTTGTGTTTTATCGCAGAGCCAAACTTATTAATAATCGAGAAAATAACACGCTCGTTCCCTTGACCAATTTGCTCCGCTAAGCGCTTACCGGTTGTCGCCATCGCATCTTTTTTATCGCGGTCTGTTAATACCCCTCCGGAGGCAAAAGTACGGCTTAACTGGTCTTCTAAGTCTACTCGGTCAGTCACTATAATTACGCGGCACTGCGCTAGCTCTTCAAGCCAAATAAGCGCCTTTGATAAAAATACCATAGTAAACGACTTACCACTGCCCGTGGTATGCCAAATAACGCCGCCTTCACGCGCACCCGTGTCATCAAACGTATTAATGCGTTCTATTAATGCTTTAATGCCAAACACTTGCTGATAACGAGCAACTATTTTACCCACTTTTTTATCAAACAGCGTAAACAGTCGGGTCATATCCAATAAGCGCTCAGGGCGTAGCAAACTTACAATTAGCCTGTCTTGGTCGGTTACCGTCAGCTCTCCTGCGGCAATAAGTGACTGGTAATCTGTTTTATCTTTTGCAGGGCGATGGTTAAAGAGCGTATTTAATTGCTCATCACTCAGCGTGTGGTTTTTAAGCCTAACAAATTCCGCTTCCGGTATTTGCTCTTCTTTCCACTTTGCCCAAAATTTTTCAGGGGTGCCGCACGTTGCATACAAGCCCTCATGCCCGTTTATGGCTAACAGTAACTGACTGTAGGCATATAAATGCGGTATTTCATCCTGCTTTTGGTTACGAATTTGCTGAGAAATTGCCTCAGTATTGGTCGATTTACCCTCTTTGTTTGAATCGGGGCGTTTTGCCTCAATCACCACTAATGGCAAACCATTTACAAAACACACAATATCCGGTCTGCGGTTGCCCGTCCCCTCGGCATTTTGTACTACTAACTCTTCGGTACAATGAAAGGTATTGTTATCAATATTATGCCAATCAATAAGCTTAATAGTGGGGGATGCTTTTTTACCATCAATAAATTCAGTCACACTCACGCCATACATTAGCGCATCATAAATCTTCTCGTTAGCCGCTTTTAGCCCAAGGTTCATAGCGGGGTTCAGCTCATGCATTACCTTATCAATGGCCGCTTCTGAGAGCGTATGTTGCTTACCTGCAAACGAAAACGTTTGTTTCGCTAAAAAGGCACGCATTACAGGTAACAACACCACCTGATGGCTGCTTTTCTTATGGCTTGCTAACGTATTACCGCGCAGGGCTTCACAGTCACTTGGTGGAATAAACGTGTAGCCTAAGTTAGTCAGCAAAGTTAATGCGGGGATTTTAGAACTAAATTCTTCTTGAAATTTAATGTTTGTCATTGTGCCTAATCATCCTTAAATTGCATCGCCTACTAAGTTAGGTTTTTGCGAATAACTCACATGTATTTGGTCATCATTTAGCTTTATTTCCAAGTAACCCAAAAAGTTAGGCCAATCTTGAAGCGCTAATCGTTTGTCTCCAATACGAGCCGCTAAAGTGGCCAATATGGTGTCGTGAGTAACCCATAAATGCACTCCATCTGCTGAGTTACTTAACAGCGCTTTTATATCACTAAAAATACGTGCAACCGAATCGTTTAAATCATAAAAACCATCCCATGATTCAGTACCCGACAGCAAATGTAAATTAACGGCTTCATGGCCTTTGTTCAACCAATGTTGCCAAGCTAAGTCACCATCTTTAATAATAAAACCAGGATCGCCTAATAAGCGACACTGTTCTATATCAACAGGTTTAAAGTGAGTTGCCTGAGCTATTAGTTCGGCAGTTTGAACACATCGGCCAATAGGGCTGGTTCTAATACTCAATACTTGACCGTTTATTAGCGAAGCAAATAATTTACTCTGCTTAATACCTTCATCAGTCAGCATTACATCATTACCCACGTTATTCGGTAAAATATCGGGCCGAGCAGCATGTCTTACTATGAGTATTCTTTTCATTTGTTTATGTCCGTATTAACTTCATTACAGTTACTAAGCCATCGTTCTTAATAACCGAATCAATGCAAAGCCCTGCTTTTTTAAATAGCGCTTCAAATTGGCTTTGCGTCCTTTCTTGTCCACCTGTCACTGTGAGTAAATGTAAATCGCAGAGAGAGCCACCAAAGCCGTACTCATCAAGTAACATTTCAAACACATAAATTGCACCATTATTTTGTAATGCATCAGCTGCATTTAAAAGAATTTGCAAAGCATCTGCATCGTTCCAGTCATGAAGCACGCGCGCCAACATTATTTTATTTGCTTTAACAGGCCATGTTTCAAAAAGGTCAAAGGCTACCTTCTTGCTGAAGTCACTAGAATCAATAACACCTTGTAGGTCACCCAAAATCACATCTGAAGAGGGAGACTTATTGAGAATAAGCTGTGCCAATAAACCATTGCCTCCCGCAGCATCAAAAACAACATCCTCTTTTTCAATATCTAAATAACAAACAAGTTCTTTATAGTCTTTTAATGCGTAGCTGCGCAGCATATTATGATGCCTTTCAGTATGCTCCTTAGACAAACTCACTTGTTTAAAAATGTCATCATTTTCAATTTCCTCTTGCATTAATTGCGTGAGGTTGTGCCACCTTTGCATTAACTCACCACGATACTCTATCGCAGCGCTCGCAAGCGACATAGCGTGGTTAGTTGTTAAAAAAGCACCTTTGGGTAATACATGCCAAATGTGTTGTTCGCATTTTACCAACCCTAACTCCCCTAAGGCATTCAACAGGCGAGTTAACCGTTTTTCTAACGTGTTTGTGTGTATGGCTAACTGGGCTGTATCGTTAGGTAAGTAGTCAAATACTTTTAAATCAGCGGCAGCTGCAATAGTAAAGGTTCGCCAGTAACCAACCATATCAGCAGATAAAGATCCAAAGTCATCACTCTTTGCAGCTCTAAGCTCTCTAACTACATCGACTTGTTCGTTAATAATTTGCAGAGCGCCAAAATGCGTTTCAACACGCGAAAACCCATTATAAAACGGTTCAACACTTGCGTAGCGCTGTGCGTAAATAGGTTTGCCACTTTTATCAATGTGATGCCAACCTTCATCACTTTTTGCTCTTGCAAACCCCTTATGAAAAACATCCAAGTCTAAAAACCAGTATGAATGAATAAACCGACCTTGCTTATCAATGTGCGTACTCAGGCCATTTTCAGCCTGAACAACGGCAATACCTTCTCTAAAGTCTCCGCAGTAATGCCACTTATTTTCGTAAAGAGGTTGGCCCGATTTATCAATATGAAAGTAAAAACCGTCCTTATCACATACCACAGCAATGTTTTGTTGATAATTACCAACAAAGGCGTAGCGCTGTGCATAGACTGCAAAGCCATTTGGCAATATATGAAAGCAATCATCGTTTTCTACCACAGCGGCTAAGCCACAGTAAAAACCAAAAGTACGATTAAATTTGTGCGGGTAGATTGCTTCGCCTGTTTCGTTTATGTGCCACGCTTGGCTATTTAAACAAACAGGCGCAACTTGATAGGCGTTGTCTATGTCATGAAATGATAAAACTTCATCAAAGCGTACAGGGTAAGCTGGGGTGCCATCAGCAAAAGTGTGGTATCTACCATCATCCGAAACAGAGAGTTTAGCTAATATACTCATTACACGCGCCTCATAGTGCACTGCTTACACAAAGGGTGATCTTGATATGTATTCATCAACTCAACATACTGCTCACTCTGTGCTAATTCTGAGAGTGGCGACTCCGCAACCGAGCCAAATTCCCCTAATGATTTACGCTCTTGATCAGGCGCACAACACACATTAAAACGACCCGATGGATCAATCCAAATTTCTTTACCTAAAAACGGGCAGTGACCATTCGGTGCGATATCGTCTAAATTATCTATGTGTAACTCAGAAAAATTATCTAGCTTAAAAGGTCTGATTGCGGTTTTATTATGTAATTCCACATGCTCATGGCAATACTTAACTATTTGATTCCAACGCTCTGCAAACACAATATCGTTACGTAAATTCTCGGTTGCTATTTCATCAAAGTGCGCCCATAACTGGTGACCCTTTATGCGGTCAAACCCTAGTGCAATAGCAAGGTCAACCATTTGAGGAATTTCCTCTAAGTTGCTGCGTAAGAACGTTAACTGCATTGTTATTGAACAATAATGACGCTCGGCCCAGCTATCCCTAACGGCAATAAAACGTTTTGCATTTTCAATATGTTCGCTTAATTGAGCACCAAGCATAATGTTACTGTGGGTGGCGTCGGTAGCCCCATTCCACGAAATTTTTACATCACTACCAATAGGTACAATACGATTAGCCCAGTATTCAACATTGTGGTGTTTATCGGGGCTTGGGAAGGTGCCATTAGTCGTTAAATTTAACGATAACCCCAACTCATGGCATAAATCTAAAAACACATCAAAATGTGGATAAAGTAAAGGTTCTCCCATTGTTGAGGGGATCACTTCTTTAATGCCCATTGCAGCCGCATCGCGGATCACCTGCTCAAGCATCACTCTATCCATATTAGGGCGCAATCGTCCTTGCTGCTTACGCAATTTAGGGCTATCAGAATAAGGCGAATGATCCTCACACATAACACAGTTTAAATTACAGGTATCAGGGTTAGTGTCTAAGGTAATGCGCCAAAAATCAGTTTCCCTCACTGCATTAACTCCTTGTAGCAAGCTTCTAAATCAATAATATGCTGGTCTATACATGGAATTTCGCCATCATTACTAAATGCATAACCCTTTTCACCAAGTTGTCTTGCATACTGTGGATCATCAACAAACACCTGCATTTTTTCAGCAAGCGCATCAACATTTCTATGCTCATAGGTCAGACCATTTACGCCATCTATAACGTACTCACCCATACCGCCATCGTTAGCTGTAATCACAGGTACTCTAGACTGTTGCGCTTCATGTATCACGAGCGGAGAATTTTCAACCCAAACCGAAGGCGTTACAATCGCATCGGTTTTGCTAAATACATCAACAGCAATGTGTTGGTTTTTATACTCTGGCATCCACTGAATACTGTTTTGTTTTTCGAGTGGTAATGTGGCTGCAATTGCACGCAAAGCACGTGAATCTTGCCCTCTATCTCGGCCCCAAATACGTAAAATGGCATCGCCTTTTATCTTGCCAAATGCCTCAATTAACTGGTGAATACCCTTAGCTGGAATATGTGTACCAATATAGCCAAAGGTAAAAGGTTCGCCTTCATTACGTACACGGCCTAACATACGAGAACGATCAAAACCGTAATCTAAGTAAATGCTTCTATCGGTTGGTAAACCAAAGTCTTTTTCGTAGCGGTTTTTTAAATATTTGGCAGGCGAGATAAACAGGTCAACCTGCTCAACAACCTCTTTTACGTGGCGCATTCTGCGTTCAACCCAGTTTTCCCAATAAGCAATATCTTGGTCTAGCTCTTCTTTATCACCCGAAAAGTAACGGGCATAACATTGTGTGGCACATTTTTTATTTTCTTGTCCGTCACATGCAGCCCAAAGGTTATCGTCATCCGAATGCATTTGCATAAACTGCCCACGTGGGCACATCAACCAGTAATCGTGCAACGTATAAACAACAGGAATATTGCGTATTTTGGCTTCAAACACCAAAGAGGTCGATAAATGATTTAAATGGCCAATATGCACAATATCAGGGCAATATTCATCTAATAGCTCAGCAAATTTTTGGTCAATAATCGCTAAGCGATATCTATCTCTGTGGCGTGGGTTATTAACAAGGTGTAATGCAATTTCAGGCACATCAGCATCGTGGCTAATTCTTATGTCGCCATCTGGTCTGAATGCATCTTCTTCACGGGTAAATACACGAACTTCGTGGCCTTTTTTAACCAATCCATGACAAATAGTTTGAGAATAAACTTCAGAACCCGCGTTATACAACATAGGGTAGCCATGTATTACTTTTAATATTTTCACGAATGCGCTCCTAATTTTAATTTTTTATTATATGCGTCAACTAACCTTGCAATCCCTTGTTCAGGCAAAACACTCGCGTGCCAACCTAGTAGTGATTTAGCACGAGACGGGTCGCCAATAAAGCGAGCCACATCGTAAGCACGAGACGCTGCCTCAACAATAGTTGAAGAGCTATTGGCGGCTTTAATAGCCATTTGTGCCGCTTGTTTTAAGGTTGTGCCATGCCCGGGTAATAAATGAATGGGTGGCAATTGTTTTTCACCTTCACTCAGCAATGTTATGGCTTTGAGTAAACCCGCTACGGTGTCATCTACATGGGTAAAATCAAATAAATGCTCAAAGCCATCAACCCGTAAATCAACGCCTAAGGCGGCATTTCTGCTAAATGCAGGTAATACTCTATCTTCATGATCAAGCGTGCAGCCATACACGTTAGCTAACCTTACAATAGCGGTATTAATACCTGCACTTCGTGCGCTTAGAGCGGCATCTTCCATGTAAAGCTTAGAGCGCCCATAAATATTAACGGGTACTAAAGGCATGGTTTCTGTGACGGGTAAAATTTTTGGTTCGCCATAAACCTCGCGGCTACTGGCAACCAGTACCCAAGGCTTATGTGTACTGTTTGCCGCTAATTTAAGAAGTTGTTCACTAGCCAATGCATTAGTTTGCCAGCACTTTTCGGGATCGTTCTGCGCCCACACAACGCGCGAAACAGCCGCTAAATGTATTACGCCACAGCATTCATTGAGTGCTTGGCTTAACTGCCATGTATTACAAATATCACCTGTTCCATCAGCAATATCAAAACCAACTACTTCATAACCTAGTTGAGATAATAGGGGAGATAAATGACGGCCAATCAACCCTAAGTGGCCTGTCATTAATATTTTATTCATTAATTCTTAATCCTTTATTGCCTAATTAATATTACTTGCCTGTTCATTGGCTGATTCTAGTGTACGACCTTGATGATCATGGAGTGTAATGCCTAGCTCTGTTTTCCAGTCAACCCAACCATTAGAACTGGCTAATAGCAAAAACATCGAAGCACCGCTCGGTGTAGGGAATAAATAATCACGTTGAAATACAAAGCGGCCGTTTTTCTCTGCTATAACGCCTTTAGTTAATAACTGGTCACGCTTATCATAAAACCGTTGTTCAGTTTTGCGCTTCGTGGTCATGGGAGCGGAAGAGCCTTTTAGTACCACCATACCCTCGTTGGTGTAAATGCCTTTGGCATCAACGCTAGTGCGACTGCATAAAAAAACTTGTTCGGTTTTGGTAGGTGATACCTCTGTTAGTGGTTCAAAAATGGGGTAGCCAAGGGTGGCTAACAACAAGCTACCAATTTCATGAATTTCATCACAATCGGCTTTAAGCGGAATAGGTGTGTAAGGCTTTTGCCCACCGTTACCATTAAGCAGTTCATAGCGTTGGCAGTGTTTGGCTTTTTCTATCGACAGTGATTCTAAATACAGCACATGGGTTTGGGTTAAGTTATTGGTGAGCGACACTAATACAAGTGCACGCTCCCAATCTTTCTTTTCGTCTTTGTAATGCTGCATCAATCGGCTACCGACATCGCCCGACTGACCTATATATAATTCATCTTTGCTATCGCCAGAAACTAAGAAATAAAGCCCAACTTGTTTGGCTTCTGGCATTTTTAAAAATTCAGCAATATCACTACGAGGCACTTCAATTAAGCGAATAATAGACGTGGTTTGCTCAGCAATGCGAATACCCGCAGGATCGCCTGTAGGTAAAAATATTTGAATAGTGCGAGGGCGTTTTTGTGAAATCATGCAACCTCCTTGTCGTCCACTTTAACTCTGCGCTTGCCTGTTAAAAGTTGCTGCATTAGAGCTTTCTTTTCTTGCTTCAAGTCAGCAAGCTGTTGTTCTAGTAGTTCGATTTCTTGGTCGGCACTGGTGAGGATAGCGGCAATTTTCACCTGCTCTACTAATGGAGGTAATTGAACCAAACAGTGACTTATTTCACCTAAGTTTATTTTCTTTGGGAAGGCTACATGAATTGTTCGTTTCCATAATTCTCTGTGAAAATCTTTAGAATTAATGTAATAAGTTAGATAGTTGGAATCGAATTGCACATTAGACTTAAAAAGAGCCAAACTAACATAAAAAGAAGCTTGTACATCCCAAGTCAAACACTTGGCTGTTCCAATATCTCCGATCCTTGTCATCAATATATCGTTTCTTTCTAGCTTCACTCGTTTGTTCTCTTTTTCAAATACGTCTTCAGAAATAAACTTTGTACGTGAGAAATCATTGCGTGTTAAGTGCTCAACACTATAAAAGGGAACTCCTTCCTCTACATACTTTGGTGTACTGTGTGTACCATCATAGATCTTGGTGAGTTGACCAACTTCAATCTCTTTCCACTCTCCCTCAAACGGTTTACCTGAATCATCAAGTAGGCGCTTTTTGCCTGTGAGCAGTTGTTGCATTAAGGCTTTTTTCTGCTGCTTGCTGTTGTCGATTAGGCGCTCGGTGGTGCTAATCGCTTTATCCCAAGTTTCAAGGATATTGGCGATTTTTTGTTGTTCACCAATTTCAGGGAGGTAGATTTTTAACTTTCTAACATCTTCTTTCGTTATTGTTTTAGTCGCAGAGCCACTTGCAAATGATTTGACATAAAACTCGTGGAACTTTAAGTAACTATAAATAAAGAATGAATTCGCTAATTGTTTATTGATTCGAATTAAGAATAAATTCATCCCCAATGATACTGGTTTTTTAATTTCAGGCATGAAGTAGCATGCACCAGCATCAGCGATTTTATTCATAACAATGTCACCAGCATAAACCTTAGACTTTTTAAGATAATTGTATGCTGATTCAGTTATGTAATTAAGATTTTCATAAAAGTTATTCTGAGAGAAATTAGTCGTTCTAATCATCACTGCATAATTTTCAGAAGGTAATAACTCCACATTTTCTTTTAATTTTTCATATGATCCATTTGCATGATAATCAGTTAAAGTTTCAATAATGTTTCCGAGTTTCTCGTTAGTTATTCTCATAACCCAACTCCTTTAAGTAGCCATCCATTTCTGCTTCAAGCGTATTGAGTTCATTTTTCAGCGCAACTCGCTCATTGCGTACTGCTACTAAATCAATGTCGGCTTCTTCTTCAAAAGTATCAACATAACGTGGGATATTGAGGTTAAAGTCGTTTTCTTTAATCTCATCAAATGTTGCTAGATAAGCGTATTTATCAACACTCTCGCGGGCTTTATAGGTGTCGATTATTTTTTGAATGTTCTCTGGTGTTATCTGGTTTTGGTTTTTACCTGATTTAAATTCTCGGCTAGCATCAATGAATAACACATTATTGTCAGTTTTTTGTTTTTTAAACAATAATATGGCTGCTGGAATACCTGTACCAAAAAATAACTTTTCTGGTAAACCAATAACAGTATCAAGTAGGTTTTCTTCTATTAACTGTTGACGAATTTTTCCTTCAGATGATGCTCTAAATAACACGCCATGTGGTACTACTACGCCCATTCGACCGCCTTTTCCTGACGAATCAGCAGGTTTAAGAGTTTCAATCATGTGGCTGATGAAAGCATAGTCACCTTTGGTTTTTGGTGGTACGCCTCGTCTAAAACGACCATAAGGGTCGCTGCTAGCATCTTCATGACCCCACTTATCTAGACTGAACGGTGGGTTGGCTGTGACGATGTCAAAGTGTAATAAGCCTGTACCGTCTTTATCTAGCAACTGAGGATTACGAATCGTGTCACCCCATTCAATGCGGTGGTTGTCTTCACCATGCAGGAACATGTTCATTTTAGCGAGTGCCCATGTTGAACCAATCGCTTCTTGCCCAAATAATGCGTATTTTTTAGAGCCTGAGTTTTTACGCACCATAGCGCCACATTTTAAAAGCAGCGAGCCACTGCCTGTACATGGGTCACATATTTGATCGCCCTCAACTGGTTCTAAAACGGTAGCTAAAAGAGTTGATACCTCAGGCGGGGTGTAGTATTCGCCAGCGGTAGCGCCACTGCCAGCAGCAAAGTGTTTAATAAGGTATTCGTAGGCATTACCGATGATATCTAAGCTGCCGACACGCTCTGTGCTTAGGTTTAAAATGTCTTTACCAAAGTCTTCTAACAAGTGGCGCAGTAAATCGTTCTTTTGTTTTTCTTGGCCTAATCGGTCAGTGTTAAAGCTGATGTCTTGAAATACATTTTTAAGCTTGCTGCCGTTAGCTTCTTCTAGTGCGTGTAAGGCTTTATCAATGCGCTCACCGTTGCCTGCTTCATAACGCTTTTCGTATAAGTCCCAAAAGCTAGCGCCATCGGGTAACACAAAGCGCTGCTTAGCCATCATTGCATCTACTAGAGCTTTATTATTTCCGAATTGCTGAACTAACTTAGCGTGTTCGTCTTTGTATACATCAGAGATGTATTTTAAAAACAGCATAGTGAGGATGAAGTCTTTATAGGTATCGGCACTGATCACACCTCGGAAAGTGTCGCAGGCATTCCACACCGCTTTGTTAATATCGTCCTGATTGATTTGATTTATAGTTGTTGCCATAGTCGTGAAATACCTTAGTTTAGTTAATTATAAACATCTTAATTCAATAATTTTAATGCAATGCTTATTTGTTCTTTATCTTTATTTTTAATCAGCTGCATCATTGCAGCTCGTTCTTTTAAAGCACACTTATGCATATCTGCGATAAGTTGTTGGTCTTTAATATCCAACAGCTTGATTGGGGTGTTTTCTAGCACTTGCCTACGCACACTTAAATGCAACGACCCCTCAGCTGTAGAGCTAAAATAGCGTTGAGGTAGTAATTGATTTAACTGCCAACAAATAAATTCGGACTTAACTCTTATCAAAAAGAAGTGGGGGAGTTAGTCCAAATTGAAATTATTTTAAAACAACTAGATTTCATTATGCTATCTCAGACATAAAGCACCAATTCCAGTGTATAAAACCTAACCTTAACAAAGAATAGAATATACCTAAATTACCTAATTATCTTTGGTAGGCAATGGCTGATTTAGTTGTTCAGGCGTAACTCCGTGTATGTGTGCATTATAAAGCCATGTATGAAATTGCTCTAATAATCGATTATTTTCAGCTTCAAGCCTTTCGTTTCTTCGCTTTAAAGAATCTAATCTTTCAGCTGCTATTTTTAGGCTTGGCGGTAATGACTGAGTTACATTTTTAACCTTACTGGTGTTACCAGAAACAATTGCTTTGACCTCAGTGAAAGCTGTCTTTATTCGCGACTGCTTTGACAATGTTTGTCTTGTTGTTTTGAGTTTGTAGTCATGCTCAACAGCCTCGATCAAAGAATCCCATGTTAATCTTGAGTCTGTAGGCCAATCATCAAGTAGTTCCACCACGTTTTTGATATCTTCATCTGTCAGGTGCTTAGCCATAGTTAATCCTCGGGGAAGTATAATTCATTCATTTCATCTAAGTCTTCAAAGGAAATGTCATCATAAGCCGAAGGGCTAGGTAGGGTGTCGATTGAAAGGTTACTCCTAATCATTTCATCAACCGATATTTTCTGAGCTTGTTTAGTACGTTGATAATTAATGATATTAGGTAGCCTTTTTCTGCCATTTATATCCATAGCTCGGTCTAATAAAGATGCATTGTTCAAATTTGTTAGTTTTATTAGTGAGCCATCTTCTATATTCGGATCTTCAAACATGCTAATTAATTCTTTGGCCCGCTCAACCGTAAGTGCTCTGCTTTCATAAAACCGTAATGCACCTTGCACCCCATCATCTACAGCCTTCTTGTCCATTTTTAAAAGCTTTTCTTCTTTTTTGAGACGCTGACGGACCCTCTCGCACTTATCATCATCACCTTTTACACATACTTGTTCATCACAATTAAGACAATCACGATATTTAGTACAGGGTTCTGATATATATGATGCTATACACATGCCAAACTCTGTTGTATGAGCAGTTAAGGACGCTTTAGTATTGAGTTCCTGAATGGTTCTGGCAGTCGCGATTAATAGCTGAACTTGATTTTTTTCATTTTTCGGTTGAGTCGTCATCTCATTTGAAGCAAGTTCTCTCTCGCGACTTTCTATAAAGTCTTCGCCGTACTCTTCATAAGTTGTATGATCATAGTATCGGTTATGAGCAGGATCACTTCGCATTGCCCATTTAGCACGCATTTCTCCATCCATTCCGTTAACGGCTGCCATTGTGTCCAGCATATGTCGTAACTGGTGTGAAGTAATGACTAAATCCCCATATTCCCAACGCTGGAATATAGAATGTACTCCTGAAGCTAGTTCACCTGTTGTTCTATTTTTTTTCTTAGTCGGTGCTAAGTCCTCATTTAGTGTATTAATAGTCGGGATCTGTAGCTCAGTATAAATAGTTGCTCTTCTTGATTCTAAACTGTTAGAAAAACTAGCATAAAGAGATTGCGACCACTTAACTTTAATACCATCACCATTGCTAAATGGAATATACGGAAATCCATCAGGCAAGCTATCGCGAATAATCTTATTTAAATCAACAAGATTTACAGTATAATCCTTGCGCGCAATACCTCTTTTTGTGAGGATCTGATTGCGAGCGGTACGCATATTTTTTCGTTTATGGCTATCACTTGTGTCACCATAAATTGATAAATCTAAGCCTAAGGCTAATGCAGCCTCATTCATAGTTAATAATTGTTCTTCTGGCACATTTGGGCACAATTTATGACGAGGAAAACTTGAAGAGTCTTCTAGCATTTTTGCAAAATTTCGAGCATCTTTTGACTGCTCCTGTAGTCTTGCTATAGCTTGTTCTACTACTTGATACATAACGGTAGGCAGCCATTTATTTTCGTACCCATAACCTTTTCCTGAGTACCACTTAATGCCTTTAACAATAATCTTCGTGTCCCAGTCAATTTTAATATCGTCAGGATTACTTGGCTCAGCTAGAACACTTCCATTTCCACTATCAATGTTTAATGCTTGTTTCGACTGGCTTTTTGCTTTTTTAATTTCTTCTAGAATTAGCGTTTTAACTTCCTCTTCAGATAGTCCTAGCTCTATCGCTTTCTTTGCATTCATTGGAGTGCATTCGATACAGCTATCTAGAAGATAAAGAGGTTCAGAGCCACGGTTGGGTGCTGAAAATAATAGTGCCATTGTCGATGTGGTAAATATATCTCTAGGGCTTAGTTCTTCCATCTTAAATGAAGTTACTCTGGCTAACGCCATCAAAGCATCTTCATCTGGCATCTTCTTTTGTCTAGCATCATCATCATCAACAGCCTGATGAGTAGGTTTGAGTATTGGGTTTTTCCATGAAAAACGCGAAATAAGGTTGTGCTCAATTAAAAACTTTAATAGGTTAGCTAGCCCTCGTCCAGCTTGATATGAAGCCCCCTTACCCAGTGCTTTTCTTGCAGCTTCAGCTGCATTATTGAAGTCGTTAACTGTAAGCTTTGTAACATTAATATCTACTAGAGCACTTGTATCTGTTCGGCTTGCATGAATAGCCCTTAATGCTTTGAATCTATTATCTACAGCTGACTTACCCCCACCGCCATAAACAATATATGCTTTAGCAAACGGCATAAATGAGGGATCGAAAAGCTGCTCTGTCATTCGCTTACGACTATTAGCTCCAAATATTGTGAAGTTTCCGACTTTATCCCAATAATTACTTTCATAGTCATACTTCTCATTCAACGGTGGGAGTTTTCTACAGAATGCAAGAAACTCATTTAAATTATTCTCATGCTCAAGTTCGTGTTTAGGTTTAAAAATAAAAACTTCAGGCATTATTGTACTCACGACATTTCTCAATTACTTGGCAAACAGCCAAGATAGCACGATCATTAATTGTTACGATTTGCATATCCCCACCTGTATCCTTTTTTATACGCTCCCTCTCTTCAACTAACCACTCAAGAACTAGATGATGGGGAGCATTAGCCCATGGTTTAAATTTAGTGCAGAGATAACAAGCTATGGGCGCATAATCTTGGCAAAAAGCGTTTGTACCACAGGAGCCAATATCGCAGTCCTTATCACGGCATGGAATGCGTGCTGCTCCAGGATTTATACCATTCGCTTCATCTTCATCGGCTACTATCTGACCAGCAAATGCGGAAGCATACTTAGCTAATGATTGGTTCATGATTTTCGAAACTGCAATGGCAAATTCAGGTATATTTTTAACATACACTCCTACATTCTGGGTATTAGAATGATCAAGTACCCGAGCTATTGTAAGAACGCCAGCACCTTCTCTTGCGGCCCTCGTGCCCATAGAGTAACGAAAGCGATATCCTGTAGAATGTAGAGGCTCTCCAGTACGTTCACTTATTACATTAAGCCTTTTTATAGCTCTTCTTAGATTTGAAGATAGATCGATATTTTTTATGTGCAGTAATTCAGATTTTAAAAAAGAAAAAAGTAGCTCTGAACTGAGATGCTTCATTTCCTTAATTACATCGTGAGCGATAAATAAGGGTAACTCCCCTTTTTGCTCATCCGTCAATTTGCGACCTAGTATCTTTTCAATAAGTTTAGTTTGCTCTTTGATATGTTTTTCTATCACTCGACCAATTTCGATGGTAAACGCAAAGGGGGTCAAAGAACCTCTGAATTTTTCTCCTGTTTGCTTAGCCCTTGGTATATTACCGATATAAGTGGATATAGAAGAGTGAGTATTGCTCCAAAAAAAATCTTTATGCTTAGTAGAAGCTAATTGGTCAGGGCGTCGACCTGAAGCTTTGAATAATGTGATAGTCATATACTCTTCAAGACTCAGCTTTCCTTCAGCATATTTATGGGCTGCATGATGGCCTATCGCATCAAACTCCAAATCACTATAAGGCCCTGTTTCAGGATCGAGAGTCAGCACAGGTATGCCTTTATCGTTTCCACCGATACGCCAGCCATCAATCAGCTTAAAAATTGATTCATCTATATGGGAAGCTAAGCCCAAAAATCGCATTTTCTTAATGAAGCAGCGAACTTGTGACACGTAAACCTTAAATTTATTGGATTTCGCCCCATTTTTAGCTAAGTTATAGAAAGTCACTAAACCAAGCTCAGTAAAATCTCTAAGGCCTGTATTCTGTTGGTATGCGTTTAAAGAAGTGACCAAAGATTTTGTATAGCCCGCCGAAAAATTCTCAGCAAAATACACTACCGTTTCATGAATATCTTCGCGTAAAAGTGCTTCAAAAATACCTATACACGCTACATTAATCGTTATATTTCGGCTAAGAATCCAAGTATCATCAAGATAGTCAAATTCAAAGTTATTAAATGATACAGCTTTTGTTGTTTTGCTCTTTTTAGCAAAAAAACTTTGGTTCTCAAAATTATATTCCAATTAAATGGCCTCTTACATGTCAATGTCTTCGTCGTAGGCACCGACGACTTGATTTAGCTGTTCACTATGCTTCTCTTGCATTATTAAACCAATATCCATAGCACGGTTATCAGTATGCCTTTTCGCATAATGCTGACCACTTAAAGATTTCTCCGACCAGCCCATAAGCTTTCTTCTGTCAGACTCTGATTTTATATCTGTCGTTTTATTCTGCTCAATAAGAGCATCTGTAGTTTTACTGTATCTATCATTCCATGTGTGTCGCAATGCATGGGGATGCACCCTATAACCAACCACTTCGGACACCTGCCTAAACATTTTATTCACTTGTGCTAAGGATAAAGCTGAATTCGATTTCGTACGATGGTTATGAGTTACAAATAGGTACTTAATATACTCAGAGCCTTTAGCATTCGGACGATGACTGATAAGGTAATTCTCATACATTGCCGTAAGGCGACTATCCATCGGCACTATTCGACCCTTTGTTTTTCCCTCAGGTCGAATAGTGCGATCATCTCCCTTGTCCACAGAGGCATTTATTCTTAGGTACTTACGCCCATTTTTTTCATTTGTTATGATATCTGACGGGTTGTTATCTGTTCTAACTCTAACTTTCATCAATTCACCACGACGACACCCTACTGAATTAAAGAAATTAAAGATTAGTTCATTTCGATAACGAACAGACTCATTCCACCAAGGGTTCCTCGATGAATCAATTCTAATAACATCCATTACTTCAATGACTTGGGATTCAGTTAATGAGCGCCATTGCCCCCAATCTACAGTTTCATTCTCATTTGAAGGTTTCCTATCAGGCCGGATGGATAATAAAAAACTTTCTGAACTGAGGCTTTTTGTTTTAGAGGTTTTTTCCGTGGATTCTTTTGTTTTGAAGTATTCAGCCTTAGAGGGACACAGTTCACTTTCAAGCCAACCAAGGTAATAAGCAAAAGTTGTTATTCGATTATATGTCGTATAAGAAGATATATTTCTATCATCCTCAATAATAATAGTTGCCCTTGATGTTTCCAGCTTCTTTGGATTGAGCTTGAACGGAACAATATTTGAAAGCTTGTGTTTAGCAAACATCTCCCTAATTTTTTCTACATCAAACGAAGCTGCATTTTTTAACTGTTGCAGTTCATTCTTTTTAAGGAAGTTACCTGCTTTACAGCGTTCAACCAAATTAAGATTAAGATAACCACATATTTCGGAAAGAAGACGAAGATGCTCGAAAACAACATGGCAAGTATTGCTAGCGCGAGAAAAGTTTCGATAATGAACAGTAACAAACAGGTTTTCGTATAAAAGAGGGACCCCGCTTTCATCGAGTAAGATTGAGTACTTTTCCCCATTCGACATTTGTAATCTTTTTAACTTCATTTCTTCTCCAGAACATTAAAAACTTTACAAAATAACAAGGTAAAGCATAAGCTACAAACAAGTATAAAAAAAGTTTACAAAAACTACAATGTTTTATGTAAACTTTTTAAATATTAACTTATTAATTAATACTTTAAGATATAAACTTTACAAAGTTACATCTCTGGTAACCGTCAGAACGGGATATCGTCGTCAAAATCAATGGTTGGTTCCATTGGGTTTGATGCGCCACCTTGCGGAGCACTTTGTGGTTTAGGAGCGAAACCACCTTGCTGTTGTGGTGCACTTTTTTGCTGTGGTGCATAACCACCTTGCGGCTGATATTGATTACTTTGCTGCTGTGGTGCTGGAGCCGGTTTTGGTTGTGCTGCTGGTGCGGCTTGCTGCTGCGGATTATAGCCACTTTGCTGTGCAGCTTGGCCTTGGTTATTTTGACCGTAACCACCGCTTTGTTGACCACCTTGCGGCTGATTACCTTGGTAACCACCACCTTGTTGTCCACCTTGCGGCTGATTACCTTGGTAACCACCACTTTGCTGATCGCCACCACGTGCGCCTAACATTTGCATTTGACCAGTAAAGCCATCTACAACTATTTCTGTAGTGTATTTTTCTTGGCCTTGTTGATCGGTCCACTTACGTGTTTGAAGTTTACCTTCAACATAAATTTGTGAACCTTTACGACAATATTCACCAACAATTTCAGCTAATTTGCCAAAGAACACAACACGATGCCACTCAGTTTTATCAACCATTTGGCCAGTGTTTTTATCTTTATAGCTATCCGAAGTTGCTAAGGTAATATTTGCTACACCATTGCCATTAGGCATATAACGAACTTCAGGATCTTGCCCTAAATTACCAACCAAAATTACTTTGTTCACACCGCGTGCCATGGAACCATCTCCTATAAATGTTAGATTAAACCAGCTACTTTACGTGCTTGGTCTAGGTCAAATTCTTTATCATTAATCTTTAAATAGCTGCGACTTTCATCGCGAACCACAGTTGCTTCTATTACGCCTGGTAAAGCAACTAACTGAGAAGCAAGTGTTTGAGCATGCTCTTCAGAATCTAATTTGGTCATTAAACTAATAACTTTACTTTTGGGTGGGACTTGCATTTTCCACGCAATAATAAGCCATATTAACCCAACAAGTGCCGCTGCCGCAAACACAGCTTGCGTCGTTGTAGTTTGTGCTACATAACCACCTAACATACCGCCTAAAAAGGCGCCTAAAAACTGACTAGATGAGTAGCCACCCATTGCCGAACCTTTTTGGCTTGCAGGTGCTATTCGCGATACAAGCGCAGGCATAGTCGCTTCTAAAAAGTTAAACGCCACAAAATAAAGCAGCATACACACAGCAATGCCTACTACACTATTAACCCATACCGACATTGCTAGCATACTAATAGTTAACAAGGCTACTGAGCCAATAAATGCTTGTTTTTCTTTCTCTTTTTTAATGGCTACAATCATTATTGGTACCATTAATAAAAATGCTAAAAATAGCACTGGAATATATAAATACCAGTGATGGTCGGCAACTAAGCCATCTTTAATTAATTGACTCGGCAGTACGACAAATATTGTGGTTAGCGTTAAGTGTAATAGCAATACACCTGCATTTAATCGTGCTAACTGAGGGTGCTTAATTAGTTTTTTAATGTCGCTAAAGCTTGCTAATGTATCGCCTTTGGGCGCTTTATTTACCGCATTTGGCACTAGCATAGTCACTATAAATATACCAAAAACAGCTAAAATAGCAGTCAACCAAAATACACCCGCAATACCCCACGAAGCTGCGACAATTGGCCCAAGTAGCATAGCAAAGGCAAAGCTCATTCCTATGCTCATACCAATAACGGCCATTACCTTTGGTCGTTGCTCATCGCGGCTTAAATCTGAAGCAAACGCGAGTAGCGCACTGGCTATTGCGCCCATACCTTGTAGAGCGCGGCCTACGGTAACCATTTGAATAGAGTCAGCTAATGCAGCAACTACAGAGCCAATAGCAAATACGACTAAGCCACCAACAATAACCTTTTTACGACCAATCTTATCGGATAATCGACCCATAGGTATTTGCAATACGGCTTGCGTTAAACCATACGCACCAATGGCAAAACCAATCCAAATAGGCGAAAAACCTTCAAGCGATTGTCCATAAATAGCCAATACAGGCATCAGCATAAACAAGCCGAGCATTCTAAATGCAAACACACTCGCCAGCGATACTGCGGCGCGTTTTTCTCGTGAATTAAGTGAAGATGCGGTCATTATCTGCGTGATCTTACTCTATGAAAAATTGAGGTTGGGATTCTACCATAAGCTTGGCAATAATTAATCGCCTATAAGTAAGGATTTTTCATTGATCAAGGATTAATATTGCTTCGTATTATGCGATACTGAGTAAATAATTTTGGTAATAAACGAGATAGCATGGAAAACATTGAAGTCCGAGGCGCCCGTACGCATAATTTAAAAGACATCAGCCTAACCATCCCACGTGATAAATTAATAGTTATTACTGGTCTATCTGGTTCGGGGAAGTCATCACTTGCATTTGATACACTTTATGCAGAAGGACAACGCCGGTATGTTGAATCACTTTCTGCGTATGCAAGACAATTTTTATCGCTTATGGAAAAGCCTGATGTAGATCACATCGAAGGCCTCTCTCCTGCAATTTCTATTGAGCAAAAATCAACGTCTCATAATCCACGATCAACTGTGGGTACTATTACCGAAATTTACGATTATTTACGACTTATGTTTGCCCGCGTTGGCGAACCACGATGCCCTACACATGATTTACCACTTGCTGCGCAAACAGTTAGTCAAATGGTAGATACTGTTTTGGCACTGCCTGAAGGCAGTAAATTAATGCTGCTTGCGCCTATAGTAAAAGAGCGTAAAGGTGAGCATGTTAAGTTATTAGAGCAGCTATCAAGCCAAGGTTATATTCGCGCCCGTATAGACGGTGAAGTATGTGACTTGTCTGATCCACCAACACTTGAGCTTCATAAAAAACATACAATAGAAGTTGTTGTAGACCGTTTTAAAGTAAAAGATGGCTTACAACAACGCTTAGCAGAATCGTTTGAAACCGCGCTTGAAATGTCTAATGGCGTTGCACATGTAGCATACATGGATGATAGCAGCGCTGAAGAAATTTTATTCTCAGCAAACTTTGCCTGCCCTACTTGTGGCTATGCAATGACTGAGCTAGAACCGCGTTTGTTTTCGTTTAATAACCCTGCTGGTGCGTGCCAAACCTGTGATGGTTTAGGTATACGTCAATATTTTGATCCTAATCGCGTAGTCCATAACCCAGAGTTAAGCCTTGCTGGCGGTGCAATTAAAGGCTGGGATAAACGCAGCTTTTATTACTATCAAATGCTACAAGCCGTTGCTGAGCATTATAGTTTTGATTTAGATGTGCCTTATCAAGATTTAGACAGCGACTCGAAAAAAATTATTTTAGATGGCTCTGGTAGCACTAAAATTGCGTTTAATTATCGTAACGACCGTGGCGATTTAATTACGCGTAATCATGAGTTTGAAGGCGTTTTAAATAACATGAATCGCCGCTACCGCGAGACCGAGTCAAACTCAGTACGCGAAGAGCTTGCTAAATACCAAACAAGCCAAGCATGTCCTAGCTGTAATGGCTCGCGTTTACGCGAAGAATCTCGAAATGTATTTATTGGAAAAACCAACTTACCTGCAATCACGTGCATGAGTATTGGTGAAGCTATGGAGTTTTTTGAAGGGTTAACGCTAACCGGACAAAAAGGCCAAATTGCTGAAAAAATACTAAAAGAAATTCGCGACCGCTTATCGTTTTTAATTAACGTTGGCCTCAATTACTTATCACTTGAACGTAGTGCCGATACATTATCAGGTGGTGAGGCGCAGCGTATCCGCTTAGCCAGTCAAATTGGTGCCGGTCTTGTAGGTGTAATGTACGTACTAGATGAGCCATCTATTGGATTACATCAACGCGATAACGACCGTTTATTACAAACATTGGTCCATTTGCGCGACTTAGGTAACACCGTTATTGTGGTAGAGCACGATGAAGATGCTATTCGTGCTGCAGATCATATTATTGATATTGGCCCAGGTGCGGGTGTTCATGGTGGGCATATTATTGCTCAAGGTACGCGCGACGATATTTTAGCAAGTAAAGAGTCTGTTACGGGCCAATTTTTATCAGGCGTACGTAAAATAGAAATACCAAAAGAGCGTCACCCAACGAACGACAAATGGCTAGAGCTATTTGGCGCAACGGGTAATAACCTTAAAAATGTGGATTTAAAAATCCCATTTGGTTTAATGACCTGTGTGACAGGTGTATCGGGCTCGGGTAAATCAACGCTAATAAACGATACTTTATTTAAACTTGCTCATACAGAGCTAAATGGCGCAACCACTGCCGAAGCGGCACCGTATAAATCAATTAGCGGTTTAGATCATTTTGATAAAGTGATCGATATTGATCAAAGCCCAATTGGTCGTACTCCTCGTTCAAATCCGGCAACCTACACAGGTATATTTACCGGTATTCGTGAATTATTTGCAGGTACACAAGAAGCGCGCTCACGTGGCTACAAAGTAGGTCGCTTTAGCTTTAACGTTAAAGGCGGACGCTGTGAAGCGTGCCAAGGTGACGGCTTAATTAAAGTTGAAATGCACTTTTTACCTGATGTGTATGTACCGTGTGATGTGTGTAAGAGCAAACGCTATAACCGTGAAACGCTCGAAGTCCAATACAAAGGTAAAAACATACACCAAGTACTTGAGATGACTGTTGAAGACGCGCATGAGTATTTTGACAAAATACCGGCTATTGCCCGCAAGCTTAAAACCCTAATGGACGTTGGTTTATCGTATGTCCGCTTAGGTCAAGCCGCTACCACGCTTTCAGGTGGTGAAGCTCAGCGTGTAAAACTTGCCCGTGAGCTTTCTAAACGTGATACAGGTAAAACACTCTACATATTAGATGAGCCCACAACCGGCCTACATTTTGCCGATATTGAACAACTGCTTGTTGTATTACATCGCCTGCGCGATCACGGTAACACCATTGTGGTTATTGAGCACAACCTAGATGTAATTAAAACAGCAGATTGGGTGATCGATTTAGGACCTGAAGGCGGAGCTGGCGGTGGTGAAATACTCATTGCAGGCACGCCAGAAGAAGTAGCTGAATGTGAGCGTTCACATACTGGGCATTACCTAAAACCTCTATTAAGTAAATAGAGGTTTTGCTTACCCACCATAAGGAAAGTCGGTGTTAAGTACTTTAGAGTTATAAAGTGGCGGGCAAATAAGCTTCTATATAAAATATAACTCAATTAATCAGTATTATATAAAAAATGCCGCTTAGTAAAGCGGCATATTTGTTTTTAAATTTATTTATAATTTAACCGCGAGGAATAAAACCAAGCGCATCGTATACCGATTTCAATGTTTTCTCAGCACGTACACTTGCTTTTTCAGCACCTGATTTCATTATGCTATTAAGTAGGTTTTGATCTTCTCTGATCTCTTTAAAGCGAGCTTGAATTGGCTCAATCATGTTTACAACTGCATCTGCTGTATCTTTCTTTAAATGGCCATACATTTTATCTTCATACTCAGGAACTAGGTCTTCTATTGAGCGCTTAGTTGCAACACTCAATAAAGTAAGCAAGTTTGATACGCCAGGCTTTTCTGTGCGATCAAAATAGATGCGCGCTTGCTCATCTGAATCTGTTACTGCTTTTTTAAGCTTTTTCACAATTTGTTTAGGCTCATCTAATAACATGATGTAACCATTTGGGTTTTCGTCAGACTTAGACATCTTTTTAAGTGGGTCTTGCAAGCTCATTACGCGTGCACCAAACTCAGGAATGTACGGCTCTGGTAATTTAAATACGTCGCCGTATAAATTATTAAAGCGTGTGGCTATATCGCGAGTCAGCTCTAAGTGTTGCTTTTGATCTTCACCAACGGGTACTTGATCAGCTTGGTATAATAAAATATCCGCAGCTTGCAATACCGGATATGAAAATAAGCCCACGTTTACGTTATTTGCATGCTTAGATGACTTGTCTTTAAACTGAGTCATTCGATTAAGCTCACCCATTTGCGCGTAACAATTTAATACCCACGCTAACTGTGCGTGCTCAGGTACTTGTGACTGTACAAATAAAGCAGATTTTTCAGGATCAATGCCACATGCCGCGTAAAGAGCAATACCATCCAACACTCGAGAGCGCAGTAATTCAGGCTCTTGGCGAACCGTAATAGCGTGTAAGTCTACTAACATAAAGAAACTTTCGTGGTCTTCCTGTAACTTTAGCCACTGGTTAATAGCGCCAACATAGTTGCCTATTGTCATACCACCGGTTGGCTGAATGCCGCTTAAAACTACTGGTTTACTCATGATTTTCCTTTATTTTGCTTAATTAATAATATTTAACGCTGCGTTAGAACAGGTATTATATCTAAGAAGTGATCGCATAGGTACTGTGGATTATAATCCTTAAGATTTTCACCTTGGTTATAGCCATAACTAAGTGCAATTACGTCTATATTAGCGGCTTTAGCTGCAAGTATATCGTTTTTAGAATCCCCTATCATTATTGCTTTATTAGGCTCTGCATTTAGTTTTTTGCAGGCAAATAGCAATGGCTCTGGCGATGGTTTTTTTGCCATATCGTCACCGCATACAATCACATCAAAATGACTCGTTAGTGCCAGTTTATCAAGTAGTTTTTCTGTAAATACTCGAGACTTATTAGTGATTAGTGCTTTAGACATACCACGAAGTGCTGCAAGCCCGGTTTCTACATGTTGGTACAAAACACTATACTCACCAACTTGTTGTTCATAGTGCTTATAAAACTGTAATATTGCTTTACTACTAAGTGACTCATCTAGATGCTCACTCACTTGCATATCACCACTCAAAGCGCGTTTAACGAGGACTTCAACCCCATTACCGACCCAGCTTTCGACCAAGCGTTGGCTAACAATAGGAAAAGCGAGATCACTCAAGGTTAGGTTAATAGCAATATACAAGTCGTAAACGCTATCAACTAAGGTACCATCTAAATCAAATAAGGCTATATCGTATTTCATTACTTAACACTTCCAAGCTGCTCACGCATTTGATCAATCACAACTTTGTAATCTGGTTGGTTAAAAATAGCTGAGCCTGCAACAAACATATCAGCACCCGCTTGTGCTGCTGCTGCAATGTTATCGACTTTAATGCCACCATCAACCTCTAAGCGAATATCTCGACCCGATTCAATAATGCGTTGCTTAGCTTGGCGTAATTTTTCAAGCGTATGAGGGATAAAGCTTTGCCCGCCAAAACCTGGGTTAACCGACATAAGTAAAATGGTATCTAGCTTATCAATAACATGATCTAAATAACTTAAGCTTGTAGCAGGGTTAAACACTAAGCCTGCTTTACAGCCGTGATCTTTTATTAACTGTATTGTACGATCGACGTGCTCACTGGCTTCTGGATGAAAAGTAATAATTGATGCGCCAGCCTCTGCAAACAATGGAATAAGACTATCTACAGGCTTAACCATTAAATGTACGTCGATAGGTGCTGTAATGCCGTAATCTCTGAGTGCTTTACACACCATAGGACCAATTGTGAGATTAGGTACATAGTGATTATCCATTACATCAAAGTGAACCACGTCAGCGCCCGCTTCGAGTACTTTATCAACATCTTCGCCTAGTTTTGCAAAATCAGCAGACAAGATAGAAGGGGCTATTAAATATTTTTGCTCTGGGTTAAACATGATTAACTCCATCAATAAATAGTGTATTGCGTTAATGTAACTTAATTGAAGATGTTACCCAAGTAATATGGCGTAATAGCCCCTATTTCAGGTAACTTTAAGTTTGATATTTAATCAATATTTGCTATGATTAAAAAAGTAACAAATTATTGGATTTCATCATGCGTGCTTTTAAAACTGGGATATTAATTGCGTCGGCATTACTGCTTATCGGGGCGTTTAGCTTTGATTCAAGCTCTGAGCAAGAATTAAGCTCAGTGGGTAATTGTCATAATACACAAGTGGTAAGTGCTCAAAACACATTAACTACAATCACGTGTATTAAAGCTGAAGAAGAGTCATCGTGGTTTTCGTGGTTAACTGGCGATAGCCGTAGTGCTCAGTTTCATTACCTCGATTTACTAGAGCTACTTACTAGCTCTGATGATTCTAAAAACACTCCATCTTTAAAACCTTTATTTTAAATAATGCTGCAATTTTTTAGTGCGTTGCAAAGTGTGCTAGCAGCATTTTTTGGTGTTCAATCTGAAAATAAACGCCAAGTCGATTTTAAACAACACTCTCCTGTCTCTATCATCCTAATTGCGGTTGTACTATTTATTACTTTTGTTATCGCAATTTACGCAGTGGTTGCTTGGGTGCTAAATACATAGCCATCAACTCGTCAACTTTATTTCTAGAGCCACCTTTGGGGCTAATAGTGCGCTTTACTTGAATTTGGTCAAGTGATGCTTGGCTATAAATTTTTCGAGTCCATACGGTATCGTGATTAGAGATAAGCACTGGTGTATCATTTTCAAAGGCAGCCTTCTCAGCCAGATTAGCCAAATTAGCCTGATCATCTAAATTAAACCCCCCTTTAGCGTAAGACGTAAAAGAAGCGGTTTTACTTAATGGTACATAAGGTGGGTCGCAATAAATAACTGCATTGTTAGGCACTAACTTAAAAACGTCATCGTAATCTAAACAGGTAAAGGTTGCTTTTTGTGCTTTTTCAGCAAAAAAATACATTTCTTTTTCAGGAAAGTAAGGCTTTTTATATTTACCAAAAGGCACATTAAAAATACCTTTTAAATTATACCTACAGAGTCCGTTGTAACCATGGCGGTTCATGTATAAAAACAATATTGAACGTTCATATACATCACGACTTTGATTAAACTGCACACGATATTCGTAATAAGCATCTGCGTGATTATTCAAATCTACAAATAACTTTTTAGCGTCACTAATCAGCTCATCTGGAGAGCTTTTCAGCTCTTTGTATAAGTTAATTAAGTCTGCATTTATATCGTTGAGAATATAGTGTTTAAAGTCACTATTTAAAAACACAGAGCCTGCACCAACAAAAGGTTCAACCAACGTATCAGCATGCTTGCTAGCTTGGTTTAATCGCGCATTAATATTTTCAACTAGGCTGTATTTTCCGCCGGCCCATTTAAGGAAGGCTCTACTCTTTTGCTGCATTGGCTCTTTACTTCAATCTGGTGTTGCGCGATTTTACACTAAAGCAATGTGTTTTACTGATCAACGAGTGCTATTTCTTGCTTTATTTTACTAATTTTTTTATAGAAAGGTTTATTTTTTCTAACCTCAGCAGATAAAGTATCCATTGCTGATTTTGCTTCGTTTATACTTTCAAAACTGCCAAATGTAACAACCCACCATATTTTATTATTTCGCTTTGTTTGGTAAGTATGAGTTTGCTGCTGTAGATTGAATTGAGCAATAAAATTATCGCTAACTTCCTGCTGAGTTACGGCTAATAATTGAATAACACTATTTGTATCTATTTGCTGCATGTACCATATATTATCTTGGCTGATCTGAGTTTGCTCTGCTGTATTTACTTTTAGAGCTTCAGATTTAACGTCACTTGATACACTGCTTTTATTATTAGTACTATCATCAACATCATTGTCTAATACGTTAACTGTGTTGCCAGGTTCGGTAAGGCTTTGCATTATGGCAGGCACATCATTAATGTGTACACGCTCTGCCTTAATATCTGGCTCAACTACTTCAAGTTCATTTAAGTTAATTATTGAGTCATTTTTCTTTATAGCCGGCTCACTTACTTGCTCTATAGATATTGCTGTATTTACTACTTGTGTTTCTTCTTGCTGATAATACTGTTGCCACCACTGCGTCATATCCGACTTATAAAGCAGACCAATAATTAAAAGCATAATCAGCAACATCAAAATCAATAAGTGTAATCGCCAAGACACTTTGTCTTTAACAATAATATCGGCTATGTGCTCACTAGGTTGCCAAGCAAGCAATAAGCTGGGATTACCATGAGCCTCAGCTAAAAAAGTACTAAATACAGGGTCTTCATCATAGGGTAAGTCTGTAAAGTACCACTGCAATAACATCTTGCTTTCTCGAAGCGTTAGCGGCTCCAGATAAATTTCAACAGCGTTATTTAAAGCCAGTTTAGACTGTGAAGCTATTATAATATATAGCGTATTTGGGCTATTTTTAGAAAGTAACTCAAGCTCAATTAACATCTCATCAGATAATTGCCTACCGCCATCAAGTACCCATAAACATGGCCCGCATGGTTGCTGCTGCAGTAATTGGTAATAGTTTTCAGGTAAACTTAAGTTATGATCAATCAGGGGAGAGTTAAAGCTTTGCTCTAATAACTCACTCATTAGCTGAGCATCAGTCATTTGTGCACTTACTTGCACGAAGGCTTTATTAAAGTCGTTGTATTTATCTGTAATGAAGGTTTCGAGCATATAACTTTTACCTAGCCCAGAAGTGCCAAGTAAAACAATTAAATTTTGCCCGTACTCAAATTGCAGTGCGATTCTATCCACCAAAGCCGCACGGCTTGGTAAAATTTGTGACTGCATTTACTGCTCGATTAAGTCTCTAACTTGATCATCAGATACATTATCAACTAATGCACACTGGCCAAATTGGGTAGGTAGAATAAAGCGGATAGTGCCTTTTTTATTCTTTTTGTCTTTACGCATATGCGTTAAAAACTGCTCGCTAGTCATTTGCTTTGGAATTTCTGTTGGTAAATTATATAGCTCAAGCAGCTTAATAATTCGATCAACTTCATCTGCGCTTAAATCTTGGCGTGTCTTGGCAAGTTTAGCTGCTAATACCATTCCTGTTGCAACAGCTTCGCCGTGTAACCAAACGCCATAACCCATCTGTGCCTCAATTGCATGGGCAAATGTATGGCCTAAGTTTAACAAAGCTCGTAAGCCATGTTCTTTTTCATCTTGAGCAACTATAAGCGCTTTTATTTCACAACATCTAAAAATGATATGCTGTAAGCATGCTTCATCTAGTTGCTGTAAATTAGTCACATTTCGCTCTAAATAGGCAAATAATTCGGTATCGTAAATCAGACCATACTTAATTACCTCAGCCATACCTGCTGCAAACTCTCGTGCAGGTAGAGTGCGTAATGTTTGCGTATCAATAAAAACCGCTTGAGGCTGATAAAATGCCCCTATCATATTTTTACCTAACGGATGATTTACTGCCGTTTTTCCACCTACCGATGAATCAACCTGTGAAAGCACTGTCGTTGGTATTTGAATAAACGGTACGCCGCGCTGATAACAAGCCGCTACAAAACCAGTTAGGTCACCTACAACACCGCCACCTAACGCAATTAAACACGTATCTCGGCCACAGTTATTTTGTAGTAAAAATGCTGATATTTTTTCAAACCATTCCAGTGATTTATATTGCTCACCGTCAGGAATAATAAAAGATAGCGGATTTAGATCAGCTAACGAATCAAGTAACCTTTGCAAATATAAAGGCGCTATTGTGTCATTAGTAATGATGATAGGCCGACAATCACCAATGTGGTGAACCAGGCGGCCATTATCTTGAAGTGCAGATTGCCCAATATAAATAGGATAACTTCGCTCGTCCAAATTAACAGTTAATTTAAGCATGCTTGGCTATTCCTTTATTATTGGTTTTTAAAAATCTAATTTCTCGATGATTTGGTTAGCAACAACTTTAGCGCTTTGCTCATCGGTACGTACAACAAAATCAGCAACTTCTTTGTATAGTGGCTCGCGTTCTTCTGCTAAGCGCTCTAGTACGTTACGAGGTGCTTCTTCAGTTTGCAGTAATGGGCGACGCTTGTCGCGTTGCGTGCGTGCAACTTGCTTCTCTATAGGTGTCTCTAGGTATACAACGATACCTCGAGCCGAAAGCTTGTTTCGAACTTCTTTGCTCATTACTGAACCACCACCGGTAGCAAGTACAATACCTTGCATCTCGGTTAAATCGCCAATAACAGACTCTTCTCGAAGTCTAAAGCCTTCTTCACCTTCAAGATCGAATACCCATGCAATATCTGCACCTGTGCGGCGTTCGATTTCTTGATCAGAATCAACAAATTCAAGGTGTAATTGGTCAGCGATGTGACGACCAATCGTGCTTTTGCCAGCCCCCATGGGGCCAACTAGAAATATATTACGTTTCTCAGCCATATCTTTTAGTACAAACAAACTCTAAAATTTGAAATAAAACCCCGCCTAACGACCTGGCCCCAAAATTAAGGAGGGGATTATCTCAGTAATTGCGGGGGTATTTCAAGTCAATTAGCATAAAAAGCCATATAACGAGCAATTAATCTAAATAATCACCCGTTGGTTAACATAAAACCACTGTATTTTAATCAATTTGTATTTTTGGTGTCACAAAAATAAGTAATTCACGCTTTTCATTAAACTCACTTGTGGTTTTAAATAGTCTTCCTACGTAAGGAATGTCACCTAAAATTGGCACTTTACTCGTAGTATTAATGATCTGCTGCTGGAAAATACCACCGAGTACTACGGTTTGTCCATTCTCAACTAACACTTGAGTTTGAATCTCTTGGGTATCAATAGACACTGCTTCACCTGTTCCAGTTTGTACAGTGTCACCACGTGTGTCTTGAGTAATAATTAAGTCTAGAATTACTTTATTATCAGGTGTGATATGAGGTGTTACTTCTAAGCTTAGTACCGCTTTTTTAAAGCTTACAGTAGTAGCACCACTTGAAGCTGACTCAGTGTAAGGGATTTCAGTACCTTGCTCTATTCGCGCTTTTTGCTGATTAGCCGCTATGATACGCGGACTAGCAATAATTTCGCCTTTATTCTCTTCTTCAAGAGCACTTAGCTCTAAATCAATTAATGTACCGTTAGCCAACTTTGCTATGTGCAAACCAATACTGGCCGCAGGATTAGAAATTGGTAAATTTACATTTAATCGATCTGAAATACTTGGCGCATTTGAAGTTGATGTCGCGTTATAAATACCTTCTGCGCCTTCAAGGGAGCCAGAAATACCAACACTACTACCTTGATCACTAAACCCCCAGCGTACGCCTAAGTCTTCAGTAACGTTATCGCGCACAGTTACCATTCGAGATTCGATTACAACCTGCTGTACCGGAATATCGAGTGTTTCTATCATCCGGCGAATGTTTTCTATACTCTTTACAGTATCTTTTACCAATAAAGTATTTGTACGCTGATCAACCGATACACTACCGCGGGCAGTTATAATACTGTTCCTATCTGTTTTTAATAAGTCAGCAAAATTTTCGGCTTTAGCATAGTTTAATCGAATGTATTCACTATAGAGTGGTTCTAAGTCTTCAACTTGCTGTTTAGCTTTTAAATCTTTAGCTTCACGTGCCGCAAGCTCCTCTGCAGGCGCTACCATTAAAATAGAGCCATCCATGCGTTTGTCTAGCCCTTTAATACGCAATACTACGTCAAGCGCTTGATCCCACGGTACGCCATCTAAGCGCAGTGTTATATTACCTGTCACTGAATCACTGGTTACTAAGTTAAAATCGTTATAACCCGCAATAATTTGTAGTGCTGCTCGCACAGAGATATCTTGAAAATTTAAGGTCATAGGGCGACCTTGATACTCAACGCCACCATCTAAATAGGCGTTTTGCGTTTCATCTTTTTCTACCGTCAGCGTTAAAATATTATCTATTTGCTGGTACGTAAATGTAAACTGGGCGTTTGGCTCAATAACGACACGACTTAATCCGTCTTCTTTAAAAGTCTCGATATTACTTACAACAGTACCAAAATCTAATACATCTAATTCATAAAGTAGGTCATCTAAAATATCGGTGTGATGAAAGTCAGCGTAAATTTTACCGCCACTTTCATGGACTTCAATTGCAGCTTGAGTGTCTTGTAAAAATACGAGTACTTTCGCTTCGCCCTTTTCACCACGTCTAAAATCAATTGATTGGATACGGTTGATGTAATTTCCACTTACATCACCTGAGTCCATCGCTACATCTTCATTTTCAGATTCTGTAAGAGGATTATCAGACACGCGTATTGATACTAAGTTGTTATGAACTTCAGTTTCATAAATTTTTAATCTATCTAAGTTTACCGTTACCTTTAAACCACTGTTAGTTAAAACATTAGTAACGCTGCTAATTCCAGCTTGATTAACTTCAACATCATTTAAACCAACCTCTAACTCTGCGGTATCAAAAAACATTTCGATTCGGGCTGGGCTATTAAACACCTGAACTTTTGGCTCAAGCGTTAACTCTTCATCAAAAACAAGCTGTAACTCAGTTTCGCCTTTAAGTAATGGATTATAACGAACATCATAAAGTAACGGCCCTGCAACGGCTGAATTTACAGTGACTAAAGCAACAGCAGCCAGTAATGTTCGTGAAATACGATGAAGCCAAAGTACATCCTTATGCATGCTATTTTTACCTTTTTTATTATTAATTTGCGCCATCTGTTGCCGCCTCTAACATTTCTAATTTAGTCAAGCGCTCTTTCCAACAGCCAGACCCATCAGGGATTAATTCCACTAACTCTATATAGTCGTTACTTACTGTTTTTACCTTGCCATCATAACTACCAAGGTAATTCCCTACCGTTACACGATGCAAAGTAGCGTCAGCTGCTGTTATTAATGCCCATATTTGTCCACTAGAACCAATTGTGCCTTTCATTGCTAAGTTATCTAGCGGGTATTTTTCTAACGGTTCGCGGCGACGCTCTTGATCTGGGTGCAAACAGTTTTTTACTTGCGTTAATTTATTTTGGATTATCTCAGGCTGAGGCGCTACAAACGGGCTACGTAGCTGACCAGCACTGTACTCAAATATTTCAAACTTTGTCAGCTCAGGAATTGATTCAACCTTTGGTGTTGTGCTTGCTTTTACCTGATCAATAAATTCTTTTTGCTCAGACGTATCATCATTACAACCACTCAAAACAAACACCATTACTACAGGTACTACGCGAAGGAGCTTCATTTTTTAACTCCTTCTTCATAACGATATGTTTTTGCAACAACACTAAATGTTAACTGTTTATCGCCCGATGATAAAATAGAAAAGTCATGTAAGCTTACAATTCGTGGTAACTGAGCTACTTTACCCACAAACCCTCCAAATTCATGGTAGGTCCCTATCACTTCTATTTTAATCGGTAATTCAGTATAAAATTCTTTCTCGACTTCTGGTAACCAACCTATTTTTAAAAAAGTCAAACCACTTGTTGTACCAACATACGACAAATCATCAAGTAAACCAGGGGTTTCGTTAGAGGTAGGTAAACGTTTTAATAATTGTGAAAACTTACCTTCCATTTCAATCATTTGTTGACGATAAACATCTATTCTACTAGCGACTGCGTATTTAGTACGATAAGTTGTGCGTAACTCGACCTCTTTCGCAACTGCACTGTGGTAACTATCAATTTCATCAGAAACTAACAGGCTATAACTAAAAAACAATACAAGTCCGGCAACAAACGTACAGCAAATTGCTTTAACTGCAATAGGCCAATCGCCAATGTTATCGAGCTCTATTTCATTCCAATCAATTTCACTCAGTGCTTTAAAATCAAGGCGCATCGCTAACCTCACCAATTTTATCAAATGGTTTTACATAAAATTCCATATTAAAATCACTAAGTAAACGCGAAGATTGATCGCCTGCAACAATGCCTTGCATTGAAGGATTCTCTAGTAAATATGAGCTTTGTACTTGGCGCAGCATTGTTGATAAACGGTTATTAGACTCACTGCGTCCCAATACATGTATTTGGCTGCCTCTGCGCTCGAGTTTTGTTAAATAGACCCCACCCGGCACTATTTTGGCAACTTCATCCATTATTTGCGTACCCAAATTACGGCTGCTTTGTAATTCTTCAATGAGCCTCATACGCTGTTGTAAGTTTTCTTTTCTTTTATCTAAACTTCTAATTTCACTTATTTTTTTATCGAGCATGCTAATTTCTGAGCTTAAATAGTTATTCTTTAAGTTTTGACCGTCTTTTAATGCACTATAAAAAGAGCTTAATAAGTACATACTCGCAAAACAAAGTATGACGACACCAATAAGTATAGTTACAAATTTCTTTTTCGATTCTTCGCGCTGCGATTCACGCCAAGGAAGTAGATTTATATGTGGCATGTTGAAAAGCTCCTTAATGCCAACCCTGTCGCAATTGCAAACTGCGTTTTGTGACGCTGCATTACATTACGATCTACTTTTGGAGAAATTTCCATATTTTCAAAAGGCTCAGCAACGACAGAGTGAATACCTAGTTCTTCAATGAGTAATCGGTCAATACCTTTAATCATCGATGTACCACCCGTTAATACAATATAGTCGATTTGCTCTTTGCCACTGGTTGTTAAAAACATTTGCACCGCGCGTCGCACCTGTTGAAGTAACGAGGTTTGAAAAGGGGCTAATACTTCAAAGGTGTAGTTTGGCGGTAAATCACCTGATGTTTTACCAATTTCAGCTTCATCAAATCCTTTATTATAATAAGCAACAATACTATTTGTATATTGGTCGCCACCAAAAACTTGGTCTCGTGTATAAATTGTTTCCCCAGCTTGAACAACGCTCACGAGCATTAAAACCGCACCAATATCAACCACAGCCACACATTTATTAAATGCGTCGCTAGGTAATTGTTGGTAATACACATCCATTGCACGACTTAATGCATAGCTTTCTACATCAACTATTTTAGCTTCTAAATTTGCAGCTTCTAAAGCGCCAACACGCGCTTCTACACTCTCAGTACGAGCAGCTGAAAGCAAAACATTCATTTTACTAGGATCGGCCTCATTCGTCGAAAGCTTCTCAAAGTCGAGGCTCACTTCATCAAGAGGATATGGAATTAAACTATCGGCTTCAATTTCAATTTGCGACTCAAGTTCAGCATCAGTTAACGATACATCCATGAAGATCACTTTTGTAATGACTGTTTGGCCAGAAACAGCCACTGCTGCAGATTTTAACGACTTTGGTAATTTTTTTCTTAATTTTGTAATTACGTTACCAATCGCTTCAATATCTTGAATTGTGCGCTCACTCATTGCGCCTTTTGGCATCGGCTCAATTGCAAGTGCTTCGAGTCGAAATCCAGTTTCAATTTCACGTAAAAGCACAGCCTTAATAGAGTGTGATCCAATATCAATTCCTACCATCATTTGGGACGGTTTTTGAAATAGTTGACTTAGCATGTTTCAACTTGGCCTTTGTTTTAATAATAAACAAGTTATAATTTTTATATGAAAAAATATTATTCATTTTTTAATCAATATATACTAGCAGTCAAAACTCGCAATTGGGAGTCCATTTAGGGAAATATAAGTGATTTTATTAAAACGAACTTTACAATTTTTTATCATTTGTGTGTTAATTGGTCTGATTACTTTGATCAGTCTTTATTACTACGTTAAACCTGATATCCCCAGTGTGCAAGTTTTAAAAGACGTGCAATTACAAACTCCTATGCAAGTATTCACTAAAGATGGGCTTTTAATCAATCAATTTGGTGAAAAACGTCGTATTCCAGTGACTATTGATGAAATTCCTCAAACACTCATTAATGCATTTTTAGCGACAGAAGATAATCGATTTTACGATCATATAGGCATAGACCCTATTGGTATAGTACGTTCGGCTGTTGTTCTTATATCTACTGGCGAGAAAAAACAAGGTGCAAGTACTATTACTATGCAGCTTGCTCGTAATTTCTTTTTAACACGCGAAAAAGCATATATTCGTAAAGTTAAAGAAATATTTATAGCGCTTCATATTGAAGGAGTGTTAACAAAAGACGAAATTTTAGAGCTTTACCTTAATAAAATAGAATTAGGTAATCGTGCTTTCGGTATTGGTGCAGCAGCGCAAGTTTATTACGGTAAAGAGCTAAAAGATTTAACACTTGCACAAATGGCGATGATTGCAGGTTTACCTAAAGCACCTTCAGCTTTAAACCCAATTCGTAACCCAACGCGTGCAAAAGCACGCCGAAATGTAGTTTTAGGCCGTTTACTGACCGAAGACTATATAACACAAGAGCAATATAACGAAGCAACTAGCCAACCTATTACAGCTTATTTTCACGGTGCAGAAATAAACTTATACGCACCGTATATCTCTGAAATGGTGCGCGCTGAAATGGTTTCGCGCTATGGGGTAGATAAAGCCTACAACTCTGGTTTTAAAATTTTTACCTCAGTAGAGTCAAAGGTTCAAAAAGCAGCGCAAAACGCACTAGTAAATAACTTACACAGTTACGATATGCGTCATGGTTTTAGAGGTCCAACTGATGTTTTATGGAATCCTGAAACACAACCAGCTTTAACTGAGCAACAAATACTCAATAAATTACAGAGCGTAAATGAGTTAGGCACTTTAAAAGTTGCAGCAGTACTTAGTGTTAATAATAAAACAGCTACAGTACTACTTAAAAACGGTGAGCAAGCAACCCTCAGTTGGGATAGTTTAAAATGGGCGCGTAAGTATATTACTCGCTACCGCCAAAGCTTTGCTCCAAAAGCAGCTACTGATATTTTAACGCCAGGTATGCAAATATGGGTACGTCAAAACGAAGATAACAGCTACTTATTAAGCCAAATACCAGAAGCATCAAGCGCTATTGTATCCCTCGATCCACAAGACGGTAGAATAAAAGCTATTGTAGGGGGTTATAGCTTTGAGCAAAGTCAATACAACCGAGCGATACAAGCTAAGCGTCAAGTGGGTTCTAATATAAAACCTTTTATATATTCAGCAGCACTTGAAAAAGGTTACACGCTTGCGTCTATATTAAATGATGCACCTATAAACCAATGGGATAAGAGCCAAGGCGTAGCATGGCGTCCTAAAAACAGCCCTGCTGTTTACAACGGTCCTATTCGAATTCGCCGTGCTTTAGCACAGTCTAAAAACGTTATTTCGGTGCGCTTACTACGTGGTGTTGGATTGCAACGTACAGCTGATCACTTACTAAAATTTGGTTTTAAAGACGCTGACATTAACCGTAGTGAATCATTAGCACTTGGTAGTGCTTCTATTACCCCACTTGAACTTGCAAGAGGCATGAGCACATTTGCCAATGGCGGTCATTTAATTGAACCTTACTTTATCTCAGAAATTCAAGACGCTTACGGCAATGTATTGTTTAAAGCAAACCCTGCTCTTGCCTGTGACGAAGAGCCTTTGCCAACAAACAATGCACTCTCAATGCATAATAGTGATGATGAAATGGAGCAAACGAAAAAATGTGCGCCGAGAATTATTTCTAAGCAAAATGCATTTTTAATTGCTGATGCTATGAATAGTGCAATTTGGGGGGGTGGTAGCTGGGCTCATAAAACAGGTTGGAGTGGAACCGGTTGGCGAGCACAAGCGCTAGATCGTCGCGACATTTCAGGTAAAACAGGCACAACTAATGACTCAGTAGATACCTGGTTTAGCGGTTTTAATAGTAATGTGATGACCTCAGTTTGGGTTGGCTTTGATAATCCGGGCAACGCTCTTGGTCGCTCTACATATAATAACAACCTAGATAGCAGCCAAATATCAGGTGCGGAATCTGGCGCTAAAACCGCGCAGCCAGCTTGGATTGAATTTATGAAAGCGGCACTTGAAGGCAAGCCTGAAGCCCCAATTGAGCCGCCTGAGGGACTTGTTTCTATTCGTATTGATTTAGCTACCGGCTTACTTAGCCATAAAAATGATTACACGAGTCGATTTGAATATTTTGAAAAAGGTACTGCACCTACAAAGTATGTGCTATCTCAGCCTAACGATATATTTGAAGAAGACACTAAAACAGAAGAAGAGCTATTTTAATAATATGTATGTAATACAAAAACGGCAGCTTATTTAAGCTGCCGTTTTTGTTTAAGCCAAAGGTTTATTTTAAGTTTTGAACAAGCCAATATAAATCAGAGTGCACACCCGCAGCGGTCACTTCTCTACCCGCTCCTGGCCCCTGAATCACTAATGCGTTATCGCTATACCATTTGCTATTAATTACAAAAATATTATCGCCAGGTGTAAGGTTTGCTAACGCATCGCCATTAGGCACATACGCTATTCCCACTTTAGCAATTACTTCACCTTGTGTGATTTCTAACAAGCCCGTATATCTAAGTACTAAATTTTTAGACTTTGCTATCACTGCATGCTCTTCGATGAACGCGTCTAGCTGTGCTTTTTTATTTAAAAAGTCATCCCAACTTCCCAGCGCAAGTTCATCTGGCATCAATGCCGATAAGCTAATATCGTCAAGTTCAAGCTCAACACCTAGCTCTCGAGCTAAAATAAGTAGCTTACGCTGCATATCTCGCCCAGATAAATCTTCGCGAGGGTCTGGCTCTGTGAATCCCATTTTCTGAGCTTCCAGTAGCAACTCAGAAAATGGCCTTGTTCCATCATATTTACTGCATAACCACGAAAGCGTGCCTGAGAAAACACCTTCTATACGTGTTATTTTATCGCCACTATTTTGCAAATCAGCCAAAGCAAAGTTAATAGGTAAGCCAGCGCCTACACTGGTGTTATATCGCCAATGTAAATTACGTTCTGTAATATTACTACGAAGTGCTTTATACCAAGTAGTCGGTGCTGTTCCAGCGTATTTATTAGCACTAATTAAATGACAGTTTCTATCTACAAAGTCTGGATATAACAAGCTAAATTGTTCACTTGCGGTAATATCAATTACAATTTTATGCTCGTAATCGAGCTCATTTATAGCATTCAGTAAATCTGCAGATTGATAGCTATTTGCCTCATGCTGCCATTGAGTTTTCCATTGCTGTGTATTAATACCACTTGCATTAAACAGCATTTTTTTAGAGCGAATTAGACCGACTAATTTAATACTAAAGTCATCCGATAAACGCTCAAATTGTGCCGATAACTGTTTAATGAAAACGTCGCCAACGTTACCAAGCCCCGCAACTATAATTGCGATTTCTTGGCCTTTATTAATTAGCTTATCGTGTAAGTCACTTTGTATATCACTATCTATAAATTGATCGGTAAGCAATAAAGCATAGCCAGTATCTTGATGGACAAAACGAGGTTTTATGCTGTGGAGTTTTAATAAATCTAATGCTTGTAAGCTTAATGTATTAACGTCTTGCTCAGGCGCTACAATTGCACAACCGTTTAAATTTGACTCGCTAATATTTGCCCTACCCGCAAAATAATTAATAACCAGATAAGTTTGTGCTGCAGGTACTACTAAATACACTTCACCATTATGGTTAAAGTGATGAAGGCTATGCTGAATAAGCTGACTAACACTTGCAACCTCACCTTCACTTAATCCTTCAACCATTAATAGGTCAACATTTTGCAACGTGGTTATAAAGCGCTTTTTCTTCGCTGAACCTTCTTTGACTATATCTGTTGGACTTGCTTGTACGTCAAAACTACTGCGAACAGCTAGCTTAATATCTGTGTTTTTAAGTGGCGATAGTGTTTTTGCATGTAATACAGGGTTACCTAAACGAGCTAATAAATTAGCTTGCCCACGGCAAATTTTGCCGTATTTAATCGCTTTTTTTACCTTTCGAGGATCAGTGCTATACACTCCCTGTGTATCAGTCCAAATACATACTTGCTTAGCATTGCAATAATTTGCAAGTAGTGTTGCACTGTAGTCACTGCCATTTCGGCCAAGCGTTACTGTCTCGCCTTTGATATCTGCGGCAATAAACCCAGTAACAACATTTATTTTATTAGGCAAAATTAACTGCCCACATTGCTGCGCATTTTGCGCATGCATTAATTCGCCATCATTTAAGGTAAAAAGAGTACGTGCATCTTGAGCGCATGCCTCAATATTTAGCTGCTGTAAATAAGTAGAGAGTAAACGTGCTGACCACAGTTCGCCATGTGCAAGTAATGCAGCCTCTTTTAGCTGCTCAGCTTGAGCAAGTTCTGCAATATAGCTAAGTTCGATACTTAGTGTTTTAAGTGCACTTCGTTTTAAATCGGCTTCTAATAGCAGCTCTATTAAATCACTTTGATGGTTATTTAACTGCAGTAAAATATCAGCTACTGCTTGAGTATCTTGTTTTTGATAGCTTTGCCAAAGTAATACTAGCGTATCGGTTGTCTTACCCGCAGCCGATACCACCACACAATCACCCGGTTGAGTATGTGTAATTATTATTTTTGCTACGCTTTGGTATCGCTCACTTGAGCTTAAACTCGAGCCACCAAATTTATGTATACAATTAACCATATTAATCACCAAAGCGCCGGACGAGCTGCACTTAATTTAACGTTACCACCAGAAGTGCCTGCTCCTTTGCCTACACGGCCAACATTTTTATTTTGCCCTGGTTTTACAAGTTCAAACACTCGCTCAAAATCAGCGACTAAATCGTGTATATCTTCAATACCTACCGAAATACGAATAAGCGTATCGCCCACGCCCGCTTCTAAACGTGCTGTTGCCTCCATACCTGCGTGCGTCATAGTTGCAGGGTGACAAATTAAGCTCTCTACGCCACCTAGTGACTCAGCTAAACTAAACGTTTTAAGGCTAGTTAAAAATGCCGCAGCGTCGTTTATATCGCCTTTAATATCAAAACTAACCATGCCACCAAAACCAAGTTGCTGTGCTTTAGCTAGCTCATGTTGAGGATGTGACTCAAGACCTGGGTAGTAAACTTGGCTTACATATTCAGAGCTTTCAAGATACTTAGCTATTGCCAGTGCATTTTCTTGATGCTGCCTTAGGCGCACATTTAAAGTACGTAAACCACGAAGCGTTAAATAGCTATCAAAAGGCGCACCCGTAATACCAATGTTATTAGCCCACCAAGCAAGCTCATCGCCTAACTCTTGTGTTGCGGCAATAACAGCGCCGCCTACTACATCTGAGTGTCCGTTAATGTATTTAGTGGTTGAATGCACCACAATATCTACACCAAAATTAATAGGATTTTGTAAAGCAGGCGACAAAAACGTGTTATCTGCAGCCACCAATGCACCGCATTGCTTTGCAACATCGGTAACCGCTTTAATATCTGTTAAACGAAGTACTGGGTTACTTGGGGTTTCTATCCAAATAAGCTTAGGTTTAATTACTAAAATTTGTTGAAGACTTTCTTCTTTTGTTAAATCTAATATTTCGAGCTTTAGTAGTCCGCGTTTTTGTAAAGATGTAAATAAACGATAGCTGCCACCATAACAATCATGTGGAATTACTAACGTATCGTCACTATTAAGTAGCTGAGTAGCTAAATGCACGGCAGCCATGCCTGTAGCTGTAATTATGCCACGAGCGCCACCTTCAAGCTTAGCAAGCGTCTCAGCTAAAATATCACGATTAGGATTACCGCTACGACCATAATCATACTCACGCTTAGTATCAAAGTCGGCAAACGAATAAGTAGTCGATAAATAAATTGGCGGTACCACCGCACCATGATGTTTATCAGCATCAACGCCGTTACGTACAGCAATGGTCGCTTTGTTTTTTTCGCTCATATTCGTCACCTGATTAATTTGGATGTTTAGACGTCTAAAAGAGTAAGTTATCCGTTTTGATAAGTCAAAGTATTTTAAAGCTCTAGATGGCTAAAAGTAGAAGGGGCCTCTGCGAATAACACATTTTAGCTCACAAAAGTGTGCTTATCTTTACACCTACAATAGGCTTATTAAGATAGATCGGTATCTATTATTTGACTATCTTTTTTAAATCGATAGAATTTCACGCATATTTACACGCTTTTTATACCGTGTGAGAAATTAATAATCTGAGGCAACGATACATCTTATGGCTAAATGGAATGGTGAGTATATTCACCCATACGCAGAACACGGTAAAAAATCAGAGCAAGTTAAAAAGATCACCGTTTCGATCCCGCTAAATGTATTAAAGGTATTAACTGACGAACGTACACGTCGTCAAATCAATAACCTTCGCCATGCTACAAATAGTGAATTGCTATGTGAGGCATTTTTGCATGCTTTTACTGGCCAACCTTTACCAAATGACGATGACTTACGTAAAGATAACGCCGAAAAAGTGCCAGAAGAAGTTAAAAAAATAATGCAAGAAATGGGTCTAGAAGTACCCGTTTTAAACGAAGAATAAATATTACAAAGACAAAAAAAACCTCAGTAATTACTGAGGTTTTTTTATGTCTAAATTTTATTGTATAGCTCTACTGTATAGATTTACTGCATATAGTTTTCAGGTAGCTCAATTTGTGCAACACCTGACTCAATAGCAGCAAGTGCAACAGCTCTTGCTATACGCGGCAGTAAACGTGGATCCATTGGTTTTGGAATAATATACTGCGCACCAAATTCTAGTTTATCTACACCAGCGGCTTTTAAAACTTCTGCAGGTACTGGCTCTTTGGCAATACTTCGAATAGCATCTACTGCAGCAATTTTCATTTCATCGTTAATAGCGCTTGCACGTACATCAAGCGCACCACGGAAAATAAACGGGAAACATAAAACATTATTAACTTGGTTAGGGTAATCAGAGCGCCCTGTTGCCATGATTAAATCGTTGCGTGCGCCGTGCGCAAGTGCAGGATCAATCTCAGGATCTGGATTTGAACATGCAAACACAACTGGTTTTGCAGCCATTAGCTTTAAATCTTCAGCCGCTAATAAGTTAGGGCCAGAAACACCCACAAATACATCTGCATCTGCAATTACATCTTGCAATGTACGCTTATCGGTATTATTAGCAAAAAGCTGTTTGTATTCATTTAAGTCATCGCGGCGGGTATGAATAACACCTTTGCGGTCAAGCATATAAATGTGTTCACGCAGTGCGCCACACTTAATTAACAGCTCCATACACGCAACAGCGGCAGCGCCTGCACCTAAACATACAATAATTGCATCTTCAATTGACTTACCTTGTACTTCTAGCGCATTTAACATACCAGCAGCCGTTACAATGGCAGTACCGTGTTGATCGTCATGAAAAACAGGAATACTACAACGCTCTATTAATGCTTTTTCTATTTCAAAACACTCTGGTGCTTTAATATCTTCAAGGTTAATACCACCGAATGTGTCGGCAATGTTGGCAACCGTATTAATAAAGTCTTCTGTTGTTTTGTGCTTAACTTCAATATCGATAGAATCAAGCCCTGCAAAACGTTTAAACAATAACGCTTTACCTTCCATTACAGGCTTAGACGCTAAAGGACCTAAATTACCAAGGCCTAGAATTGCAGTACCATTAGTAATAACCGCAACCATGTTACCTTTACCAGTATATTTATAAGCATTTGCAGGATCTGCAGCTATTTCACGTACAGGTTCGGCAACACCTGGGCTATACGCAAGTGCAAGATCATGAGCCGTTTCAGCTGGTTTTGTAAGCTCAATGCTAATTTTACCTGGTACGGGATGTGAGTGGTAATGTAGTGCTTGTTCACGAAAGTCAGACATAACGCGATGGTATCCTGCAATTTAAGTTAAAGTGAGAGATGGAGTCTTGGGGTACGATACCCTTATTATTTTTAAATTCCAAGCAATATCAGGTCTATCCTGTTATATGCTATATCCTTTAATTTTAAGAGGTTTTTCAGTAACTTTGCAGGATTATATCAACATTTAATAAATAAAAATTCACCTAAAAAGTAAGTTTTAAGGTGCTTTTATGCCTATCAAAATCTTATAAAATGTATACTTAAAGTATCAGCATAAACTTAGAATAACAGCCTACTACCCTACTTTAAAAACAGATAAGCCCACGTTAGCTACTTTTATCAACCTAGTTAAAAATTGTACTATTTAAAATATAGAGAATATCTATCGATTTGTCTGTAAAGGATTATGTATACTCAGAATAAGAATAGGAAATAGTTATGCAAAAGGAGGGGATAGTTAAAATCAACGAAATAATACCAATCTGCTTATATATGGGGTCTATTTAACGTTAAGAAAATTACGCTAGAACTAGGCAAAAATTTTTGTATCTAATTGTTCTAAATAAAAAATTTTAACGACGTTATAGTGCAATTTAATTCGTTAAATTGCTCAAAGATTTATGTAGGTTAGTTTAAGATAATAAATAACAAATTTTAGGCACAAAAAAAGCACCCTAAGGTGCTTTTTTTAACTAAACAGCAATAATTACTTCTTGCTGGCAAGTGCACCGAAGCGCTTGTTGAAGCGATCAACACGTCCGCCAGTGTCTAAAACTTTTTGCTTACCAGTGTAAAACGGGTGACACGCAGAACATACGTCTAAGTGAATGTCTTTACAAAGAGTTGAGCTAGTTTCGAATTTATTTCCACATGAACATGTTGCAGAAATTACTTCGTACTTAGGGTGAATACCTTCTTTCATAGGAACCTCTAGTTAAGGCCGCATCGCTCTCCAAACCCGGAGTTTGGCACCATACGTCGTTAAAACAAATTTGTTGGTGGCGGATTTTATCCAACAACCTCCCCCCACACAAGTATTTATTTATATTTTTGCCAAAAAAGTGAACAATCTCTGTCTCAAGCGCTATTGCTAGTAGGTTTTTAGCGTTATTTTTAGTACATTACAGCATTAATTTTACGGGTTGAGTTGTTATGAGTTTTGTTGAAGTTGCTATTAAAGTCCCGCTTCCACGCACCTTTGATTATAAAATAGAAGAACAGCTCAGTGGCTTATCAACTCCTTTACTACCTGGCATGCGGGTTTTGGTACCTTTTGGTAATCAAAAGAAAGTAGCGGTTGTTTTGAGTATTAAAAGCAGTACCGACGTCCCTTTAAATAAAATTAAAAATATTATAGAGGTAATAGACGACGCCCCTATTTTAAGTGCCCAGCATTTAGAACTCCTTAGCTTTACTGCCCGCTATTATTGCTATCCATTAGGCGAAACTATTCATATAGCGCTACCTGGTGCACTTCGCCAAGGTGAATCGCCTGATAAAACCAGTATTAATATGGTTGCCCTGACAGAAAAAGGTGCAAAAGTACCGTCATTAAAAGCTAAAACACAGCTCAACCTATTAAAGCAGTTATCGCAATCAGGTAAGTCATCATTAACTGAGTTAAAAGCACTGGGCTTTAGTAAAAAAACAATAGATAGCTTAATAGATAAAGAACTCATAACACAAACTATTGAGCACGATAACCAATGGCAAAGTGTTGCGCCAACCGTCGGTAGTAAACCAGTACTTAATAAAGAACAAGCGGTTGCTTGCACAGCTATAAATCAAAGTACTGGCTTTAGCAGCTTCTTATTAGAAGGCGTAACGGGCAGCGGTAAAACCGAAGTGTATTTACAGTGCCTAGAAGAAGTACTCAAACGTGGCGAGCAAGCCCTCGTACTCGTGCCCGAAATCGGCCTAACACCACAAACCGTAAACCGTTTTCGCCGCCGCTTTCCTGATACACCCATTATGCTTTGGCACTCAGCACTTACCGACAACGAACGTTTACAAACATGGCGTTTTTGCGAAAAAGGCAGTTGCGCGATAGTTATTGGCACGCGTTCGAGTATTTTTCTGCCATTTTTAAAACTCGGTATGATTGTTGTTGATGAAGAACACGACTCGTCATTTAAACAACAAGATACCCTTCGTTACCATGCTCGTGATTTAGCCGCTTACAGAGCTTTTCAGCATAAAATTCCGCTTATATTAGGCAGCGCCACACCCGCGCTTGAAACACTTCACAAAGCAATTAATAACAAATACCAGCTATTAAGTTTAACCGAGCGCGCGCAAACAGCGACTGACAACCAGTTTAAGTTACTCGATATGAAAGGTCAGCCCGACCAAGCAGGTATTGCACATGCAAGCCTTGCTACTATGCGTCAGCACTTAAATCGCGGTAAACAGGTTATGGTATTTTTAAATCGCCGAGGTTTCTCACCCACCCTTATTTGCCATGAGTGCGGTTGGTTGAGCGAGTGTAAACGATGCAGTACCAGCGCTACATTTCATAAAGCGATTGGGCAAATGATCTGTCATCACTGTGGCGACCAGTACCCTGTCCCTCACCAATGCCCTGACTGTGGAAGTACGCAAATATTTCCTAACGGTAAAGGCACAGAGCAAATTGAAGAGTTTTTATCGACCGAATTCCCTGATACACCTGTTACTCGTATAGACCGCGATTCAACTCGCCGTAAAGGTAGCCTTGAAAAAGCACTTGATGAAATAAACCTAGGGGGCGCACGCATTTTAGTGGGCACACAAATGCTTGCCAAAGGCCATCACTTTGCAGATGTAAGCCTTGTTATAATTTTAGATGTAGATAGCGGCTTATACTCATGCGACTTTAGAGCAACAGAACACTTAGCGCAATTAGTCACCCAAGTAGCGGGGCGTGCTGGACGTTCAGGTGAGCCTGGCCAAGTGTTATTACAAACACACTTTCCAGAACACCCTCTTTTACAAGACTTAGTTAATAATGGTTACCAAGACTTTGCCCGCTTTGCACTGAGTGAGCGCGATGATGCTGACTTACCGCCAATTACAAATATGGCCATTGTGCGTGCACAAGGGCATAGTATTAAACTAGTCGTCGATTTTTTGACGGATTTGGTTCCTGTGAATGGGGTATCTGGTATACAATTGCTCGGTCCGATCCCTGCCCCACTTGAAAGAGTCGCAGGTATGTATCGTTTTCAATTACATATTCAAGCGCAAGATCGTCGCATATTACATCAGTACCTTGCGCAAATGGTTGATTATTTAAGTACCAGTAAACTTGCACAAAAAGTACGCTGGAGCTTAGACGTAGACCCTATAGACATGATTTAGGTTAAGGCCAAAATAACACCATGGCACAGCACGATTATATTAATAAAAAGCCTGCAGGCAGAAACAGTAAAAAAAACGCACCCGCTAAAAAACCATTTCCTATTCTTTTAGCCGTTATAGCCATCTTACTTGTAGGTGGTTTTGCCTACACACTATGGTTTATAAAAAGTAATGCCGATCCAAAACTTGTCGAAAAACAAGCTAACCCAACTGCACCCGCAAAAGTAGAAGTTGTTATTCCACGTACACCGGAATTTATTAAAGAAATTAGAAACCACGAGATTCAAGTTGAAGTAAAAGAACTTGAGCAAAAAGGCCCTTATGTTATGCAATGCGGTTCGTTCAGAACTCATGCACAAGCTGAATCGTTAAAAGCTAAAATCGCATTTGCAGGGCTCATTTCTGAGATAAAACAGGCTGAAGGCAGCAATGGTACTTGGTATAAAGTACGTTTAGGTCCTTATAAAACCAAACGCCAAGCCGAAAGCGATAAAAACAAACTTAAACGTGTAAAAATAGTCGGCTGCGGAATTTGGGGCTGGACTTGAAAATAAACCATTCACCCATATAACCTCATCATAATCGTTTTTTACGAGTTGCCTCTGCAGCTCGATGATGAGGAATAACATGACTACTATCGTAAGTGTTCGCCGCGGCGACAAAGTTGTAATTGGCGGCGATGGCCAAGTTTCACTTGGTAACACCGTAATGAAGGGCAACGCCCGCAAAGTTCGACGTCTTTATAATGGCAAAGTAATCGCTGGTTTTGCCGGCGGTACTGCTGATGCCTTCACTCTTTTCGAACGTTTTGAAAGCAAATTAGAAATGCACCAAGGTAACCTAACTAAAGCCGCAGTAGAAATGGCTAAAGATTGGCGAAGTGACCGTGCACTTCGAAAACTCGAAGCACTGCTCGCCGTAGCAGACGAAACAGCCTCTTTAATTATTACCGGTAATGGCGATGTAGTTCAGCCAGAAAACGATTTAATTGCAATTGGTAGTGGTGGTAACTTTGCACAATCAGCTGCAACCGCCCTTTTAGAAAATACAGATTTAAGCGCTCGTGAAATAGTAGAGAAAAGCTTAACTATTGCAGGCAACATCTGCGTATTTACTAATAACTTCCAAACAATCGAAGAATTATAATAGGAACTATTATGTCTGATATGACCCCAAGAGAAATTGTTCACGAGCTAGATCAGCACATTATAGGTCAGGCTAAAGCTAAAAAAGCGGTCGCTATTGCGCTTCGTAATCGCTGGCGCCGTATGCAATTAAATGAAGATTTACGCAGTGAAGTAACACCAAAAAATATATTAATGATTGGTCCAACAGGTGTAGGTAAAACAGAAATTGCCCGCCGTTTAGCAAAACTTGCTAACGCACCATTCATTAAAGTAGAAGCGACTAAATTTACTGAAGTTGGTTATGTTGGTAAAGAAGTAGATACGATCATACGTGACCTCGTTGATGTTTCAATTAAAATGACTCGCGAACAGCAAACTAAAAAGTTTAAACATCGCGCCGAAGAAGCAGCAGAAGAGCGAATCTTAGATGCACTTTTACCACCGGTTAAAGATCAATATGGCGAAAGCCAACGCGACGATACTTCATCTACTCGCCAAACATTTCGTAAAAAATTACGTGAAGGTCAATTAGATGATAAAGAAATCGAGATTGAATTAGCGCAAGCTCAATCAAACGTAGAAATTATGGCGCCTCCTGGTATGGAAGATATGACCAACCAGTTACAAAGCATGTTTCAAAACATGGGCGGCGATAAACGCACTAAACGTAAGTTAAAAATTAAAGAAGCCTTCAAACTATTAACGGAAGAAGAAGCCGCTAAATTAGTAAACCCTGAAGAGCTAAAAGAACAAGCTATTTTTGCAGTAGAGCAAAACGGTATTGTGTTTATTGATGAAATAGACAAAATTTGTAAACGTGGTGATTCTTCAGGCCCTGATGTGAGCCGAGAAGGTGTTCAGCGCGACTTACTACCGCTAATTGAAGGCTCAACAGTAAACACTAAACACGGTATGGTTAAAACTGACCATATGTTGTTTATTGCCTCAGGTGCGTTCCAAATGTCTAAACCATCAGACATGATACCTGAGCTACAAGGTCGCTTACCGATTCGAGTAGAACTTGAGCCACTAACTGCAGATGACTTTAAACGTATCCTGACAGAGCCGCATGCATCGCTTACTGAGCAACAACGAGAGCTCCTTAAAACTGAGCAAGTAACGATTGAGTTTAGTGATGATGCTATTGAGCGTATTGCTAAGGCTGCGTGGCAAGTTAACGAAAAAACCGAAAACATCGGTGCTCGTCGCTTGCATACTGTGATGGAAAGATTGATGGAAGAAATTTCATACGATGCTTCTGAAAAAGCAGGTTCATCACTTGTTATTGACGCCGCTTACGTTGAAAAACATCTAGGTGCACTTGTTGAAGATGAAGACTTAAGCCGCTTCATTCTATAAAACGAATATAAACGTTATACTAAAAGCCTCCAGATTGGGGGCTTTTTAATGGGATATATAAAATGAAACACGTTACAAAAGTGCATTACCACAGCGTGAGTAAAAATTTAGATGTTTATTTTGACGACGATAGCCAAGCAATCTTTAGCTGTGAATTTTTACGCGTTCACTCTCCCTCTGCTGAAGTGCAAGGCCATGGCTCTGGTCCAATGAAGCTAGTACTTAATAAACAATCTGTAGGTATAAAAAACATAGTACCTGTTGGGCATTATGCACTGCGTTTAGATTTCGATGATGGTCACAATAGCGGACTGTTCAGTTGGAGTTACTTTGAAAAACTACAAGCGCAGCAACAAACGTTGAGCGATGAATATTCGGCACGCGTAGCCGATCACGAACAAAACAAAAACAGTGTACCAATAAAGTTTATTCCTTAAACCTTATTGGTAACTTTAGGTGGGTATTTTTAGATTAGTTAACCTAAACCCTGGTTAAAATATTTACTATCCAGAGTTCAGGTTAGTTACACTTTAAACTTATCAATAGCGCTAAATAACACTCTAGCTTGCTCAGATACTTCTTCGCTAGTTTGGGCGTTTTTAGCAGCATGTTCAGTTGCATCTTGCGCAATGTCGCGAATTCTTACAACATTTTTATTAACCTCTGATGCCACTTGGCTTTGCTCGTCAATAGCAACCGCTATTTGAGAGCTCATTTCCATTATTGTTTGTACATCTTCAGTAATTGCGCCTAATAACTCACCTGCTTTAATTGCTTGTGAGGCACTTTCATCGCCTTGAGAGCGACATTTATGCATAATACTCACCACTTCTTGAGTACGCTGCTGTAAGGTACTTATAATACCTTCAATCTCACTCGTGGACTCTTGAGTACGCTTCGCTAATGAACGAACCTCATCTGCAACAACAGCAAAACCACGACCATACTCACCAGCACGTGCCGCTTCTATTGCCGCATTAAGTGCGAGTAAATTTGTTTGATCTGCAATCCCCCGAATTACATCAAGCACTGAACCAATTGTTTCGCCATCTTTTTCAAGTTGCGATACTACATTTGATGCATTCCCTAACGAATCAGATAGGGCTCTAATGTGCTTAACGGTAGAGTCAACTTCACTGCGCCCTTGTTGAGCACTTAAGTTTGTTGACTCTGCTTTTTTAGCAGCCGCTTCAGTATTATGTGAAATATCCTGAATCGTCGCCTGCATTTCGGTGGCTGCAGTTGCAACCATGTCGGCTTCATGTAATTGCTCTTGCATACCGGAGCTTGTTGCTGCGGTACTTTCTGATAAATGCTCTGTTGCTATGTTAAGCGTATTTAAAGCACCATTAACTTCGTTAATTAAGTTTTTAAAATCGCCTATTAAACTATTAAAGTCGACCGTCATGGTGGTAATTTCGTCTTTACCTGTTTGCTCTATCATCACGCTTAAATCATTATTACGACGAATATCGTTAATGGTGTGATAAACCCGCTCTATAGGCACAATAATCGAGCGGCTCGTGAAATAAACCAACATTAAAACAATAATGCCAGCAATCACAAAAATAAGAATGGCTAAAAATTGTGCCTGTTCAACGCTTTTATCTACCTGTTGCTTAGTGCTTAATAGTATCTGCGCAACGATTGCATCACTTTGTTCAACACTTTTACGCATTTTTCCAAGTGCACCTGAATTTAAATCTAAGCCCAATTCAACCTGTGCCTGGACCAATGCTTGAAATTGCGTTTGGTAGGAATTTAAAAAGCCATTTAATTGAGCTGTGTACCCTGTATCAAATTGAGCCTGAGCGATTTGCTGCTTTAAAGTATCAACCCCTTCATCAAATCGAGTTAAATACTTAAGATCAAAACGTAGCATAAAATCTTTTTCAGCCCGTCTTAATTGTAATATAGAAGATAAGAGTTTGTAATTATCTTGCTCTTTGAGCAAGCTTTCGACCTCGTGTACTGCACTTCTTAGTTCGCCATACAGCCCATCTTTTGGGTGTAATCCTATGCGTTTTTGTAGCACAACAACACTTATAAAGTCATTGTTATAAGCACTTACCAAATTATCGAGATTACTTATTTTTTGGGTTTCGATACCCTGCTCTTGCATAATTACATTCAACTTAGCAATTTTACTTTTAAGCTGGTTATAATCTTGTTCAAATAAGTCTAATGCTTCTTCTTGTTTATAAAAAAGAAAGTTTTTTTCATGTTTACGCAGTTCTAATTCATGGATATTAAGCTCTTCAGCAAGCTGAATTGTTTTATTTAAGCTTAACGTTGTTCTCGCTTCATAAATTATTACGCATAAAAGGACCACCATTGCTAAACCAACAACGACTGCGTTTAACTGTAAACGTCGTTTGATTGTTAAGTTTTGTAAAAAATTCATCGCTAACGCCTTTTTTAAATATGCATTTGTATTATAGCTGATAGCTCAGAAGCGACTCATTAATTTAACTTTTTATTATTGGTTATTCTAAGCTACTTAATTATGATGGCTATAAAGCGACACTATCCCACAAACCTTTGTGTAACGATTGTATGTTATTCCACTGTTGTTTAACCAACCAATCAATTAAGGGCGCGGGATCGCTAGGGTAATTTATTTGCTTATTTTGCGGGGCGCTATTCCAGTCATCAAGGGCTTGCGGGTTTAAATAGTTCATAACATGCGCCATGCCCATGGCAAACAAAGTTTGTGCATTTGCGGTTTGCTCAAACTGCCCATCTAAAGGCTTTAATAGTAACTTCTTACCTAACTTAAGCGCTTCACTGGCAAGCTCAAACCCCGCATTACCAATAACGCCACTCGTGTTTGCTAAGTCATTTAAAAAGCCAGAACGTGAGGGTGGTCGCAAATGTATATGTCCAAAAGACTGATTGCAGGCATTTGGGTGATAACAATAAAATTCTTTTTCGGGAAAGTCTTTTAAATAATCAACAATGCTATCTAAGTTTTCAAACGGTAAATATACCAATACCTTATTTAGTACCGCGACAGGATTCTCATGATTATGATGAGCAATAAAAGGCGGGATTATATTATTTGCAAATGGCTTCCAGTGTACGCCTAAGTAGGTAGATGCTGGTGCATAATGCTTGATGAGTGATTTTCTAAGTACACCACGACCAAATATAGGTACGTTTTCTGACAAAAATGCGGCTTGGTGACTAATACCGATAACGGGTATATCGGCCCGTTTTGCAGCCCATGCTGTGACTGGCTCAAAGTCGTTAAGTACAAAATCGTACTGTTTTATATCAAGCGATTTTATATCACTCACCAGCTTACAAACTCGCATATTTTTAAGTGTTTTTAAATTTTTCACTTGCCCATTTTCAGTACTAAACGATAAGCCCCGATACACTTTATAATCTGAGAATTCGTGCATATCAAAGTAATCTTTATTTGCTCGCCCTGAAAACACATAATCAACATCAATACCAAGTTTATTAAAGCAACTTGCCATAACCCTAGCCCGCGTTATATGACCATTACCGGTACCCTGCACTCCATACAATATTTTCATACAGGTACCACGAGCGCTAATGCGAATAAGCCACAAACACTGCCAATAATCGCACCTATAATAATATCAGCAGGAAAATGTACGCCTAATACAACACGAGAAATAGCCACACCAGCAGCCCAACTAAGTAGTAGCCATATATATTCAGGGAAAAAGTGACTTAGTATAATCGCAACTAAGAACGCTGCAGCGCTGTGACCCGAGGGCAAACTAAATTTATCATTGGGTACTATGTAAGCATTTGTTACTAAGCAGTCGCATGGACGGATGCGGGCAAATCTATTTTTGGCCAGTAAATAAATGGGCCTTTCTATAGCAAAACCAACTAATATCGTTACAGGTAATAATTGTTGCTGCTCATTATTACTAAGCCACCACACCGCTAAACACACAAGTATGTAAAGCCCACCATCACCGCTTTTAGATAAGCCAAACGCCATTGTTTTAAACCACTTCGGTGAGTTGCAATTAAACAGAGTTAAAAATAATTGCTCATCTAGCAGAGCTGCCCTTTTAAACATATTATTGTTATCCATCACTTCCCCCTCATTGCATAATATATGAACACCGATTTAGCTTATGTGTTGTAAATAACAATTGAGTGACGCTTTTAAGACACTATTATTGCGATTAATGATTTAGCGCTTGTTTTGTCTAAATTTACTGCGATTAAGTCGTTGTTATTGCTTATAAGGAGGGTATACTGAGGTATAAATTAATGTACCTTTTGAGGATAAAATAATGGATTACAGCACTTCTGATTTATGTGACCACTTTGCTGATGTGGTTGACGTGCTAGAGCCAATGTTCATCAACTTTGGTGGTCGACACAGCTTTGGTGGCCGCATTAAAACGGTTAAATGTTTTGAAAATAATGAACTGATCCGCGAATTACTTTCTCAAGACGGTACAGACTTAGTGCTTCTTATTGACGGTGGTGGCTCAACTCGCCGTGCACTTATTGATATTGAATTGGCCGAACTTGCACTTGAAAATAACTGGAATGGTATTGTTGTTTACGGCGCAGTACGCCACGTTGATGAGCTTGAAGAACTTGATTTAGGCATTCAAGCAATTGCTTCTATCCCTGTTGCAGCTGACAGTGAAGGTGCTGGCGAGGATGCTATAGGCGTTAACTTTGCCGGTGTATCATTTTTTGATGATGACTTTATTTATGCTGATAGTACTGGCATTGTTTTATCTGCAGAAGAATTAGAATTGGAAGTTGTAGAAGTATAACGTGACCTCCCATTTAAAAGTATATGATGAAAGCGCGGTTAGAGCACTTTGCTCTAGCCGCGTAAATGAAAAAAAAGCATGGCAATCAATGGCCTTGCTAGACACTCAAGTAAACCTGCAACAAGCACTTATTGACGCAGCTCAATTTGGCATTCGCTACGTACTTCTTGGTATTTGCGAAGATATTGGCCCAAAAGCAAATTTAGGAAATGGCGGTGCAAACGAAGCATGGTCTGCTTTTTTAAAACGTTTTTTAAACCAACCTCATAATCAATTTATTGCCACTCAAAAAGTACTTTTATTGGGTGAAGTAAATACTGATGATTTAATGGCGCAAAGCAACCAACTTAATAATCAGCAAGCCCAGCAGTTAACTCAATTACGAGATTTATGCCAACAACTTGATGAACGCGTAGAGTCAGTATTAAGCCTTATTTTTAAAGCAGGGCTTGAGCCAATCGTCATTGGCGGAGGTCACAATAATTGCTTAGGTATTATTCGCGCGCTAAGTAAGTCAAAAAACACGCCTGTTAATGCTATCAATTTTGACCCTCATGCCGATTTTAGAGAATGTGAAGGTCGCCATAGTGGTAATGGTTTTCGCTACGCGTATAACGAGCAACATCTAAGTAATTACCATGTTATTGGCTTACATGAATTAAAAAATAATCAAGCAATTATAGATGCAATGAGTGAAGCTAACTTTAAGTTTGATAGCTATCAATCTATACAAGTTAAGCGAAAAATTACACTAACGCAGGCAATTGAAAATGCACTAAGTAATTTTAATGATTTACCACTGGGTGTTGAAGTTGATTTAGATAGTATTACTTATATGCCAGTTAGTGCATATACATACTGCGGATTTAGTGTGAGTGACACTGAGCACTTTGTGCATTTAGCTGCAAGCCACCGGCACTCTAAGTACTTACACTTATGTGAAGCAGCGCCTAGCCAGCACCCTAACGGGTTAGATGCCGGTGCTGCCCATGTAGGGCAAGTGATTAGTGCACTTGTAAATAGCTACCTACAAGGCAAAGAAAACACTTAACGTTGTTGAACCGATCGCCACTCTTTTAGCCAGCTCATTAAACCGATACTACTTAGCGGGTGACCAAAGTAATAACCTTGGGCAGCATAACCTTTTAAGCTTTTTACAAACTTAAGTTGCTCAAGTGTTTCAACTCCTTCAAAAATCACTTTTGTTTTTTGTTGGCTATGCATATCAACCATTCCACCAACTAAACTGCGTATATTGTTTTGATTACTAAAGTCAGCGGTAAGTGAAGGTGAAACCTTAATATACTCAACCGCTAAACTTGGTAACTTAGAAAGTAGTACCGGGTTATCACCAAGTCCATCCACACATACTTTTAAGCCTATGTTATTAAGCCTTGCGATCATGCCTCGGCCTTTGTCATCTAAACCAGCAAAAATATGTAAAGGGCATTCAACAATCAAGTCTCCCGCCTCTAAGTGATGCTCATTTATAACAACATCAACAAATTCAACAAACTCTTCATTTAGCATTTCAGGGCCAAATACGTTAATGCTAAGCGGTATAGAAATACCTTCTACTCTAAGCGCCATTGCAAGCTCAGCGGCTCGCTCCATTACAAATTTAGCAAGCGGGTAACCAAGCCCTGCTATTCTTATGTCGTCAATAAAACGATTAGCAGATAAAATTCCTTGCTTAGGGTGCTGCCAACGCAGTAGTAATTCTAAAAACTCAATTTGACCGTTTTCGTTACAAATTATAGGTTGAAAATAGAGTTCTAATTCGCTCGAAAAATCAATATTTGCTAATTCTTTTAGTCGCGCTTGTTGCTCTCGCAGTTCAATCATCATTTGTTGATGATAAGGCACAACCTTGCGATTTGGGTGGCTATCGAGTGCTAGGTATGCGTACGATATTAAATTATCAAAGTTATTGTCTTGCTCATTACAATCAACATAACTCGCCCTCGCTTTTACCTCTACAGTGCAGTTAGCAACATTAAATGGCTTAAGCGTTGCACCCAGTATTTGTTCAATAACCAACTCATGTAAATGTTTTTGATTCGCGAAACTACAAATAAATGCAAAGTTAAGGCCCCCTAAGTGGGCTAGCTTTTCTTGCCCAGTTAAAGTCACTATTTCGTCACTTGAAAGTAGCTCTTTTATTCGATTAGCCGATTGTGCTAACAGTATATCGCCAAAGTCACGTCCTATATGCTGGTTAACTTGCTCAAATCCTTCAAGACGAATAACGATTAACGCTGCACTTACTTGCTTGTTGTCGCACCATGCATAGTAACCTTGGCGTAACTGTTTTCTATCTGCAAAAACCGAAAGCGGAGACTCTTCTATAAATGTATCACCTGTAGGTTCAGGCTCTATCACGACTTCTATCTCAGCGCTTTCGTCATTTAAAAAGCCAACAATAGCTAATAATAATATTGCTAACACAACCCAAAATAACGGAACTTCCAATAATAAATGAGCTGAAAATAGAACAACAAATAAAAGACCAGCCATTGAGCTGGTAATAATCATGCTCCAATTATTTCGCTCGAAGGCTTGCCATAAATGAAAACAAAATCCAAAGGCAAGTAAAATGGCAAGCCAAGCTGCGCCCGTACTCAAAATAGCCAAACCAACAGCTGCTGTGCATAAATAGCTAAATTTAATACTGGCATTTTTAACGGCAAATAAAGTGGCAATCATCGCCATCAATAGTGCACCACTAAAAAATATTGGGAAGTTACTGTCGGTTAGTATGTTCAAATTAACGGCATCCGTATTCGCTAAAAAAGTTTAAACCAAATTATATGTGGGCAAAAATAATACAAACTAGTTAATTCTACCCAAAATCCATAAATTTAACAGTTTATTTACGCCAAATTGGTAACTTAATTGTGATGGATGACTTATTTGCCAATGCGCAATATCAGCTCTTGCACCAACCTTTAAAATACCACGGTCGTCTAACCCTAGTGCTTTAGCAGCATTGCGAGTAACACCTGCCAATGCTTGCTCGGGTGTTAATCTAAACAATGTGCATGCCATGTTCATCATCAAGTGCACTGAGCACAGCGGTGAAGTGCCAGGATTAAAATCACTCGCAATAGCTATAGGTACTTTATATTGATTAAGTAACTCAATAGGTGGGAATTTAGTTTCTCTTAAAAAATAAAATGCACCGGGCAGTAACACCGCGACCGTCCCAGCGTTTGCCATGGCTTTTACACCCTCTTCATCGAGATGCTCAATATGATCTGCCGAAAGGCCATTGAACTGCGCCACCAGCTCAGCACCATGTTGATTAGATAACTGCTCAGCATGACATTTTACTGGGAGGTTATGCTTTTTAGCCGCCTGGAAAACACGTTTGGTTTGCGAATAACTAAAGCCTACATTTTCACAAAATACATCGACTGCATCAGCAAGATTATTAGCCACTACCTGATCAAGCATGTCAGTACATACCAAATCAATATATTCATCAGCACGGCCTTTGTATTCAGGCGGTAAAGCATGCGCCCCTAAAAAAGTAGTTTTAATATCAATAGGGTGATGTTCACCTAATAAACGAGCGACTTCTAATATTTTTATCTCGTTTTCAGTATCTAGCCCATAACCAGACTTTATTTCAACGGTGGTTACACCTTCTTTTAATAACGTATTTAAGCGATCTTTTGCATCAACAAACAATTGCTCACGGTCGGCTGCTCTTGTGGCTTTAACCGTACTTGCTATGCCACCGCCTTGTGCTGCGATTTGCTCATAACTTACACCCTGCAAGCGCTGCTCAAACTCTTGCGATCTTGAACCTGCAAACACTAAATGTGTATGACAATCTATTAAGCCCGGCGTTAACCACTGCCCTTTTATACTCAATGTCGGCGTTGCAAACACATCAAAACTGGGCAACGTTGATTGCTCTCCAATCCACGCAATTTCACCATTTTTAATAGCTATAGCAGCATTTTCGATTGCGCCATAAGGGGCATTTATATTGCTATCCATAGTGGCAATATTGGCATCAGTTAAAAGTAAGTCGATTTCTTCTAACTCATAATTTTTTGTTGTGCTTTGCATTTTACAGCCCTTTTTACGCCCAGAGTGATGAAAATATAGTCTAACAACCCACCTTGTATATACAAGGTAATTGTGTCATCTTATTTATATAGTTTATTTTTAATGTAACCATAAATTTAATGACGACACCTAAATTTGCGCAAATAAAACAATTCATTGTTGATAAAATTCGCAGCGGTACGTGGCAAGAAAACCAACGTGTTCCCTCTGAAAACGAACTAAGTAGTCAATTTAGTGTCAGCAGAATGACAGCCCGCCGAGCACTAAGCGAATTAACCGAGGCAGGTATTTTAACCCGCAGCCAAGGGCTTGGTACATTTGTAGCCACATTTAAATCGCAGTCATCGTTACTCGAAATAAAAAACATTGCTGATGAAGTAAAAGAGCGTAACGGCAACTACACCTGTAGTGTACTCATACTTGAATCAATAAATGCAGTCGCACCTATTGCCATTGCGCTTGGTGTTGAGATTGACAGTGTTGTATATCGAAGTGTACTCGTGCATAACGAAAACGACAGCCCCTTGCAGCTAGAAGAGCGTTTTGTAAACCCTGCACTTGCGGCTGGTTACTTACAACAAGACTTTAGCACGCTTACACCTCATGAATATCTATCTAGTGTTGCACCACTTACCCAAGCGAGGCATACCGTAGAGGCTATTATGCCAAACAGCGAAATGTGCCAATGGTTAAACTTATACAACGAAGAGCCGTGCTTACAAGTTATTCGACGCACATGGTCTATTAACGGCATTGTAAGCTTTGCGCGCCTTGTATCACCAGGCAGTAAATATCGCTTAGGTGGTCACTTAACATTTAAAAAATAACAAACAATAGCGCTTACTGCGCTTTTTTTATAACAAATCACCTTGTATATACAACAGGAGCAAAACATGAACAACCGACTCGACACAAGTCGCGTAATACGTGCACCTCATGGCGATAAAATAAGTGCTAAAAGCTGGCAAACTGAAGCTGCTAAGCGCATGCTAATGAATAATTTAGACCCTGAAGTTGCAGAACATCCTCATGCACTTGTTGTATATGGTGGTATTGGCCGAGCAGCTCGTGATTGGCCAAGTTATGACAAAATTATAGAAACCCTCGATAGACTCGAAAGCGACGAAACTCTGCTTGTACAATCAGGAAAACCCGTTGGTGTATTTAAAACCCACAGTAATGCCCCTCGTGTACTTATTGCCAACTCAAACCTTGTTCCACACTGGGCAAATTGGGAGCACTTTAACGAGCTCGATAAAAAAGGCTTGATGATGTACGGACAAATGACAGCGGGTTCTTGGATTTATATTGGCTCGCAAGGCATTGTACAAGGTACTTACGAGACCTTTATAGCCATGGCAAAGCAACATTTTTCAGGCAGTGCTAAAGGCAAGTGGGTATTAACGGGTGGCCTTGGAGGTATGGGCGGTGCGCAACCACTTGCCGCTACAATGGCAGGGTTTAGTGCGCTAGTTGTTGAATGTGATGAAAGCCGTATCGATTTTCGTATAAAAACAGGCTACGTTGATGTAAAAGCAACGAACCTTGAACACGCACTGCAATTAATAACCGACGCGTGCATAAAAGGTGAAGCCCTATCAGTTGGCTTACTTGGTAACGCTGCCGATGTATTTAGTACACTGGTTAAAACAGGTATTACACCTGATGTAGTCACAGATCAAACATCAGCTCACGATCCATTAAATGGTTACTTACCACAAAACTGGACAATGGAGCACGCTGCAAAAATGCGTGAGCAAGATCCAAAAGCGGTAGTAAAAGCGGCTAAACAATCAATGGCAGTCCAAGTTAGAGCCATGCTGGCGCTGCAAAAAGCGGGTGCCGCCACTACTGATTACGGAAATAATATTCGTCAAATGGCGTTTGATGAAGGTGTTACCAACGCGTTTGATTTTCCTGGGTTTGTACCCGCCTATATTCGCCCTTTATTTTGTGAAGGTATTGGCCCATTTAGATGGGTAGCATTATCGGGCGATCCTGAAGATATTTATAAAACCGATGCAAAAGTAAAAGAGCTTATTCCTGATGATGCACATTTACATAATTGGCTTGATATGGCGCGTGAACGTATTCAATTTCAAGGGCTACCTGCACGTATTTGTTGGGTAGGTTTAAAAGATAGAGCACGCCTTGCATTGGCCTTTAACGAAATGGTTAAAAATGGCGAACTTAAAGCCCCTATCGTTATTGGTCGTGACCACCTCGACTCGGGCTCAGTTGCCAGCCCTAACCGCGAAACAGAAAGTATGAAAGATGGCTCAGATGCGGTATCGGACTGGCCATTACTCAATGCACTCCTTAACACGGCAAGTGGTGCTACTTGGGTGTCTCTTCATCATGGTGGCGGTGTAGGTATGGGCTTTAGCCAACACTCAGGTGTGGTTATTGTTGCCGATGGTACAAATGAAGCTAAAGAGCGTATTGCTCGCGTACTTTGGAACGACCCTGCAACGGGTGTAATGCGCCATGCTGATGCTGGATACGACATAGCAAAGAACTGCGCTAAAGAACAAAATTTAGACCTACCTATGCTAAACGAGGAATGATCATGTTCGAACTTACTCTCACACCAGGCTCACTTAATTTAAACACACTGAGAAAAATTAATAATTCACCGGTAAAGTTAAACCTTGCAAAGCATGCTGAATCGCAAATAGCAGCAAGCGCGCAAACCGTTCAAAACGTTATTAATGAGCACCGCACTGTATACGGGATTAACACCGGGTTTGGGTTATTAGCTAATACCAAAATAGCCGACGACGAACTTGAATTATTACAGCGCTCCATTGTGCTTTCACACGCTGCCGGCATTGGCGAATACATGGATGACAGCACAGTAAGGTTAATGATCACCTTAAAAGTAAACTCACTTTCGCGCGGCTACTCGGGTATTCGCCTGCAAGTAATCCAATTTTTTATGCAGCTGCTTAGTAGCGAAGTATATCCGTGCGTGCCTAAAAAGGGCTCTGTGGGGGCATCGGGGGATTTAGCCCCTCTTGCGCATATGTGCCTACCTTTATTAGCTGAAGGTCAAATGCGACATAAAGGAAAAATAATTAGTGCAGCACAAGGGTTAAAAATAGCGGGGCTTGAACCTCTTACCCTTGCCGCTAAAGAAGGCCTAGCATTATTAAATGGCACACAAGCATCGACTGCGTTTGCACTACAAGGCCTATTTAGAAGCGAGAACTTATATGCACAAAGCTGTGTTATCGGCTCGATAAGCATAGAAGCTGCAATGGGTAGTCGCGCGCCATTTGATGCACGTATTCATGATATTCGTGGTCAGCGCGGACAAATAGACACCGCTCAAGTATTTAGAGAGCTACTCGATACGCACTCTCAAATTAGTGATTCCCACGTAAATTGTGAAAAAGTACAAGATCCATACTGCCTTCGCTGCCAACCTCAAGTGCTAGGTGCTTGCCTAACTCAGATACGCCAAGCCGCAGAAGTATTGTTATGCGAGTCAAACGGTGTAACCGATAATCCGCTAGTTTTTGCCGATGTAGGCGACATAATATCGGGAGGTAACTTTCATGCAGAGCCAGTTGCAATGGCCGCCGATAACTTAGCTATCGCAATTGCCGAAATTGGTGCATTAGCAGAAAGGCGAATTGCATTACTTATCGATTCAAACCTATCCAAATTACCGCCATTTTTAGTTGAAAACGGCGGTGTAAATTCAGGATTTATGATTGCCCAAGTTACCGCAGCAGCGCTTGCGTCAGAAAACAAATCATTAGCACATCCGGCTTCGGTCGATAGCTTGCCTACATCTGCAAATCAAGAAGATCATGTTTCTATGGCAACCTTTGCAGCAAGGCGCTTAGATGAAATGGCCAATAATACCCAAGGTGTTTTGGCAATAGAATGGTTAGCATCGGTTCAAGGGCTAGAATTTAGAAAGCCGCTTGAACCATCACATAAAGTGCAAAGCGCTAAAGCGTTGTTACGCGAGCATGTAAGTTATTATGATAAAGACCGCTACTTTGCTCCAGATATCGAAGCTGCTAATACATTACTAAGTAAAGGTAAGCTATGCGACTTCATAGAGAGCAGTCCCCTGCCTTCAGCATATTAAATACCATATTGGTAAGTAAAGCCTAGCGCTTCAATAGCTGAGCCAATAACTTTGCGCTCAGCTTTATCATCACTGGTAAAGCGTGGTAACTCGCCACCATGTTCTGCACACTTCACTGCGTAGTATTCAGCTTTTGTTGGGTGCGCAGGATTAACAACATTATAAATATTTTGCCCTACTTGCCAGTGCTCTATCACCGCAAAAATAGCATTAATTACATCTTGTTGATGCACCATATTTACTACTTGCTCACTTGATGTATTGAGCTCTTTACCTGCCACAAAACGACCCGGTTCTCTATTAGGCCCTAGTAATCCAGCTAAACGCAGCACTTTCCCGTCTTGCTCAAGTACTTGCTCTTCTGCCTCATAGAGCTTTATTTGGCGCTCGTTTGTGCATGAAATATCGCAACTTTCGCTATATACACCAGGCTCTTGATCGTATACCCCGGTTGACGAGCATAATAAAAAGCCCTTTGCGTTTAACTCCTTTGAGAGCTTAAGCGCTGCGGTGAGTGTTTCAGGATAATTACTTTCACTGTGCCTGCTACGTGGTGGAATAGCACATACCCAATAAGCATTTTGTAAATCAACTTGATGTCTTAATTGCCCATCTTCAAGTGTAAACTGACGCTCAAAATCAAACTCGTGTATATCTGTTCTATGCGTTCCTTGTACTTGCCAATCAGTTTTTTGCGCACTTACGCATAAAGCATGCCCTAACCAACCTGCACCTAATACTACTAATTTATTACTTTTATTTGTCATTTTTGTATAAGCCTTTATTTTAAACGCATAATTAGTTCTTTCTATCTAACTTTATAGAGATTTTAAGTAAGATATGATTAGATATAATTTCATAAATAATAAAAATATGCGCACTCATGCTAAATAATTTATCATTACGGAAGAAAATATTATTATTGATTGGTGGAACAATTACCGTTTTACTAATTATCGCCTCAACATTTTTTGTTAAACACATTGCTAATCTCTCTAGAGAAAACATAGAAAACGAAGCACAAAGTTATCTACAGACCGAGCAACTTTCAATGCAAAGTTACTTTGCGATGTACGGTAAAATGGTATCAACCTTTGTTAATAACCCACATTTGATCAATTTTTTTGAAAATTGGGATACTCGCGATCAAGCACTCGAAAGCGCGTCAGGTTACAACGAAGTAAACCAAGACTTTGTGCGTTTAAGCTCAAACGACGAAAACATCTTATCGGCCTTTTTTGCCTCAGCAACCACCGGTGAATACTTTAAAGAAAATGAACGTACAAGTCACTACAACGGCCAGCCTTATTACGCCTACAAGCGTGGTTGGTGGCAAGAAGCCATTCAAGTTAACAAACTTTACGTAGGTCCAATCTCTGTTGATTTAACCACAGGCGTAGCATCTGCAGTAGTACAACAACCTGTTTATAACGCACAGCGTAAACTCATTGGTATGGGCGGTGTTGATTTACAACTAAACAAAATTAACGACATGGTCGAAAATATTCGCTTTAACGGCCAAGGGTATGGATTTTTACTCGATGGAAATCAAAAAGTAGTTCACTTTTCAAAAGCCACTGGACACAAACTTTCAATTACAGATGAAGGTGCAAACGGTAAAGAAGGACTCGATGCGCTTGAGCAACAATTTACAGATACAGCAGGCTTTAAAGAATTAAATACACAAATGCGAAATAACCTTAAAGGCAGCCAAATGGTTACTTTTAAAGGTGAGCAGTTTTATGTGGTTTACCATCGTCTGCAGCTAGAGCAGCCTCATATAGATTGGTATGTAGGTCTACTTATTCCTACTAGCATGATTGAAGAGCCCGTAAATGCCGCAGTAACCGCAACAACAACTGCAGTAGTTATTATCTTAATTATTATATTAGCCATGATTTTATGGGCTACCCATATGATTTCAAAACCCATCACAACACTTACGCATATTATGCGTGATATAGCATCGGGTGAAGGCGACCTTACTCAAAAAATTGATATTAATAGTCAAGATGAAGTGGGACAGCTGGCCAATCATATGAACACTTTTATTGATAAGTTACGCGCCATGATGCTAGAAACCGCAGCGCAAGCAGAACAGCTAAGTAATGCAGCAGCTCAGCTAAGACATGTTTCTGAGCAAACTAATTCTGAAATTCAGCAAGAGAAGCAGCAAGTTGATAGCGTCAGCGCTGCGGTAACTGAAATGGCGACTACTGTGCTTGAAATATCATGTAATGCACAACATACAAATAACGCAGCTGAAGAAGTTCAGGCAATTACAGCTGAAGGTGCAAGCCGTTCTACACAGGCGCAAAAAGTAATGACTGAACTGGCGTTGCATATTGGCGAAGCATCTAAAGTGGTTGCAGGCCTTGAGCAAGAAAGTAATAACATTGGTGCGCTAGTCGATGTAATCAATTCAATTGCCGATCAAACCAACTTACTTGCACTTAATGCAGCTATAGAGGCAGCTCGTGCCGGTGAACACGGTCGAGGCTTTGCCGTTGTTGCTGATGAAGTACGCTCACTAGCAAGTCGCACACAAGAATCAACTGACGATATTCGTAATATGATTTCGCGCTTGCAGCAAATAGCTCAACAGGCCTCAGTGATGATGCAACAAGGACAAGATCAAACCGAGGGCTCAGTACTGCAAACTAAAGAAGTACTTAGCTCACTTCACAATATTGCGCAGTCGGTCACTAAAGTACAAGACCAAAGTCATCAAATAGCCACGTCAACTGAGGAGCAAACAGTCGTAGCTGAAGATATTAATACGAGCCTTTCGGCAATTAATAACTTAGTGAACAGTACAGCTGACCATGCGCACACCCTCGCTGACGAAGCTCGTGACTTAAGTGATTTAGCTGCAGCACTTAACAAAACGGTTAACCAATTTAAATTATAAAACACTCATTTAATAGCTGTGTTTAAGCGTCAAACTTAAGCGCAGCTATAACCCTTGTTTTTAATTTATTTAGCACCATATCTTTACAGTTCGCTACTATTTTTACTGTAATTGAGTAATACAAAGTTATTTTTACGAACCAGATCAAATTTTTCGATTTTATACACAGATCTTTTTATTGAGATAGTTTGTTGTTTGGCAGAGTCTGGTATAGTAGCGCACGTAATAAACAGTGCTTTTTGAGCGGTTTAATACAATATTGCTAATTAATATGTTCTAAGTGTTATTTAAAAGCACATATTAATTACCAATTGTTAAAAATGGGTTAGCCGATACTCGGCTGACAAAGAATACATTGTAACGGTTTTATCATGATATCTAATTTATTTACCAAGCTTTTTGGTAGTCGCAATGACCGCACTATTAAAAACTTAAGAAAGACGGTCGCGCTAATCAATGCGCTAGAAACGCAACTTGAAGCGCTTTCTGATGAAGATTTAAGAGCTAAAACAGCTGAGTTTAGAGAACGTTACGATAACGGACAAGGCCTTGACGATATCCTACCTGAAGCTTTTGCTGTGGTACGTGAAGCGTCAAAGCGTGTAAATGGCATGCGTCATTTCGACGTGCAGTTATTAGGTGGTATGGTTTTACATCAAGGTCGCATTGCAGAAATGCGTACCGGTGAAGGTAAAACACTAACAGCTACCCTACCAGCTTATTTAAACGGCTTAACAGGCAAAGGTGTTCACGTAATTACTGTGAATGACTACCTTGCTAAACGTGATGCTGAAACCAACCGTGCGTTATTTGAATTTTTAGGCCTTACTGTAGGCTGTAACGTACCGGGTATGATGCCACAGCAGAAGAAGCTAGCTTATACTGCTGACATTACGTACGGTACAAATAACGAATTTGGTTTTGACTACCTTCGCGATAATATGGCTTTTAGCATTGATGAACGTGTTCAGCGTCCATTATTTTATGCCGTAGTCGATGAAGTGGATTCAATCTTAATTGATGAAGCGCGTACTCCGCTTATTATTTCAGGCCCAGCTGAGGACAGCTCTGAGCTATACACTGAAATAAACACCATCGTTCCTTTACTTGAACTTCAAGAAAAAGAAGACGAAGAAGGTGTTGAAGGCGACGGCGATTACACTATTGATGAAAAGTCTAAGCAAGTTCATTTAACAGAACGTGGTCAAATTAAAGTAGAAGAGCTACTTACCGAACGCGGCTTAATTGAAGAAGGCGATTCGCTTTACTCAGCAGCAAGCATTACGCTACTAAGTCACGTTTATGCCGCCCTTCGTGCCCACAAGCTATACCAAAAAGATGTTGATTACGTAGTAAAAGAAAACGAAGTAATCATTATCGATGAGCATACTGGTCGTTCAATGGAAGGTCGTCGTTGGTCAGAAGGTTTACACCAAGCTGTTGAAGCTAAAGAAGGTGTAAATATTCAGAACGAAAACCAAACACTTGCATCTATTACGTTCCAAAACTACTTCCGTTTATACGAAACATTAGCAGGTATGACAGGTACTGCCGATACTGAAGCTTTTGAGTTTCAATCTATCTACGGCCTAGATACTGTTGTTATGCCAACTAATAAGCCAATGGTTCGTGATGATCGCGCCGACTTAGTTTACCTAACACAAGAAGAAAAATACGAAGCAATTTTAATTGACATTAAAGACTGTCAAGACCGCGGACAACCGGTACTTGTAGGTACTATTTCAATTGAAAGCTCTGAGTATTTATCGCAGTTTTTACGCAAAGAAAAAATTAAGCACAACGTACTTAATGCCAAATTTCATGCGCAAGAAGCAGATATCGTTTCAGATGCTGGCCTACCAGGTACAGTAACAATTGCAACCAACATGGCCGGTCGTGGTACCGATATCGTGTTAGGTGGTAACTGGAACAGTGAAGTTGAAAAACTTGAGAACCCAACTGCTGAGCAAATTGCTGAAATTAAAGCAGCTTGGAAAATTCGCCATGATGCGGTAATTGATGCCGGCGGTTTACATATCATTGGTACTGAACGTCACGAATCTCGTCGTATAGATAATCAATTACGTGGTCGTTCTGGTCGTCAAGGTGACGCCGGTTCTAGTCGTTTCTACCTATCGATGGACGATGCACTAATGCGTATCTTCGCTGGTGAACGCATGACTAACATGATGCGTAAACTAGGTATGCAACGCGGTGAAGCAATTGAACATCCATGGGTAAACCGTGCGATTGAAAATGCACAGCGTAAAGTAGAAGCACGTAACTTTGATGTTCGTAAGCAACTACTTGAATACGATGATGTAGCAAACGATCAACGTCGCGTTGTTTACTCTCAACGTAATGAGCTACTTGAAGAAGGCGATATTTCAGAAACTATCACAGCAATTCGTGGTGATGTTCTTGCTAGTGTAATTGATCAATACATTGCACCACAAAGCCTTGCTGAAATGTGGGATATTCCTGGCCTTGAAGAACGTTTAAAACAAGACTTCTTAATTGAATTACCAATTACTCAGTGGTTAGCAGATGACAATAAACTATACGAAGAAAAACTTCGTGAGCGTATTGAGCAGGCGGTTGAGCAGTCGTACAAGCAAAAAGAAGAGCAAGTTGGCGACTCTGTTTTACGTCAATTCGAAAAAGCGATTATGCTACAAAGTCTTGATCAGCATTGGAAAGATCACCTTGCTGCTATGGATCACTTACGTCAAGGTATTCATTTACGTGGTTACGCGCAAAAGAATCCTAAGCAAGAGTATAAGCGTGAATCGTTTGAGCTGTTTTCTGAAATGCTTGAAAACTTGAAAGTAGATGTTGTAAGCATCCTAAGTAAAGTACAAGTACGCGCAGAAGAAGATGTTGAAAAAGTAGAAGAGCAACACCGTAAAAGTGAAAATGCTCCTCGCGAATACCAACATGAAGAAGCTGAGCAAGTAGGTGGCGAAGCGCCAGCACCAGAAACAGCTACTGTAATGGCTCGTACAGAACCAAAAGTAGGTCGTAATGACCCTTGTCCTTGTAAATCAGGTCAAAAATTCAAACAATGTTGCGGTAAATTAAAATAGCCCAATATTGTTATTAGCTTATTAAAAAGCGGCGCTAGCGTCGCTTTTTTTTATGGAGTTTTAAAGTAATGACTATAGAAATTGTACATGTAGCTGTTGGTGTTATTAAGAAAAATAACGCTATATTCATTTGTAAACGCGCAGATGAACAACATCAAGGCGGTTTATGGGAATTTCCTGGTGGCAAAGTAGAAGCAGGTGAAAGTGTTTTTGTTGCACTTAAACGCGAGCTTATTGAAGAAGTTGGATTAACAATTCACAGCTCTAGTCAACTTATGGTGATTGAACATGACTACGGCGATAAGTGCGTTAAATTAGATGTACACGTAGTAAGTAACTTTAGCGGTGAAGCACATGGCGCTGAAGGGCAACCTAGTGAATGGGTAGCAATTAGTGAATTAGAAAATTATGATTTTCCTGAAGCTAACGCTGAAATTATCGAGAAAATAGTAGCCCGATACGCATAACAAACTAGGTACAAGTGAGCACAATGAACATCTCAATACAAAATAAGCTAAGCGAACAATTAGCATTAAATCCTGAGTTAACTCAAGTTAGTGTGATTGGTAGCGGCCATATAAATAGTACATGGCTACTTACGTGTATTGATAAACAGTTTATTGTGCAAAAACTTAATACTGAGGTATTTAAATACCCTGCTCAGTTAGTAAGTAATGCAAAGCTAATTGAGCAGCATTTAAATACCAAACAACTACAAAGCAACTACCCCCTTGAAACAGTTAAGCATATAGCCATACAAAACAACGAACACTTAATAGAAATTGATAGCACGCATTATCGCGTCCTCAACTATATTAGTGACAGTTACAGCGAAGACGTTGTTAAAAATGCGCAACAGAGCGAGCAAGCGGCTTACGCCTTTGGCGTATTTGCTCATGCATTACAAGATTTTGATACACAACAACTACATACTGTAATTCCTGATTTTCATAACTTAGCGATGCGCTTTGAGCAATTAAATACCGCAATCACAAATAACTCTGTAAATAGAGTAAAGCACTGCGCTAACGAAATAGAATATTGCTTATCGCAGCAACATTTAATCACCGAGCTTAATAGCATAGCTAAGCAGATACCACTTAGAGTGTGTCATAACGATACAAAAATAAATAATATGCTGTTTTGTAGTGCAACTCACAAAGCAAAAGCAGTGATTGATTTAGATACCTGCATGGCGGGATTTAGGCTTTATGATTTTGGCGACATGGTACGCACTTTCTGCTCCCCCGAAGCCGAGGATTCAACAAACTTGCACAACGTTATTATTCGAAAAGATATATTTTCAGCCATTGTTAAAGGCTATGTAACGCCATTAAAAAGCGGCATGAGTACAAAAGAACAAGAAAGCCTGCTGCTAGGCGCTAAAATAATGCCGCTCATGTTAAGTGTGCGCTTTTTAACTGATTACTTAAATAACGATGTGTACTTTAAAGTGGCTCATGCAGAGCATAATTTAGAGCGAGCACAAAACCAACTCGCGCTTTATAAAAACATACTCAGTAACGAAAAATGGATGCACCAATGCTTAATGAGCTAAAGCTTATTTAACCTGAACTCTGGTTAAGAGATTTATTAACGTATTGAATCATGGTGATATTTAAATTTATTTTCTCTAGCCAGAGATTTTTAGTGAAAACAAGGCGAATTTACGCGTCAATAGCTGGCCTATTGCAAGTAAATTCAACGCAGTTAGCGCTAAAAATAGCTGCTTGAGATAGATTTATTATCCATAGTTCAGGTTATTTACAAATTCAAGATACAAAAAAACCAGTAAGCTAAAAACTTACTGGTTTTTTGTTATTTATATGCAATTACCAGATTTTTACGCGATCTTCTGGTTTGATATACATTTTATCACCTTCTTTTACGTCAAACGCTTCGTAAAACTCAGGCATATTCGACAAGATACCGATTACACGGTAGTGACTTGGTGAATGAGGGTCTGTTAATAAACGATTACGTAACTCTTCATCGCGATAGTTACGACGCCAAATTTGTGACCAACCCATAAAGAAGCGTTGATCGCCTGTGTAACCATCAATCACTGGTGATTTTTTATCACCTAAAGACAGCATATACGCTTTATGCGCAACCGTTAAGCCACCTAAGTCACCAATGTTTTCGCCAAGCGTTAGCTCGCCATTAACACTTGCATCTTCAAACGGTTTATATTCGTTATACTGTGCAACTAAAGCCGCTGTACGCTCTTCAAATTGCTTAAGGTCAGTCTCACTCCACCAGTTACGTAAGTTGCCATCACCGTCGTATTTAGCACCTTGGTCGTCAAAACCATGACCAAGCTCATGCCCAATTACTGCACCAATTGCGCCGTAGTTTACAGCATCATCCGCTTCTAAATTAAAGAATGGCGGTTGTAAAATAGCGGCTGGAAATACAATTTCGTTGTTTACTGGATTGTAATACGCATTTACTGTTTGCGGAGTCATGTGCCACTCAGAGCGATCAACTGGTTTACCCAATTTAGCAATCATGTCTGCGTATGCCCATTCGCTATAACGAATGTAGTTACCTACTAGCTCATCTGAGTTAATATCTAGCTCTGAGTAATCTTTCCACGTGTCTGGGTAACCAATTTTAGGTGTAAATTTGTCTAGTTTTTCTTTCGCTGCAAGCTTTGTTTCAGGGCTCATCCACTCAAGATTTTCAATAGCAACACCGTAACCTTTAATTACGTTATCAACTAATTCTTCCATGCGTGCTTTAGCTTCTGGCGGGAAGTTATCTTTAACGTATACCTTACCTAAAATTTCACCAAGTACACTGTTAGAGGCATCAACTGCTTGCTTCCAAAGAGGTGCTTGTTCTTCTACGCCACGAAGTGTTGTGCTGTAAAAGTCAAAGTTAAGGTTAACTAAATCTTCACTAAGTAGCTCTGCATAACCACTTACAAAATGAAATTTTAAGTAGTTTTTCCACGTCGCTAAATCAGTGTCTTTGTAAATAGTAGCAAGTGCTTCTAAGTAGCTTGGTTGACGTACAATAATGTCACTTGCACTCACGCCTGCATCTTTAAAGAATGCAGCTAAATCAAGGTCACCCATCAACTTGCTTGCATCTGCTACTGTCATCTTGTTATAAGATTTAGTTGCATCACGGCTTTGCACACGGCTCCACTGAGCATCAGCTAGTGTTTTTTCAAATGCAAGTACGCTCTTAGCAGCTTCTGCTGCATTTTTAACGCCTGACTTAGCTAAAACATCAGTGATGTATTGCTCGTAAGAAGCGCGAATTTTAGTGAATTTTTCGTCATCTTTTAAGTAATAGTCACGATCTGGTAAACCAAGACCCGACTGAGATAAATACAATGCATACTCGCTTGAGTTTTTAGCATCGTTATTTACAAACCAACCAAACGGTAAAGTACCGCCTTGTTTTTGAATTTTAGCCATTAAACCCACTAAATCAGCTTTAGATTTAACGCTATCAATTGTATCTAATGACGGTTGTAATGGCGTAATACCTAGCTCATTACGCGCATCTTTATTCATATAGCTTTTATAAAATGCACCAATTTTGTACTCATCACTGCCTTTTTTAGCGGCTTTGTTTGCGGCTGCACTTTCAAGGGCTATTTTCATCGCTTTTTGCGACTCATCATATAACTGCGAAAAAGAACCGTAGTTAGATTTATCACCTGGTATTTCAGTTTTAGCTAACCACTGACCATTTACATGGTAGTAAAAATCGTCTTGTGCGCGTACTGAACTATCCATATTAGCTAATTCAATACCAAGCTCTAGTGGTTTTTCAGCGGGTGCTGTTACTACTGGAGTGTCGGTTACTTTTGTTTCTTGTTGTTTTTCACCACAACCTACCAAGCCAAGCGCAAGTGCGATACTTGCAGCAGCCATTGTTACTTTATTCATAATTATTCCGTTTGTTAGTTAGAATTGAATCATACCAACCTGCTTATATATGGGGTCTATTTAACGTTAAGAAAATTACGCTAGAACCAGGCAAAATTTTTTGTATCTAGTTGCTCTAAATAAAAAATTTTTAACGACGTTATAGTGCAATTTAATTCGTTAAATTGATCAAAGACTTATGCAGGTTGGTATCACATACCAACTCCATTAAATTCTTGAATATAGCAGGAGTAAAAATAGCACTGCCTACACGCTTTTACTTAATGGAATGGGTATCAAAGAGCTTTCGATCAATATAAAGCCCATGCAGTATCATAAACCTCATTAAGCCAACAATAAAATGGAATATGTAACAAAGTATTTTGAATGCGGTGAGCTGCCAAATTAGCCCCACCAATAACAAGATGGTGGGTAGTTAAGACTTACTTTTATTTTTTCCGTGAAGCGCTAAACGCTCTAGTTTTTCTTTTAAAGAAGGGGGTGCAGAAGATGCTATCGCGTTTAAGTAATCAGCTGTTTGCTCACTCATTTTACGTGAGTTGGTAACTGCAGGACTGCCCGACTTATTCGCTGTACTTAATCTCTGAGTTGCTTGAGGATTTGCAGTTATTTTTATTTGCCCGAGCTCTGCCATTCCGGCAGCTCTAAAATGTGAAAGCATATCCATTTTTAAATAATTAAGCCTAAGCGCGATAGGTGCAGATACCGCCTCTATCATTAACGTGCCGTCTCGGTAATTACTGACTCGGCATTTATCACCCAACTTAGGACCCAAAAAATCTTTTAATAGGGTTTGCTGTGTATCAAGTGCTTGGCTTTTGCCTGCATAAGCTGATAAACGATTATTTAACCCCGCCATAATATCGGTTAGCGGTTTTGGTGCATATCTATCTTTAGCCATTTTACACCTCGTAAAAGCTCACTTAGACCCAGAGATAATACTCTAGGTCTAAGTATACACTGCGTATTAATACTACGCGCCGGCTATTTGCATTTGCTCTATTAATACTGAGCCAGTTTGAATACCACCACGGCGTTCGATGTCACCACCAATAGCAGATATGCCTTTAAACATATCTTTTAAATTACCAGCAATGGTAATTTCGCTTACTGGATATTGAATTTCACCATTTTCAACCCAAAAACCAGCAGCACCACGAGAGTAATCACCCGTTACGGTATTTACGCCCTGCCCCATTAGCTCTGTAACTAATAAGCCGGTGCCCATCGTTTTTAATAGTGCAGTTAAATCGTTATGAGTTTGCTCAACAAGCCAATTATGTATACCGCCAGCATGCCCTGTTGGGGTCATATTCATTTTACGCGCGGCATAACTTGCTAATAAATAAGTTTGTAGCTCGCCGCCTTGAATAATTTCCCTATCGAATGTTTTAACACCTTCGCTATCAAACGGTGACGACGCCAACCCTTTTAAAATATGTGGGCGCTCGGCAATATTCACACAATTACTAAATACTTGTGTGCCTAAGCTATCAAGTAAAAAACTTGATTTACGATAAAGCGCACCACCACCAATTGCCGACACTAAGTGACCAAACAATGAATTTGCAATATCGGCTCTAAAAATAACAGGCACTTTCATTGTGCCTAACTTTTGGCTATTTAATTTAGCCAATGTTTCAGCTGCTGCTTCAAGCCCAACTGCCGCTGCGTCATTTAAACCCGCTTGGTCGCGTGCAACAGTATAAGCAGAGTCGCGTTGCATCTGCTCACCATCTTGACCAATTACCATCGTACTAATGCTATGACGAGTGCGTGGAAAGCCAGTTATCAAACCATGGCTGTTACCATAAACACGTAATCCTTGGTGAGATGAAAAACTCGCGCCATCAGAGTTAACAATACGCTCATCTGCGTTTAATGCAGCTTGCTCAGCAGCATGACAAAGCTCAATACCTTCCTCAGGACTTACATCCCAAGGATGGTATAAATCTAAATCTTTAGGATTAAATTCAAGCAATTCTTTATCAGCAACGCCGTTAAATGGGTCATCCGATGTAAATTTGGCTATATCAATCGCTTTTTCGACTACCATGCGCAATGTTTTTGGATTTAAATCAGCGGTTGACGCCGAACCTTTATTATTACCAACGTATACACTAATGCCTAAGCCGCCGTCTTGGTTAAACTCAATGGTTTCTACTTCACCCATTCGTGTACTAACCGATAAACCAGACGTGCTAGACATAGCCGCTTCTGCAGCTGTTGCGCCTAATTTTTTGGCATGTTCGAGTACTTCTGCTACCGCATCTTTAACTTGCGATATTTGAGAATAAATTGGATCGTTTTGTTGGCTTTTCATAAATTAAGTCCTGAGCCTTAGAGGCATAATGCACGCATTTCTTATATTTAAATGCTAACACACTCAATGCATCACATCAGCTAATATTCCTAAGTATCATATTCATGTATAATGGCAAAAGTTATTTTTATTTAAGAGCACCCCATGGCAAAGAAAAAAGGCAAGCCTGCTGAAATTGAAGAAGAAATTGAATATGTATCAAGAACGGAACTTAAGCGTGAAGCGCAAGAGTTTCATCAGTTAGGTACTGAAATTGCCAAAATGGGTAAAAAACAGCGCGAACGCCTGCCATTAAATGACGATTTAAAAGCGGCAATGGTTGTTGCTGATAAAATAAGTAATAAAAGTGACGCGTACCGCCGTCACTTAAACTACATTGCTAAAACGTTGCGTACTGTAGAGAACATTGACGCTATTAGAGCGATTATCGATGTAATGCTTAATAAAAATAACCAAGCTGAAGTATTGGTCAAAAAAATTGAGCAATTACGTTCAGACCTAATTGAACAAGGTGATGACCTTATCAATGAGACTATTGAACAGTTTCCGTCTCTTGATCGTCAGCAAATGCGTCAATTGGTTCGTAATGCGGCAAAAGAAGCGAAAGCTGAAAAGCCGGGTAAAGGTTATAAAGAGTTATTTCAATATCTCAAAGATGCTCATACCGTTACGTATTAATTAGACCGCATTAATTGATATTTTATTAAAAAAGGTGCTTCGGCACCTTTTTTGTTATAGATCAAACCGCCTCACTGCGTACTTTTTTATAATCCCCCCCTAAATAAATACTTAGGTGCGCGTGATGATTAAACTTCCACAATGGGATCAAACCCTAATAAACAAATATAATGTGTCTGGCCCGCGTTATACCTCGTATCCCACCGCTCTATCACTGCGTGACGGGTATCAACAACAAGACCTACTAAGCGCTGTAGAATCGTCAACGAGTCGTTCACTTTCTCTATATATTCATATCCCGTTTTGTAGCCAGCTTTGCTACTACTGTGGTTGTAATAAAATAATTACCCGCCATCAATCTAAGGCAGATACGTACCTCGACTTTTTAGCAAAAGAAATTACTGCCCAAGCTCATTTATTTAAAAACTACACGGTTGAGCAATTACATTTAGGTGGCGGTACTCCCACCTTTTTAACCGCAAAACAAATGACTCGTCTAATTAAGCTTTTAGAGCAGCACTTTAATTTTACAAGCACAACAGAGCGCGGCATTGAAATAGACCCACGCTCACTTGCCGATAATATGCTCGTTGATTTAAGGATGCTTGGCTTTAACCGTGTCTCATTTGGGATTCAAGACTTTAACGACGACGTGCAACTTGCTGTTAATCGCCCGCAAAATGCAGATACGGTTAAGCAATTAATTACACAAGCTCGCGAGCTGGGATTTCAATCTATTAATGCAGATATGATTTACGGGCTTCCTCTGCAAACGCCAGAGAGCTTTAAGCAAACTATAGAGCAACTTATTGAGTTAAGCCCTGACCGAGTATCGGTGTTTAACTACGCGCATTTACCAGAGCGCTTTGCCGCACAGCGTAAGATTAAAGATGCAGATTTACCCAGTGCACATAATAAACTCACTATGTTTAAAAACACGCTGGAGCAGATGACGCAAGCAGGCTATCAATTTATTGGTATGGACCACTTTGCAAAAACCGATAACGAACTAGCTATTGCGCAAAATGAAGGCAAGTTACATCGTAATTTTCAAGGTTATACAACCCATGGAAATTGTGATTTATTAGGCTTAGGCGTGTCATCAATTTCACAAATTGGCACTGCCATTTTACAAAATCAAAAAGAATTAAAACATTATTACCACAGCATCGAAACACAAATCGGCTGTGCCCTTAATAAAGGTATGCACTTAACGCATGATGATGTAATTCGTGCTGATGCAATTAAGCAGCTCATTTGCCAGTTTGAATTAGATATACAAGACTTTAGCGAAAAGCATGCGCTTATATTTAATGACTACTTTGAGGATGCGTTAATTGCGCTTACGCCGCTTATAAAAGATGAACTAGTCACTATAAATGATAATAAAATTAGCGTAACGCCACGCGGCAACTTATTCATTCGTATTATTTGCATGTGCTTTGACGCTCATTTACAAAAACAAATAAATGCGACGCGTTTTTCACGAGTGATTTAACTGATACTAATTTAATGCAATTAGTATGAAAATTTTTACGCATAAAAAAAGCAGACCAAGGTCTGCTTTTTTTGAGTACTCGAAAAACTAAAGCTAGTTAAAAACTACTTTATCGCTGCCAGGAGCGGCTTTAAACTCGATGATAATTTTAGCGCAATCGGCTTTAACTTCATCTTTAAGTGTTTCTTCAGCTTGCCAGCGAGCTTTATCTAGCTTAAAAATTTCTTTTTTAGCATATTTTTTACGTGCATCGTGTGTCGGCATTTCTTTAACTACCTGGTACATTTTATAAATGCCAGGATATTGTGTCGTTAAATCACGCTCGCTCTCAAAGCCATATTGAGACATAAGTACCCAAATACGTAAACAGCCTTCAGAAAACTCACACTGCTCTTCATTCATTGCACGCGCAATTAAATGAATACTATCGGCTAGTTTGGCATTTCGCTTTAAACGCGACTTCTCAAGCTTTTGCTTTTGTTCAGCCTGCGTTTTAGCAATTAACTTTTTTTGCGCATTTAACTTATACAGCAACTGACCCGCATAAAATGCCAGACCAACTATTATAGCAGCGCCTAAAAGTAAGGCTAAAATTACCGCGGTACTCATTATTTATCCTTACTATTTGTCGTCTTCATCTAACCATTCGTTGGCTAAATCGTCAGATAAGTATTGATCGAAATCAGAATTGCCTTTGCTTTCAATATCATCTTCAAGGTCATCTTCAAATTCGTCTTCATCCTCGTCTTCAATACCAAGAATTTCACATAACGCCTGATGGCGAGCAATACGGCTATTAAAGTACTTAGCATCTTTACCAGTTAGCATTTCACCTTCTTCATGACGCTCTACTAATTTAAGTAAACGCTCGTCATTCTCAAGTGCTTCTAGCTCTTGTTCAGGTGTAAATTCAGGCTCGATTACCTTTTTCAGCTCAATAGTTGGCTTTAAGTTGCGTTTCATTTCAACTTTAGGTTCAGGCGCAGTTGCAATTAATGGTACCGGCTTTTTACTGCCTACACGCTTATCTTTAGGCGCGTGACCACCATTATGGCTTTCGCTATCTAGTAAATCTGGCGCGTTACGAGAACCTGGCTTAGCGCCTTTGGTTTTTTTAACTCGCTGCTCTTTTAATGCGCGCATTTCTTTAAGCTTATCTTGGCTTAAACGAACAGGTCCGTTTGCTGGGCTTTTGCGTGACTTTTTAGTTCTACTCATATCTTGATCATCTCACTTAAGAGGTTTTGAGCGAAGCGCAAATTAATGGGCATCGCAGTGCTGGCCTAGCCAGAAGAATTCAGTTTGCGCTTAGAGGTTGGGTCTCTCATTTAAAAGCGCCTTAGCTAATTAATCGCTAATTTTAAACGGTGGGTATTGTAACAGGACAAATAAAAAGGCGGTAGAGAAAACATCTCTACCGCCTGCTAATCTGAGCGCCATTATCTGGACACTTCTCCCTTCGACTTTTTTTAGTCTTTATTATTTTTATTATTATCAGTCCGTATTGTTATTATTTTTACGTTCCTTGTTACATTCCATTTTGTTTTTATTATTAAACTTCCATGAGTTTTTTATTATTTTCGGTCATCCTGACACTTTTTTATTATTTCCTTTAGTAGCACTAATCTTATGCTATGTAGTCATGCCGCGTTACTTTCCTTGATAGTTATTTCCGTTTTGTTATTGTTGTTTTGCGACAGTGGTTAATTTACTCGTTAATGATTTTGTTACAACTGGTTTATATAACTTTTATTATCTTTATTACATTGAGATATAAAAATAAACATAAATTACAATAAGTTAATCAATAATCAAAAATAAAAAGAAGACTTTTCTTACAACCAGACATGGTCAATGTCTTACATTGAAACGGACGATATCGTTAATTTTTGACACAAAAAAAGCAGCCTGGGCTGCTTTTTTTAACACATTGTAGTTTATTTATTATTAACTGCTAAATAAATACGACTTTAGTGTAAGCCACCTAAATACTGAGAAAGTACTTCGATGTCTTTATCTGTTAATTTTTTTGCAATATCGCCCATCATGCCATTTAAGTCATTATGACGAGTACCATCACGGAATTTTTCAAGTTGAGCCTTGATATATCCTGGATGCTGAAAAGAAATTTTTGGAAACTTAGCAAGTGACGAGCCATTACCACGTGGGCCATGACATGCTGCACATGATGGAATTCCACGTTCTGCATCGCCTGCTTTAAAAAGCATCTCGCCAACTTCAACAACATCTTTAGGTGTAGCACCTTCAGACATGTTCATTGAAGAAAAATAAGCAGCTAGATCTTTCATGTCTTGCTCGCTAAGTGGCATAGCCATAGCGCTCATTACTGGATCCATACGCCCTTCTTTGCCGCCTGACGTCATACCTAATTTTAAATCCTGAAGTTGCTTAAGGATATAATCTGGATGTTGACCTGCAATTTTAGGGTAAATATTAACCGGCGCATTACCGTCTGGGCCGTGACAAGCCGCACACGTTGCTGATTTTTCTTTACCTGCGTTTACATCGCCATCAAATGCTGTTGCGTTGCTTGCTGACAACGCACCAAGCAATATTGTTAAAGATAGTGCTATTTTTTTCATGGTGAATTCTCTGTTTCCGACCCTGTATCATCTACAATCGTGATGTTGTAATACATATATTCTACACGATAATAAATTCTCTGGCACGTTTTCTACACATATTAAGCTTATAATTTACAGGGTTTTGACTTAGATTAAGCTTTAACATGTTTTAAATGTACCATAGGTGCTGTTTTTAGGTGGTTAAATACGCTTTTTAATACATCCTTTATAGTATAAAATACGCGCCCTGAGTGAATTTGGTTTACTCAACGTTATTTATTTAAGTTTTAGGAGAGCCTGTGCTCAAATCTCGTATCAAATATAATACTGCGTCTTTCGTAACAAGCGCTCCCGACATTACTAAATTACCTGCTGATACGGGAATTGAAGTTGCGTTTGCCGGTCGCTCCAACGCAGGTAAGTCGAGTGCATTAAATGCATTAACCGATCAGAAGCTAGCACGTACAAGTAAAACACCTGGACGTACTCAGCTAATCAATACATTCGATTTAGCTGATGTTGACGATATGCGCCTTATCGATTTACCAGGCTATGGTTTTGCTAAAGTACCAATCGAAATGAAAAAGAAATGGCAAAAATCGCTAGGTGAATACCTACAAAAGCGTCAAAGCTTAAAAGGTATTGTTATTTTAATGGATATTCGTCATCCATTAAAAGATTTAGACCGCGATTTAATTAATTGGGCTATTGGTAGTGAAATTCCAGTATTGGCACTATTAACTAAAGCCGATAAATTAAAGCAAGGCCCTCGTAAATCACAAGTACTGCAAGTTCGTCGTGAATTAAGCACACTTGATGGGGATATTACAGTTCATGCATTTTCATCATTAAAAGGCACGGGTTTACCAGAAGTAGCTAAAAAACTAGATGAATGGTTTTTAGGTCCTGTTATTGCTGTACCACCTACCGATGAGACAATAACAGACGAAACAAACCCAGAGGCTTAAACGCTGGCGTTACGATAAATAAAACTGCTTTCCTGCAGATTTAATAAAATAGCCGAGTTTATCAGACTCGGCTTTTTCAGCCCACTGATAATATACGCTTCGCGCAACACGCGCACTACAGCCATAAGGTAGCTTTAGATAAGGTACTTTTGACCCTTTATAGTCTTTTATAACTAAAGGCTGCTGAGCGCTCACCAACCACTGCCTAGCTAAATTATCAATACAACACAACACCTGCCCTTGCACTGTATTTTCAAAACGCCAATCAACAATAATAAACGGCGCATCATCAACCGTTATTGTTATTTTTTCGACAGGTGTTTTTAAATAAAATTGCTCACCTTCTTTACATAGAACAGAAGCAAACAGCTTCACCATGGCTGGGCGTGTTATTTCGCTGCCATCGTAAAACCATTTCCCCTCATGATTAATGACAATTGGTAGTTCACCACAATGATTAGGCTGCCAACTATCAAAAGGTTTGCTTGGCTCGCTTAATTGCTTGCTAAGCTCACTTAAAGAAATCACTGTTTTTTAAGTGTAATTGCAAATGTAACAGGCACTGCTGTTGCAATTGAAGGTAAGCCCGCTAGCTCTTGCAGCTTTTTAACGCCTTCAGTTACACCAAAATCATCACTATTAATAATAATAGGTGTTAATGATGATACCGTTAAATCACCACTTTGCGTGCTGTTAACGAGTACATCAATTGCCAATGGCTTTTTATTACCGTGAAAATCAAGCTCAGCTTTAATACCCTTCAATACATATTGACCAGGCTTTTTAATATTGCTCAGTTCTTTAGTTAAATTTGCAGTTAAAACAGCATTGGGGAATTTAGCGGCTTCGAATAAAAATGTCGTTAAACGCTCATTACGAATAGGAATTAGAGTTTCGGCTGATGTTAAATCAACATTAACGCTAAACTCGCCTTTATCAGAAAGCATACCTTCAAGGTTAGTAAAATGGTGAGCTTCAGCAATCGAATCTTTTTTAATTGAAACAAAGCTTAGTTGGCTTTTATCATTCACTAGCTGCCAATTGGCCTGAGCAACATTAGAAATAACTAAACTTGATAAAGAAAAACCTGCAATAGCTAATGCTTTAAACATAACGCACTCCTTAGTAATAAAATGAAAAGAATAAAAATAATATCACTTCGATGGTATCACCTGCGATGTACCCAAACCACCTCGAAATGACGAATGAATAATACAATTGGTATAGCGCAATAAAGAATTAATTAGATAGGATTTTCAGGCGTAAAACAAAAAACGGCCCACCAAACAAGTTGGTAGGCCGGTATAGCAAACTGGGGAGAAGCTATCAATTTGTTGCACCCTTTCAGATGCATCATCAACAGGATGTCCTACAGGATAGGACAGGCGGGACTTTAACAAAAGCACGCATTAAAATACAATCATATTCCTGTAAAACAGCTCGAATTGACGAACATATAACTATTTAATACAAATAGTTGCTTAAATTAACCTTATTTTAACTAAAGCTTGCATATACCTGATTGAATCACTGTTATTCGCCATTTTTATTAAACATAAAAAAAGCGCCAAAAGGCGCTTTAATTAAAATGCTCAAATTACATTAATGGGCTTGTTCCCAGTTGTCACCTTCATCAGCTTCAACTATAAGTGGTACATCTAGCGCAGCAGCTTGCGACATCAGTTCACAGATGTGTTTTGTGTATTGTGGTGCGCAGTCTGTTTTGATTTCAAATACTAATTCATCGTGCACTTGCATAAGCAGCTTAATTGTATTTGGCGCTTGTTCGTGTACCCAGCGGTTAACGCTCAGCATTGCCTTTTTAATAATATCGGCGGCAGTACCTTGCATTGGTGCGTTTATAGCAGCACGTTCGGCTCCTTTTCTGCGCGCCCCATTACGTGCGTTTATTTCTGGTAAATGTAGGCGACGACCAAATATTGTTTCAACGTAGCCATTTTCAGCTGCTTTTTCGCGTGTTGTTTCCATGTACTCTAATACACCGGGAAAACGCTCAAAGTATTTATCTATGTAATGCTGCGCTTCGTGGCGTGGCACATCTAGCTGACGTGCTAAACCAAATGCCGACATACCGTAAATTAAGCCAAAGTTTACTGCTTTCGCCTTACGGCGCATATCGGTAGTTACATCATCAAGCTCTACACCAAATACTTCAGCGGCAGTTGCACTATGTACATCTAAGCCGTTAGCAAATGCATTTAATAGACCTTTATCTTGTGAAAGATGCGCCATAATACGCAGCTCAATTTGACTGTAATCGGCAGCAACAATTTTATAACCATCTGCGGCTATAAACGCTTCACGAATACGACGTCCTTCTTCTGAACGAATAGGAATATTTTGTAAATTAGGATCAGTTGAACTCAAGCGCCCCGTAGCCGTAATTGCCTGATGATAAGACGTATGTACACGCTGGGTTTTCTCATTCACCATTAATGGTAATTTATCGGTATACGTTGATTTAAGCTTTGATAAACCACGATGCTCTATAATTACTTTAGGTAGCGGATAATCATGAGCAAGTTCTTGCAGTACTTCTTCTGCGGTAGAAGGTGCACCTTTAGGCGTTTTTTTAATAATAGGCAGCCCAAGCTTTTCAAACAACAGTACTTGTAGCTGTTTTGGAGAACTTAAGTTAAATGGTTCGCCTGCTATTTCAAACGCTTCTTTTTCAAGCTCAATTAAACGCTCGCCTAAACGTTGGCTGTGCGCTGCAAGCATATTGCTATCTATCGCAACACCGGTGCGTTCAATATCAGAAATCACACTAATAAGTGGCATTTCTATATCTTCAAATACCGATTTTAGCTTTTCATCAGCTGCTATTTTTGGCCAAAGCACTTCGTGTAAACGCAAAGTAATATCGGCATCTTCAGCGGCGTAAGGCGCTGCTTTTTCAAGTTCAATTTGGTTAAAGGTAAGTTGCTTTTTACCTTTGCCAGCAATATCTTCAAAGCTAATATTTTTATGACCTAGGTATTTAAGTGCTAGCGAGTCCATATCGTGACGCGTGCCTACACTATTAAATACATACGACTCAAGCATAGTGTCAAACTTAATACCATTTAGCGCAAAACCTGCATTCGCTAATACGCTTTTGTCATATTTAAGATTTTGCCCTACTTTAGCTTTGTTTTCATCTGCCAAAATGGGACCTAGCTTTTGCATTACAAATTCAAGGCTTAATTGCTCAGGCGCACCTGGGTAGTCATGCGCTACCGGTAAATACACAGCTTCACCCGATTTTACGGCAAAGCTCATACCCACCAATTGCGCTTTCATGTAATCAAGACTGGTTGTTTCAGTATCAAATGCAAATAACTCAGCACTATTTAATTGCTCTATTAGCGTATCAAATTGCACTTGCGTTAAAATAGTTTCGTAATGAGCATCTTCTACTTTTGGTAATTCAGTGGCTTCGGTAGGTACAGCTAAATGTGTTTCAGCATCTTTAGGATTATCAAGTAATTCAGCTAACCAACGACGGAATTCGCACTCACCATATAATGCAATTAATTCGTCTTTGTTAGGCTCTTGAAGTTTGAATGTATCAAGATCAGATTCAACTTCAACATCACACTTAATTGTCGCAAGTTCGTAGCTTAAAGGCAGATGATCAAGAGCAATTGCTAACTTTTCACCTATTTTACCTTTAATCTCACTGGCGTGATCCATTACACCTTGAAGAGAACCATATTTTTCTAACCATTTAACTGCAGTTTTAGGACCACAACCTTCAACACCCGGAATATTATCGACCTTATCACCCATTAATGCTAAGTAATCAATAATAAGTTCAGGGCCTACACCAAACTTTTCAACCACGGTAACGGGATCTGAAATACTGTCAGTCATCGTGTTTATTAGCGTAACGTGTTCATTAACAAGCTGTGCCATGTCTTTATCGCCAGTAGAGACGAGTACATGTCGTTTTTGCTCTGACGCTATACGTGCAAATGTACCAATAACATCATCAGCTTCAACGCCTTCAATACTAATTAGCGGAAAGCCCATCGCTTTAATAATACTGTGTATTGGTGCTATTTGAGTGCGTAAGTCATCCGGCATAGGCGGACGATTTGCCTTATACTCGCTATACATATCGTTACGGAACGTTTTACCTTTAGCATCAAATATAACCACCATATGTGAGGGATCGTATTGTCTGATCAAGCTTTTAAGCATGTTGATCACGCCATAAATAGCGCCCGTAGCTTCACCTTTAGAATTAGTTAAATGCGGCGGAGAATGATAAGCACGAAATAAATATGACGAGCCATCAACTAAAATAAGTGGGTTTTCGGGGATCTGAGCCATGGTGAATTTGGATCCTAAATGCAAAAAATTAAGGTAATTATAAGCATGCCATAAGGTAGTAAATAAAACGACAGTGAATTACTGCTTATCGTGTTATTAAAACTATAGCAAGCTGTGGATAAGTGTGTAGATAACAGCCACGAGCTATTCTTCCAAAGCATTATAAAATGCCTAGAAAATACTTTAACTGTATGTTTTAATTTAAAAAAGATAATACGAGGTTCTTTTTTTATTATTTTAAACCAATGTGGAAAAAGGTTTTCTAACGACTGCTTGTGTTGTTATTCACTTTGATTATTCGCGTCCATTTAAATAACCGGAGGAGTATTCTAGCACAATGGATCGAAGATCATAGCGATCCTTTATAATTTTTTTAAAGGCAAAGTGATCGCAAATGGCATAAACCGCAATACAACTTGCATAGAGAATGATTTTTGTACTAAAAATTTATTTTCGCGAGAAATTTTGAGCATGTTAGACTTCATCCGATCGACTTATAAAAAAGACTTTAGGGGCACAAAAGCATGAAAAACGTAGCGGTAATATTAGCAGGGTCTGGTGTGTACGATGGTAGTGAAATTAATGAAGCAATTTTAACTTTATTACATATAGCCAAAAATGGCGCAACGTATCAGTGTTTTGCACCGGATATTGAACAACTTCATACCATTAACCATTTAACGGGCGAAGTAATGCCTGATAAGCGTAATGTATTAACAGAAGCGGCTCGTATTGCACGGGGTGACATTAAATCGCTGCTTGAACTAGACGCAACTCAGTTTGACGCATTAATTGTACCTGGCGGTTTTGGCGCTGCAAAAAACTTATGTGACTTTGCAATTAAAGGCGCAAAAGCAAATATTAATGAAGACGTACTTAATGCTTGTAAATCATTTGCAAAAGAAAATAAGCCTGCTGGTTATATGTGTATTGCACCCGCTTTGATCCCATTTATTTACGATAACGCTGTACTTACGATTGGTAACGATGCAGAGACAGCACAAGCGCTAAGCACATTAGGCGCTAAACATATAAATTGTGCAGTAGATGATGTTGTTATTGATCAGCCAAATAAGCTAGTTACAACCCCAGCTTATATGCTTGCGCAATCAATTATTGAAGCCGATGCAGGGATCGAAAAACTAGTTAGTAGCGTATTATCAATAAATTGATCTTAGGATCTAAAAGTTAATTGTATGACTGTTTGCGCTTATTAAATTGCTTAACAAAAAACAGTAAATAATTAAATTTTATTGCGTTAACGCAAAAAGTAGTCAGTTTTATTAATAAAAACGCCTCTTAGCATTTTATAAATTGGCTCAGAGAGTTATAATCGGTTTAATTTCCGTCATCTTTAATCGTGATTGATCACGTTCAAATCGAAGTGAGCAAGGCAAAATGAAAAAATTAACAGCTGCAGCATTATTAATGCTAGCAACCACTGCATACGCACAGCCATATGATAACTCTATGACTGAAGATGCAATTAAAGCACGTCTCGCGCCGGTTGGTGCTGTATACCTTGAAGGCGATAAAGCTGCTGTAGCAGCGGCGCCTACAGGTCCTCGTTCTGGTGAGCAAGTGTATCAAGGTGCATGTTTTGCATGTCACGGTACTGGTGCACTAGGCGCGCCTAAATCGCCTGACGATTGGGCTCCACGTATAGCTAAAGGTAAAGACACTTTACTTGAGCATGCACTAAATGGCTTTAATGCGATGCCTCCAAAAGGCACCTGTATGGATTGTTCTGATGATGAGATAAGCGCTGCCATCGACTTCATGACATCTAAGTAAATACAGCTGAAATACACAAAAAAGGTTTACTTCGGTAAGCCTTTTTTAATACCTAAAATAGTGTTTCTAGCCAGTATGATAGTACGAATATCAACTTGACGATAAGCGCTAAAAGTGAAAGTATAAGGCTAATAACTATACAATAAAAATAGCCGGTTAGATCATTGGAAGATAAACTCTCAGTATCGAGTAAATTGGCGTATCAAAATAAACGTCTAAAAACATTACTCAATAAATACAAACAATCACATCACTTACAAAATGCGCTGATACAATTATCAGAGCAAGCAAGTACTGTTGCCGAGCTAACCCTACTTTATCCCGCTATCCACGACATTTTACAAAAATATGTGCCGAGTAAAAGTTTTTATGTGGTGCTATTAAATCAATACAGTCAATCGTTAGAACTTTCTTACTTTTCAGATGAAAAAGATGGTATTGCCGTCGCCCTTAACCAATCAAATAGCTTTGATGAAGGCGCCACTGGTTATGTATTTAAACAGGGTAAAACCACATGTTTTACCAAGCAGCAAATGCAAAATGCCGCAGCAGAAGGCTTATTTAAAGCATTAGGCACTCCAGCAGAGCATTGGATAGGTGTTCCAGTTTACCAAGAACACAATATTATCGGTGTTTTAGCAGCGCAAAGTTACGATACAAAACAGGGCTATAGCTCACAACAAATACAATTACTTGAGTTTATGTCGCTTTATTTAGCAACTGCAATAGAGCGTGTAAAAAAACGAGAGCTCCTTGAGTCAGAAGTTAAAATTCGTACCCGAGCACTCACTCAAAGTAACGACGCGTTAAACCTTGAAATAGAACAACGCAAACGCGCACTTCAACGCCAACAAATTCTGTTTAAAATATCTGAAATAGCAACGCAAGCTAAAAACCTTGATGATGCTTACTTTAAGATACATGAAATAATAAAAACAATTACCTACGCAGAAAACTTATATATTGCACTTTACGATAAAGAGTCTGGCTGGATAAGCTTCCCTTATTGTGTAGATGAATTTAAAGAAAACACACAACCAAGACGCTTTGCTAAAGGTTATAGTGAACTGGTAATAAGCACTGAAGAAACGCAACTTATACACCCGTGTAGAGCAAAAGAATTAATAGAAAGCGGTGTAGTACAAAGAGCTAAGCCTGTACAAAAAGAGCAAATGGCCACTAGTTGGTTAGGCGCTCCACTTAAAACAGCTCAAGGTGTTATCGGCCTTATTGTTTGCCAAGCTTACGATAACAAACATATTTTCAGCCGGGATGATTGCGAGTTAATTACCTTTGTATCTCATCAAATTGCAGCGGTTTTACAAACAAAGCTCACCAATCAAGCGATTGCAAAAAGCCATCAAGAACTCGAATTTAGAGTAAACGAAAAAACCAAAGAACTGCGTCAAACAAATCTGCACTTACAAATGCAAATAGATGAGCGTAAAAAAATAGAGCAGCAGCTTTATCACGACGCACATCACGACTCTCTTACTAGCTTACCTAATCGCAGCCTCTTTTTAACTCAGCTTGAAAAAACACTACAACATTATCAGCGCTTTCCTGAACATAATTTTGCTGTTTTATTTATTGATTTAGATAAGTTTAAAGACATTAACGACCAGCTTGGTCACCATGCTGGCGATCAGTTTTTAATTAACGTTAGTGAGTTATTTGCCCAGTGTATACGCGAACATGATTTACTAGCACGCTTAGGTGGCGATGAGTTTGTTATTTTATTAACGCACTTAACTGAGCCTCAACAAGCAGAAGATGTTGCTAATCGTATTATCGATTTAATGAAAAAGCCTTTTTTCCTTAAAGGCGAATCACTTCAAAGTGGTGCTAGTATAGGAATAACCTACTCAAAGAAAAGCTATACGCATACGGATGAAATTATTCGTGATGCCGATGCTGCAATGTATCACGCTAAAAACTCCGGAAAAAATCGCTACGAGCTATTTCATCCGCTATTAACGCAATCAATACCTGCGCAGGCACTAAAAGCACAGCATCACCTTGATATATTACCTATGAGTTTTAGAAGCTCAGAAATAATTACTCTTGATGAGCAACATCAGTCTGAATCTTTATTTGAAGCATTTGGTGAACACCCAATACTTGGCTTTACTAGCTTTGATATTTTGAAAAAGTTTGCATCAGATAAAGAACAGCACCTCGAGATAGAGTTACAGTTATTACAACGCGCTTATGCACAAGCAATTACCGCAAATGTAACTATGGCGCTGGTTCCTTGCTCTGGTTTACTACTCGAGGAGCACGAATTTGTTTTATTTACAGATACGCTAAATAAACAACAAGGACATAGCCAGCTCTGTTTGCTATTTGATGAGCAAGAAATTCGTCACGCAAGCGCAACACAAATAGAAAACCTCAAAAAGCTATCACAACTTGGTTATTCAATTGGTTTAAACAATTTCGCTAAAGACAGGTGCGAACTTAATTTACTAACCGATATTAATTTTGACTATCTGCTACTTAGCTCGACCTTTAGTAAACGTGTTTTACAACAAGAAAGTTACGATTTTCAGCTACAAGGGGTGCTAGCAATTACGAAGCTCAAAGCAATGAAAGTCATTGCTAAAGGCCCATCAATACTTAATTTTAGAGCTTTACTAGACAAGCACGGTTTGGCATTTTTTGTGGGAAAACAACACGCTCTAGTGTGTTCTGAGTTACCTGAAATACAAGCAACCCAGTCTTTATAAAATTAGCCTGAGGTATTACTCAGGCTTTTTAAACATGGCGCGAAGGTTAGCGACTCTTGCTTGGCCTTTTTCCATTCGCTCTGCTTGCGTATTTGGCGCCTTTTTATTTTCAAACGCGAGATCGTCCTGCGGTAACTCTTGTACAAATCGGCTTAACTCAGTTTGTGAGGTTTCACCAAATTGACGACGTATTTTTGCATAAGTAAGTGTTAACTCCTGCTGTGCACGAGTAATACCAACATAAGCTAAGCGGCGTTCTTCATCTACGTTATCTTCATCAATACTTACCTGATGCGGAAGTAAACCCTCTTCCATACCCACCATAAATACGTACGGGTACTCTAAGCCCTTTGATGCATGTAGTGTTGATAAGTGCACTGCATCGGTTTCATCTTCTTCTTCGTTACGCTCAAGCATATCGCGAAGGGTTAGCTTGCTAACAACCTCGGCTAATGTCATTGGTTCGTTGTCGGCATCACCGGTCAACATATCGGTGATCCAACGATACAACTCAGATACGTTTTTCATACGCATTTCAGCCGCTTTAGCACTCGGTGACGACTCGTACAAATATGCCTCGTAATTAATATTACGCACTAAGTCTTTAACAGCTTCGAGCGTATCACCGCGTACTGCGTTATCAGATAGTTCAACAACCCAGCGTGCAAATCCAGCAAGCGCATTAAAACCACGCCCTTTTAGTCTGTAGCCTAAATCGTTATCAAAACAGGTAGCAAATAAGCTCGCGTGTTTTTCGTTAGCAAGCGTACCAAGCTTTTCAAGTGTAACCGTGCCTATTTCGCGTCGCGGTGTATTTACGATACGTAAAAATGCATTGTCATCATCTTGATTAACTAGCAAACGTAAATACGCCATAATATCTTTAATTTCTGAACGAGCGAAAAACGACATACCGCCACTAATTTTATAAGGGATACGGTTACTCATTAATGATTTTTCAAAGCCACGTGCTTGATGATTACCACGATATAAAATCGCGTAATCTTTATAGCTGGTTCGCTTCATAAACTTATGTGAAATTATTTCAGCAACCACACGCTCAGATTCATGCTCTTCATCGCGGCACCCTATTACTTTAATCGGCTCACCATAACCTAGTTCACTAAATAACTTTTTCTCTATGTCATGTGGGTTATTCGCAATTAAAATGTTAGCCGCTTTTAGTATTCGCCCTGCACTTCGATAGTTTTGCTCAAGCTTTATAAGTCTAAGCCCTGGGTAGTCTTTACCTAATAACACTAAGTTTTGCGGGCGAGCACCACGCCATGAGTAAATTGATTGATCGTCATCACCTACCACAGTAAAACGGGCACGCTCGCCTACTAGCAATTTAACAAGTTGATATTGGCTTGTATTGGTATCTTGATACTCATCCACCAGCAAGTATTTAAAGCGTTGCTGCCAGCGCTCACGAGATGTGGCGTTATTAGTAAGTAACAAAGTAGGGATCATAATTAAATCATCAAAATCCAGTGCGTTATAAGCACGTAGCTGATTTTGATAGCGAGCATACAGCTGTGCAAACAATGCCTTTTGCGCATCACGCGCTTCGCGTATTGCTTGCTCTGGCAGTACTAATTCGTTTTTCCAACTACCAATTTCCATTTTAAGTAGTTTGAGTAAGTCCTTGTCTTTTTTTAGCTCATCTTCGGTGAGTTCACTAAGAAGCTGATTGGTATCTTGATCATCAAATAACGAAAAGCCAGGTTTAAACCCTAATGTGCTTAACTCTTTTTTAATTATTTCTAAACCGAGTGTATGAAACGTTGATACCCATAAACCTTTAGCGTCTTGCTTTCCGAGCGTTTGCAGTACTCGTTCACGCATTTCTTTGGCTGCTTTATTGGTAAAAGTAACAGCGGCTATATTTCGCGCTTTGTACTCACATTTTTTCACTAAATAAGCGATTTTATTCGTAATAACACGGGTTTTACCAGAGCCTGCGCCTGCGAGTACTAAGCATGGACCACTAATATATTTTACGGCTTCATCTTGTTTAGGATTGAGTTTCATAACGACCAAAGAAATTTAAAAGACGCGCAATTTTAACGTAACCATTACTGCGAGCATAGCAATTGCCTTAATTAATTAAGGTAAAGATGATCATGTGTTAAATACCGTGGGTATAAGGTAATATTAGTTATTATTATTTTAGGCCGCATCAAAGGGACAAATATGATCAACCCAGCAAAACTTGAAGAAATTGCTAAGCAAATTACTAGCAATATGCCACAAGGTGTAAAAAACCTAGCAGAGACACTCGAAGGTAAAACAAAGCAAGTTTTACAAAACAAGCTTGCTGAGATGGATTTTGTGAGCCGTGAAGAATTTGATGTGCAAAGCCAAGTACTTATTCGTACTCGCGAAAAACTAACCGAACTTGAAGCTAAAGTTGCATTGCTTGAGCAACAACTTAGCGCTAAAACTGACGCTGAATAATTATACCAATTGCATTAAATTAGTGTTCTATTATAGCGATAAGAAAATAGCTCAATAACAAGGCTAAAATTATGGTACATAGTTGTTCTATATAAATAATTTTTAACGTAGTTAGTGAGTTATTTAATACGCTAGAATGATCATTTTTTTAATAAAATTGGTATTAATTTAGTGTACAAAAAAGGCAGCTTAGGCTGCCTTTTGCGTTTTACTAAGTTTATTCAAATAGCTCATCTAGCACATAATAAAATAACTTAGCCTGCTGCGCTAAACTCACACTCAGCATTTTTTGCGCAACTTGCTCACCTGTTATTGGTTTGTAACGCTTTAAAAACGGAAGTCGTGTAATAACAGGAAAAATAATACTGCCTATCTTTTCTGCCACTCTAAATTGCTCACGATCACCTAATAATAAAGATGGTTGTAAAATACTTATTTTATCAAAAGGGAGTGCTTTAATATGTTGCTCAAGCTCACCCTTCATTTTCAAATAAGCACTATTACTGTGCGTGTTCGCCCCGCTTGATGACACTAAGCAGTAATGCGTAACACCATTACATGCCGCTAACTGCGCCGCTATAAACTGATAATCAAAATCTACTTTACGCTGAGCTTGTGTAGAGCCCGCCTGTTTACGGGTTGTGCCCAAACACGAAAACAATACGTCACCTTTAAAAAGCTCAACGTATTGAGTTAATTTTTCAAAATCAATAACGTGATTAACTAGCTTTGCGTGTGTAATAGGCAAAGCCCGACGACTTAACGTAACCACTTTGGTATAACGATCACTCTTAAGTAGCTTATGTAGCAACTCATTACCGACCAAACCTGTAGCACCTATTAATACCGCCGTTTTAGTCATAAATTTATTTATTTTCGCCCACTTTATTAAGTACGTGCTGCACTGCTTTTTTGTAGCTTTGCGTTTCTTCACTCGCGCACGTTACTACAGATTCTAAATCATGAAGATGGCCGTTTTCTAAACCATAAACCCAACCATGAACGCTTAGCTCTTGGCCGCGCTCCCACGCATCTTGCACAATGTTAGTACGGCATACATTACGCACTTGCTCAATTACATTTAGCTCAATAAGGCGGCTTAAACGTTCGCTTTCTGGCATTGCATCAAGTTGTTCAAGATGCTTTTCTTTTACATCCCCTACATGGCGTAGCCAATTATCAATAAAGCCAAATTTTGCATTGTTTAAAACGGCTTGTACGCCACCACAGCCATAATGACCTACTACCATGATATGTTTTACTTTTAAAACCTCTACAGCGTACTGCATAACCGACAAACAGTTATGGTCAGTGTGTACAACCACGTTTGCAACGTTACGATGCACAAATAATTCGCCTGGTAATAAATCAACTATTTGATTAGCAGGTACACGAGAGTCTGAACAACCAATCCATAAATACTCTGGATTTTGTTGCATAGATAAAATTTTAAAAAACTCAGGATCAGCTTCGCTTGTACGTGCAGCCCAACGTTTATTGTTATCGAATAAATTTTTTAACTTTCTCATTGCATCTCTTATTAAGTCGAGGACGGAAATTTAATGGGTATTAGCAAGAATCAAAATATTACGAGGCGTTAACTGCTTTTCACAAAACGTTTTAACGCTTACTTGATAGCCTTGCTGTTGCAAATATAAAGCACGATCGAGCACAAGCCAAACTTCAATTGCTCTTCTGAACACATGTCGAACCAGTTCAACTCGGTCAGTTATTTTTTTTCGAGCAATACCAGTATCTAAATATTTATTATAATCAGTATCTTGAGGTAGGTTTATTGCCTTTTTATCTGCAGCCCATGCACAAAATGATTTAAACGAATCTGAGAATATAGCTTTGTTAACCGAAGGTACGCTTACATAATATTGCTCGCCAGTAATCGATTTTCTAAGTGCATCAAAACCAAGTCGCCATTCAAGTTCTATTTTACGTACTTTTTCCAGACGAGAAGGCGCTGTAACGGTTTCTTGCAATGCAAGCTTTAAGTCGCGATGCGTTAGGTTAAGCTCACTTTGGTTTGCAACCTCACTCATTACACGGTACTCATTAGCCGTAAATAAATGATAGCAACAAGGTGAAAAGCTAATTTGCTGTACTTTCGCTAAACTTGCTTGGCGCATAAATGCTTGGTGCAAACCACCACATGCGTGTAGCGCTACGGCATGCATATCAGCATTAAAAAATTGAGTGATATCCTCTTTTAATACATCAGCTTGGCTAAAGTGCATTGCCAAGCCTTGTTGCTGTGCACTTTTTTGTCCTTGCTCGCATAAGCTTTGTTGCAGTTCAATACTATGCACATCACTTGCGCCATTAAAAGCAAGCATTCGCCCTAAGTGTCCTTTACCCGCACACCACTCTAAAACTGGTTGCTTAGTATTAGGTAGTGCAGATACAAAATCTTGTAACTGATCAAACTTACGACCTTTAATGCCGTTACTTATCCAAAACGGATAATCAGATCGAGAGTGTGCAGAGCTAGGTAAATCACATAGCTTAGCAAGTTCATCAAGTTGGTTTATGTGTTGGCTAAAAAATTGGTATAGCTGATTTTGATCGTTATCAAGAACGGTTACCTGATCATCAGTTAGTTCGTTAAGTATGCCTTGCAGCTCTGGCCAAGGAATAGTGTCAAAATCAAATGCGGTGCACTGCCAATACTGACGATGGCGCATCAAAAGTGAATCAAGTGCAAAAAATTGCTCGGCTAAAGTCATAACAGCTTAAAAAATAAAAAGACAATTAATTATATCAGCTCAGTGAGCTCTCATTAAGCAGTTATTTTTGGCTAAAAATCAGCCGTAAATACAAAGGTATTGAAATAATACTCACCAAAATAGCTGCTATAAGCATCCATGATAATTGCATCTTTTCTGGCTCTTGGTATTTATAAATAAAGTGAGATTTCACTTCGTCAAATTCGTTTTGCTGTATGCCATATAAGTCAGCAATTAAACGCCACTTTGCTATCGACATATGCCCTAAACTGGTAGTGGGTGGGGTTATATAACTTTTTAGTACTTCAGCCTCAAAGGCGAGCTGATGAAAGCTCTTACTCGGTGCATAGTTTTGCTGGGTGACTGCAATGGCTTCATCCATATTCATCATTGCATAGCGCCAACCTTTTAGGCTCGCTTGGTAGAATTTTTCGACCGTTTGTGGATTTTGCTTAAGCATGTTTTCGCTGGTAAATAAAATGTCGCTATATACATCCATACCATAACGCTGTGGGCAAACAAGCCGATGAGCTACGCCTTGTTGAGTCATATAATAAGGCTCTGTAGTAACATAAACTTGCATAGCATCTAGCTTGTTTTCAATCCAAGCCTGGTTAAAATTTTCGCCATTGTAAACTTTGAGTTTATCTACATCAACGCCACTGCGTTTAAGCATAATAAGTAGCTCGGTGCCGTCATTTTTGCTCACAGCAGTGATACGTTTATTAACAAAGTCACGAGGGTGAAAAATATCAGACGTGTCTTTTACCATCCAGCAATAAGGTGAAAACTGCAATAAGGCTGCCATTGCAACAAAAGGTTGACCATTAATACGTTGCTGTAAAATACCGGAATGCCCTACACCAAATTGTGCTTCGCCACTGGCCACAGGACCAAAGGTATCAGGTTTCATTGGATTAGCTTGTTTAATAGTTACATCAAGGCCCGCTTCATTATAAAAGCCTTTTTGCTTAGCCATATAGTAGCCAGCAAACTGAAACTGATGTGTCCATTTTAGCTGTAATGTGACTGATTCTTGCGCCGCGATATGGCTGCAAAAAAAGCACAATCCAATGATTAATCCTTTAAATAGCAAATAGGTGTCCTCAAAAAGTATGACGATTACCTGTAACTATATGTAAAACGTGTAATAAAGCAAGCACCCTAGTTAGGTGCCTGCCTTTAAAGAAGGGTTATACTGAGACGAGTTTTTCGGCTTTTTCTGCTTGCGGTTTTGATGTTAAAAATTGGGTAAAACACGGATTTTGTGTTTCATCTTGTACACTGTAACCTAAGCGATTCAAATGCTCGTTAAACATCTCATACTGACTCGGCTCAATAGCAAAACCTGCCAGTACATTCCCCATCGAACCACCGTGATTACGATAATGAAATAAGGTAATGTTCCAATTGCTGCCTAAAGTATCTAAAAAGCGTGCAAGCGCACCCGGATACTCAGGAAATTCAAAACGCAATAAACGTTCATGTAATTGCTCTGGTGCTTTTCCGCCAACCATATAACGCACATGTAATTTAGCGAGTTCGTTATCCGACAAATCGCAAAATTGATAATCGTTATTTGTTAAGTCTTGCTTTAACTCATTAAGCTCTTGCTCGCCTTGGCGCAGGGCAATACCCACAAATATTTGTGCTTCACCAGGCCCTGCATAACGGTAGTTAAATTCAGTAATAGCACGGCCACCTAAAGAAGCACAAAACTGTTTAAAACTGCCTTTTTCTTCTTTAATAGTAACGGCTAATAGCGCTTCGTTTTTTTCACCCAGCGCAGTGCGCTCTGCAACATAACGCAGGCGATCAAAGTTTAAATTAGCACCCGAAAGCACAGCCGCTAAATGTAGTCCTTTTAACCCCGACTGCTGACTCCACTTTTTAAGCCCAGCCGTTGCAAGTGCACCTGATGGCTCTGCAATTGCACGCGTAGATACAAAAATATCCTGCATGGCTGCACATATTTCATCGCTAGTAACGGTTACAACTTCATCACAAAACTTTTGCGCTAAACGAAATGTTTCAGTGCCAATAATTTTAACCGCTACGCCATCGGCAAAACTACCAACGCGATCAAGCTCTACTGGCTTACCGGCTTCAAGTGCTGCTTGTAAACATGCACTTTCGTCGGCTTCTACGCCAATTACTTTTATATCTGGACGCAACGATTTAATGTAAACCGCCATACCAGCAAGTAAGCCACCACCGCCAACAGGAATAAACACAACATCAAGCTCGTTTAATTGCTGCATTAACTCGCGTGCTACAGTGCCTTGACCAACAATGACATCCGGATCGTCAAATGGCGGGACAAATATACCGTTACGCTGCTCTGTAAGCTCAAGCGCATATGCTTTTGCTGCATCAAAATGATGGCCATGTAATACAACTTCACCGCCAAGTGCGCGCACTGCGCTGACTTTTATTTCAGGCGTTGTTACTGGCATTACAATAGTTGCTTGATGCCCAAGGTGAGATGCACTCAATGCAACCCCTTGAGCATGATTACCCGCAGAAGCAGTAATAACCACTGAGCCTTTAGGTAATTTATTTAATTTGTTATACGCACCGCGTAACTTAAATGAATACACGGGCTGTTGGTCTTCACGCTTTAACCAAACATGGTTACCTAGCTTTTTACTGAGTTCAGCCATTTCGCTAACCTCAGTAACTTTAGCCAAAGGCTCCATGTTTGCTTGAATAATAGCGCGAAAATAATCGAGCTCTTGAGAGACCATAATTAACTAAGCGCCTCCAATTTAGCTAAGTCGCGCACTGCGCCTTTATCGGCACTTGTTGCAAGTAATGCATAAGCCTTTAAAGCAGACGATACATAACGCTCACGATCAACTGGCTTGTACGCCATTTTTCCGCGTGCTAATTGCTTTTGTTTACGTGCCTCAAGTTCTTCATCGCTTAGCGCTAATGTGATTTCACGTGTTGCGATATCAATAATGATTTTGTCGCCATTTTCAACATAAGCGATTGCACCACCACTCGCCGCCTCTGGCGATACATGGCCAATTGATAAACCCGAAGTACCACCCGAAAAGCGACCATCTGTAATAAGAGCACACTTTTCAGCTAAGCCTTTCGATTTTAAGTAGCTTGTTGGGTATAGCATTTCTTGCATACCTGGGCCGCCTCTAGGGCCTTCATAACGAATAACCACTACATCGCCGGCTTTTACTTCGTTATTTAAAATCCCTTCTACTGAATCATCTTGTGATTCGTATACAATGGCGGTGCCTTCAAAATGTAGCATTTCGTCAACTACGCCAGCACTTTTTACAACACAACCATCAACGGCTAGATTACCCGAAAGCACAGCTAAGCCACCGTCTTGGCGAAAAGCATGTTCAACGCTTCGAATACACCCATTCACGCGGTCATTATCACCTTCATCCCAACGACACTCTTGGCTCATTGCTTTAGTAGTACGAATGCCCGCAGGACCCGCACGATAAAATTTGCGCGCTACTTCGTTAGTTGGGTCAGTTGCATCCCATTTTTTAACAAGCTCAGCCATTGTTGACCCAGCTACATGATTAACCGACATGTCAACTAAGCCCGCTTTACCAAGCTCGCGTACAACAGCCATCATGCCACCTGCACGGTGGACATCTTCAATATGGTACTCTGGTGTTGCTGGTGCAACTTTACATAAAAACGGTGTTTTACGAGAAAGTGCATCAATGTGCGACATATCAAAATCAACGCCGGCCTCTTGCGCTGCAGCAAGCAAATGTAATACGGTATTTGACGAGCCGCCCATTGCAATATCAACAACCATTGCATTCATAAAGGCTGTTTTGTTAGCAATAGCACGTGGCAATACATCTTGATTATCTTTTTGATAATACTCACGACATAAATCAACAATACGAGCCCCTGCTTCAACATACAGTTGTTTACGGTCTTTATGAGTGGCAAGCGTGGTACCGTTACCCGGAAGTGCTAAGCCTATTGCCTCTAACAAACAGTTCATTGAGTTTGCAGTAAACATGCCTGAACACGAACCACATGTAGGACACGCAGAGCGCTCTACTTGCTCTGAATCTGCATCACTTACCGATTCATCTGCGCCTTTAACCATGGCATCAACTAAATCAAGTTTAATGTCTATGTTAGCAAGTTTAGTTTTACCCGCCTCCATTGGACCGCCCGATACAAATATCACCGGGATATTTAAACGTAGCGCTGCAAGCATCATCCCTGGAGTGATTTTGTCGCAGTTTGAAATACAGATCATCGCATCGGCGCAGTGACCATTTACCATGTATTCAACCGAATCAGCAATTAAATCGCGTGAAGGCAGCGAATAAAGCATACCGCCGTGTCCCATCGCAATACCATCATCAATCGCAATGGTATTAAATTCTTTTGGAACGCCACCGGCTTGGGTTATCGTCTCACCCATAAGCTCACTAAGCTGATTAAGGTGTACATGCCCAGGTACAAATTGTGTAAACGAGTTAACTACGGCAATAATCGGTTTACCAAAATCAGAGTCTGTCATACCTGTTGCGCGCCATAATGCTCTTGCGCCTGCACGTTTACGTCCTTCAGTTGTTGTTGCACTTCTTAATTTAGCCATAGTTACCTCAGTTTTTGCCGCAATATAAGCGGGCATTCCTCATTCTAAAATTGGTGAATAACCGAGTGACTCAGTTACTCGTAAATTATTTTGTAATTCGTAATTACACAGCCTGTTGGTGCTGTAAATTTTGTAAAGTGACTTCTTTTACATCCACCAGCTTGTTTAGCTGGCTGGTTAATAGATGAATAGGTTTATCACTATCTACCGTCATGGCTACGTTGTATAAGCCATCATCCATATTGAGCTGAAAATGCGTTAGGTTAAAACCACGATGACGCACCACTCGTAAAAAGCGTTCTACCGCTATACTTTGGCTTTTTAATGCAATAGTTAGGCTGTGTTTCATTTTGCTTTCTCCGTCATCATTTCGTCGTTAGCAGCCCCAGGTGGTACAAGTGGCCAAACATTTTCTTTATCATCAATACAAGCATGTACTATGTACGGGCCTTTGCTGTTAACTAATGCTGTAATAGCATCATCAACTTGGTTAGCATGGGTAATTGTTTGCCCTGGAATACCAAATACAGCAGCTAGTTGCACAAAGTCTGGGTTATCCGAAAGGTTAGTTTCAGAGTAACGTCCTTCAAAAAATAGCTCTTGCCATTGGCGAACCATACCCAAGCGCTGGTTATCTAAAATTAATATTTTTACAGGTAAATTATTACGGCGAATCGTGGCCAATTCTTGAATATTCATCATTATTGAGCCATCGCCCGATACAGTGATAACAAAGTCATCAGGGCGTGCTACTTGTGCGCCAATAGCAGCCGGTAAACCAAAGCCCATTGTGCCTGCGCCACCACTGCTTAAATGATTGCTCGGGTGAGTAAACTTCATGTGTTGTGCTACCCACATTTGATGCTGACCTACATCGCAACACACAACGCCAGTTTTTGGCATGCGTTGGCTCAGTTGGTTTAATAAGTACGGTGCGTAAACCTTCTCACCTGGGTAATCGTAACGCCACGCGTGCTTAATATTCATTTCTTTATTTGTGTCACACCATGCTTTAGGTGTTACATAGCACTCAAGTGCAGGTAACGACGTTTTTAAATCAGCAATTAATGAAGCTTTAGCAGGTTTTCGCTTACCTACTTCAGCGGCATCAATATCTAAATGAATTACTTTAGCTTTAGCTGCAAATTTAGCTAAGTTACCCGTTACGCGGTCATCAAAGCGCGCACCTATACACACAAGTACATCACATTCTTGCACGGCAATATTAGCGGCTTGACCACCATGCATACCTAGCATGCCTAAGTAATGCTCGTAGTCAGGTAACACACTGCCTAATGCTTTTAGTGTTGATACAGCAGGCATCTGGGTTTTATTTAAAAACTGCATTAACTCGTCTTGCGCGTCAGCGGCTTGTACACCACCGCCTACGTACGCTACAGGCTGTTTAGCCTCACTCAACAATTGATTAGCAATAGCAACTTGCTTTAAATCTAACTCTGGTAAGTATTCATCAGCTGCAAGCCAAGGCTTAAAAGGTACTTGCGCCATTTGAATATCTTTTGGGATATCGACAAGTACAGGACCTGGTCGGCCGCTTTGCGCTAAATGAATTGCTTCTTGTAATATCTCTGCTAAGTCTTCCGCTCGTTCTACCATGTAGCTGTGCTTAGTACACGAAAGCGACATACCTAGTACATCTATTTCTTGAAACGCATCTGAACCAATAGCTGCAGTAGGCACTTGGCCGGTGATCGCCAATAATGGTACTGAGTCCATCATCGCATCAGCAAGGGCAGTTATTAAGTTAGTTGCACCTGGGCCCGATGTTGCAAAACACACACCTAATTTACGCGTGCTGCGAGCATAACCAACAGCTGCAAACCCTGCACCTTGCTCATGACGAGTAAGGTAGTGTTTGACTGGCGCGCCATACAGCGCATCGTAAATTGGCATAATAGCTCCGCCTGGGTAGCCAAATACTTCATTTACGCCGTGTTTGGCCAATAAGTCGATTGTTAGTTCTGCGCCTGTCATTAATAAACCCTCATTCCTCAGTGACAACCCAATTACATTTTTACGCTAAAAACTTTGCCCTTAAAACTAAAAAGCCCTCCGAACGGTTAAGTGCGGAGGGCTTTTTTAATGCTTAAGTTTTTAAAGCACTACGAAGCCCTCGCGGGAATAATCACCACGATAATAATCAGGACTAGGTTAAGTGCGTTTGTAAGCATGTAATTAATACCAAATTTTCTTCAATTATCGCGAAGGTTATTCCTTCGCTCTCTTCTTATATTAGTACCGCGCTAGGCCCTTTAAGTCAACACCAAAGTTAATCTAACAAAAAGACTAAAAGGCAATTTATCAGGTTTTAAAATTCATTATACAAGCTGGTAGTGGTTTTTTTATGCTCTAATTTTATTCTCAGAAATTCACTATTCTTATATCCCTTATTTAAGGTTTGATTAATTTTTAAGAATATTTTTATAAATAAAATTATTTATCACCTTCAGGTAATGCGTAGGTTCTCTTAAGCGACTCTTAAGTGTTGTTGCATAGCATGGCGTTGTTATTTTAAACGAGCCTAAATATGAACGTAATTAGTCAAACACCAGCACAAAAAAAGCCAAATCGTAGTAAACGGTTTTACATTCACTGTAGTGCAAATGCCTTTGTAGTGATGATTGCCTGTTATTACTGTTTAGTTATAAACATTCCTTTTATTCAAGGTTCGTTTAGCGCCATAACCTCTCTTGCATCTTTTTCATGGCTATTTTTACTTTCAGTCCCGCTACTTTTGTTATGCCTTTTAATTATTTTCTTTTCGATAGTGTCGGTTAGATGGTTATTAAAACCAATTAACTATCTTTTACTGATAATTTCTAGCGCCGTGCTTTACGGCTCATTAAATTACGGTGTTGTGTTTGACTATTCAATGATTCAAAACACGTTCGAAACGGATTCAAGCGAAGCGCTGAGCTATTTAAACCCGCAGCTCATAGCCTTTTTACTGTTGTTTTGTGCGCTACCTGTTTTTATATTAAGCAAAGTAAAAATACACTTTACTCGCCCTCATCAAGAAGCGATTAGCCGCATAAAACTTATTATTGCCTGCTTAACGCTAATTGCTTTAGTGGTCGCTAACTTTTACGCCGATTACGCAGCCACTGGACGTAACAACCGCATTTTGAAAAAAGAAATTATTCCGTTTCAATATCTCTCTAGCGGTTATAAATATATGCGCGATCAGCTGCTGTATACCAACATGGAATTTAAAAATATAGATGCAACACCCACTCTCATTACGCCTAACACCACCAGCGTAACAGTTATGGTTGTTGGCGAAACCGCACGAGCAGAAAACTTTGCTTATCAAGGTTATAAGCGCAACACCAACCCTTATACACAAAAGCATAATGTGACGTATTTTAATAATGTGGCGTCTTGTGGCACCGCTACTGCTGTGTCTGTGCCGTGTATGTTTTCACTGCAAACACAAGATAACTTTGATCGATTAGCAGCCGACAACCAACAAAACCTGATTGATTTAGCACAACAAGCTGGCAGCGACGTACTGTGGGTTGATAACAACAGCGGCTGTAAAAACGTATGCACCCGTGTTGTTAACATTGATATCCCAACCACCCCATCAGCGCTTTGCGATGGGAAATATTGTTTTGATGAAGCACTCCTTGATCCACTTAAACGCAAACTCGCTAATTTAAGCCAAGCTAACACCGTTATCGTCCTACATATGATGGGCTCACACGGGCCAACTTACTTTAAACGCTACCCAGATAAATTTAAGCAATTTACGCCTACGTGCGATAGAAGCGACATTCAAAACTGCTCACTCGATGAATTAGTTAATACCTACGACAACACAATTGCGTACAGCGACTTTGTTAACGCTCAAATAATTGAGCAATTAAAAGCACTACCAAACAACATAGATAAACAGTTTTTATATGTCTCTGATCATGGTGAATCACTTGGCGAAGGTGGGGCTTATTTACATGGTTTTCCGTATAGCTTTGCACCTAGCACACAAACGCACGTTCCTCTTTATATATGGGCTGATGAGCATAATCAGCGCATTACTAATACCTGTTTAGCTAATTTAGACACCCGCGCTGCACGCTCACACGACAATATTTTTCACACCCTTTTAAATTTAATTGGCATTAAAAGCAAAACGTATCAGGCATCCCTTGATTTACTTGCTAGCTGCCAAACAACACCAAGCGAAATAAAACTATGAGTAATAAAACCGTTATAAAACGCCAAGGCTTAATGCGCCTTATTTTTACCTTAAGCCATTCTTTTAACGGCTTAAAATGGATGAGTCGATTTGAAGCGGCGTTTCAACAAGAGTTAGCACTGTTTTCGCTACTCGGTGTGTTTGTATGGCTACAAGAAATTGCACTAAGCGACAAGTTATTACTGATAGCCAGCCTGCTTTTTGTATTATTTGCTGAGCTGGTAAATACGGCAGTTGAGGTTGTAGTTGATAGGATTGGCAGTGAATACCATGAGCTTTCGGGGCTCGCTAAAGATATTGCCTCTGCAAGCGTGTTTATAGCTATGCTAATTGCCGCACTTATTTGGTGGGCTGTGTTATGGGCATAAAGCTAACTTTTATACCTAAAATAACGAGGCTAATATTTAAAGTAATACCTAAAATACAAAATGCACTTGGCCCTGTATGGATTTTTGTTGTATTTGCTATTTTAGCACTTAGTTTTTTAACACTTGCTCGCTTTGGTTTAAGTGTATGGCAAGGGGAGCGTGTATTTGGATCGCATGCGTGGTTGTCTATATTTATAGGTGGTTTAAGAGTTGATATAGCCACTCTAAGCTACATTATTATGCCCGCATTACTACTTACCTTACTGATGCAAAGCGTAGGTTGGCAAAATAAAGTACGCGGCCTAATTAAAACTTACTTAGTGGGGATGTCTGCTTTACTCGTTTTTTTTGAAGTGATTACGCCTACGTTTATAAACGAGTACGACTTGCGCCCTAACCGCTTATTTATAGAATATTTAATTTATCCTAAAGAAGTCTCAAAAATGATTTTTTCAGGCTATAAGTTAGAAGTATTTATTGCTGTTATAGCACTTGTTTTAAGCTGTAAATTTGCAAGTAAAATATTTAGCAATCAATGGCAAAGCAAGTCATCACTAACAGGCTTAAACCAATCAATTTTAGCGCTTGTTTTAGTATGCTTAACTATTTTGGGCGCGCGTAACTCATTAGGGCACAGACCACTTAACCCCGCCATGGTCTCGTTCTCTACTGATCACTTACTTAACGACTTAACCCTTAACTCACTTTATAGCGTCGCATTTGCAGTTAAGCAACTCTCTAACGAACAATCAAGCCAAGACTATTATGGCAAAATGCCTACCGATGAATTGCTTAGTATTGTGCGTAGTAACATGCAAAACACGCAAGGCACATTTAGTGATGTAACCGCCCCTACAAAAACGTTTCATGAAGCAAGTAATATAGGTAAACCAAAAAATCTAGTCATTATTTTACAAGAAAGTTTAGGTGCTCGTTATGTAGGCACGCTTGGCGGTTTACCGCTTACACCTAATATTGATGCACTTTATAAACAAGGCTGGGGGTTTGATAATTTATACGCGACGGGTACACGTTCAGTGCGTGGAATTGAGGCAGTAATTACAGGGTTTACACCAACGCCTTCGCGTGCGGTTGTTAAGCTTGATAAATCACAGCGTGACTTTTTTACCATTGCTGATTTTTTAGCAAAGCAAAATTACAACACGCAATTTATTTATGGTGGCGAAAGCCATTTTGATAACATGCGCAGCTTCTTTTTAGGCAACGGTTTTAAAAGTATCGTAGATACAAATAATTTTAAAAAAATAGACTTTAATGGCTCGTGGGGCGCATCAGACGAAGACTTATATGACCAAGCCGACATAGAACTTACTAAGCTTAAAAATCAAAACAAACCCTTTTTTAGCCTTATATTCTCAAGCTCTAATCATAGTCCGTATGACTTTCCTGACGATAAAATAACGCTGTACGACAAACAAAAACAAACCCGTAATAATGCTGCCAAGTATGCCGATTACGCACTAGGCACGTTTATCGAAAAAGCTAAAAAATCGAGCTACTGGGATGATACCGTATTTATAGTTATTGCCGATCACGACTCGCGCGTATCGGGTTCGAATTTAGTACCGGTTGATCACTTTAAAATTCCGGCCGTTATTTTTGGTAAAGGTATTACCCATAAACGAGATAGCCAACTAGCCAGTCAGCTCGATATTCCTGTTACTCTACTGTCTTTGATTGGCGCAAGTGGTAAGCACCCTATGATAGGCCATGATTTATCAAAGCCAATTAGCGACAACAAACAACGCGCAATGATGCAATACGACAAAAACTTTGCCTACATGCACGATAATAAAGTGGTGGTGTTACAACCACAAAAACCAGCAACCACCTATACGTATAGCAATAACCAGCTTGTGCCATGTGAAAACGATGAGCAATTAGTAAAAAAAGCCCTAGCCCATGCGAACTTGGGTAATTTAGTCTACACAAATGGTTGGTACCATTAGTTCTTATTCTTGCAGTGACTTGATAATAAAGCCTTGTTAAAGTAACAAGGCTATTTTTATAAACCGAGTAAACATGAAAATCCTCGTTATTGAAGACTCTGAAGCACTAAGACGCAGCTTGCAAGTTGGCCTTAGCAACCTTGGTTTTACCGTAGATGAAACAGGTGATGGCTCAGAAGGGTTGAGTATGGCACTGAGTGGAAACTACGACCTCCTCGTACTTGATTTAATGCTACCGAGCGTTGATGGCATGAGTATTTTACAAGCACTGCGCAGCAGTAATAGCCAAAGCCGTGTGCTAATTTTATCTGCACGAAGTGAGCCTCAAGATAAAATTAGCGGCCTCATGAAAGGCGCTGACGATTATTTAACTAAGCCATTTTCGTTTGAAGAGCTCCATGCTCGTGTCCTTGCATTACTTCGTCGCGGTTCACTGCAAAACCAACAAAATACCCTTACCGTAGGTGATTGCGTATTAGATCTGTCACTTAAAACTCTTCACTACAAGCAACATGCGATTGAGCTCACGCGTAATGAATACAAAATAATAGAATGCTTATTTAACGCCCCAGAGCGAGTATTAGGGCTCGAGCTTATAAGTGAAGCCGTGGTAGGTCAGTTTGATATGCTCTCTAAAAATGCGCTTGAAGCACACATCTCAACTATACGTAAAAAAGTAAGACAGTTTAGTGGCGAGCTCCCGATAAAAAACAAACGTGGATTTGGTTATGTCGCAACAACAAAATAAAAGTCACTCAATAAGACGTAAACTCGTTAATAATATTAGCGCCGTGATCTCGGTTATTTTATTCACCATATTTTTAACCGTTGATTTAAGTGTTGATACTTGGGTGGAAGATCAGTTCAATCAGTCTTTAACTAATAAAGCTAACTACTTAAAAACCTTAGTTGAAGATGACAACAACGTGGTTGAATTTGATTTTGCTGGCGAGTTTATGTCAGAGTATGAAGCAGCCGATGCCACGGAGTTTTACCAATTATGGCATGGCCGTGATGTTTTTGAGCGCTCGGACTCATTAGCGCTTTATGAAAATGCTAACCTGCCTTTTTTAGAAATGCCGATAAACGAATCTAAAATTATAGATTACGAGCTTCCTAACGGGCGTGATGGCCGCGCACTTATAAGTCACTTTGTAGCCCAAAAAGATGATAGAAATCCCACTCATTCTGCTGTTTTTAATACCATGACTCTTGCAATTGCAGCGCCCACCTCCGAACTTAATAAAGTACTGATTATTATTGATGTGGTCTTTATTTTAACCTGTGTACTTGGTGTGTTTGGTGTGCGCTATTTAGTGACACGTATTGTAAATAAAGGCCTGCACCCTCTACACAATTTAAACGATCAAATTAAGTTACTCGATATTACCGGTGTTGCGCAAACAATAGAAAGCGACTTTAAAGTAGAAGAAATAGAACCTATACGTAACGAGCTAAATAAGTTTATTACCGTTAATCAGCAACTCTATAGTAATGAAAAACGCCTAACAAGCGACATTGCACACGAGCTTAAAACCCCTATAGCTGAACTCATAAGCCTTTCAGAAGTGGCTATTCGCTACCCTGACGATAAACGTATTAGCGACACCTATACCAGTGATGTGCTTAATATTTCACAGCGTATGAAAACGATTGTTAGCAACCTATTACTGTTGCAGCGCTCAAGTAGCAGTGCAATGCAATTAAATGCACAAAATATCATTCTAAATAACCTAGTAAATCAAATTGTTGATGAGCTGACCTTTAAGCACCCAAGTATTAAAGCGCGTTTAAATAATGAGATAAGTGACGAACTTACACTTAATACTGACGAATTTAGTTTAAATACCATTTTATGTAACTTAATCGATAACGCACTATTTTATGGACTCCCTGAGGCGCCAATTAAATTAACTGCCGTAAATAACAGCACAAACATGAGCATCTCTGTTAGTAACAAAGTAAATAAACCACTAAGTAGTGAACAGCTAACTGCTATTTTTGACCCGCTCTATCAGCTAGATTCATCTAGAACTAATAATCAGCGCCATGGTTTAGGATTATCTATTGTACAGAGCTTATGTAACTTAAATGGCTTTACTATTAAGGCCAGTAATACCGAAAACAATACGCTAACGTTTATATTAACGTTACCTCTGAAGTAAATTTAGGTTAGTATTTACACTACTAATTTTGAGATTTTAAGGACAAACCATGAATGCTCTTACCCGTATTAGCCACTTTTTTATTGTAGCGTTGCTTATAACATTTAGCTTTAACAGCTATGCAGCTCCTGCCTTATATAAAATAGAAAAAAATGGCGTCAGCTCATACCTATTTGGCACTGTACACGTTGGTGATGCCAGCATGAAAGGCTTACCTAAAAATGTAACCGATGCAATTAGTGCAAGCAAAGAAGTGATTGTTGAAGTTGATATAAGCAAACTTACTCCACTTGAAATGCAGCAGCGTTCAATGCCATTTATGATGCTAAGTGACGGTAAAACATTACAAACTGAGCTTTCAAAGCAAAATTATACCAAGCTAAAAGATTACTTTGCTAAAAAGTCGATTGATATTGCTATGTTTAATGGCTTAAAGCCTTGGGCTGTTATGGTGACTATGATGCAAATTGAATTTCAAAATGCAGGTTATTCAGATAAAACCGGCATAGACAAGCAAGTGCTTAGTTATGCTAAAGAGCATAATATTAAAATTGGCGAGCTTGAAACCCTAGAACAACAACTACAAATGTTTGATGGCATGGCGCTATTAAGCAATGAAATGATTGAAGAAACATTTGAGCAACTCAGCGATATTAATACTTACTTTATCAAATTAGTTAATGCCTGGAAAAACGGGGATATGGATACACTAACCGATTACTACAACATGAGTTTTGATGACAGTAATTATGGTGAAATTAGCGAGCAAGTAATGCTAACTAACCGCAATAATAATTGGGTTAAACAACTCACACCGCGTTTAGCAAACGAGCAATTATTTATTGCCGTAGGCGCTCTGCATTTACCTGAAAAACACGGGTTACTTAAACAACTTCGAGATAAAGGCTTTAGCGTTACTCGTCTTTAAAATAAAAATGGTTGAGTGATTTTTCGCTCAACCTTTCTGTGAGCTTTTAATGAAAGTCTTCCATTTTTAAGTAATTCTCTATTCCTTTAATTTTGTCTGCCGCATGATGATTTACATAAATCACAGTACTTGTATTGGCAGCACAAATTTTCTCTATTAGTAGCAGTACACGCTGCCTGTTTGCTTCATCTAAGCCTAAGCAAGGTTCATCTAAAATGAGTAACGTTGGATGTTTTACCATAGCCCGCACAATTAATAACATACGCTGATCGCCGTACGAAAGCTGAGTGAATGAGGTATTTTGTTTATCACTTAAACCAATAAATGCCAGCCACTGCTTAGCAATATTAATTTGTGCGTCGCTCGGTTTTTGATATAAACCTATGCTGTCGTAAAAACCTGAAATAACAGTATTTAAAGCCGATATACTTACGCGGTAATCCATATGTAGCGCGTTAGATATAAAACCAATATGCTGTTTTATATCCCAAATACTCTCCCCGGTTCCGCGTTTAAAACCGAACACTTCAATGTCATTGTTATAACACTGTGGGTTATCACCTGTTATTAAATTTAATAGGCATGTTTTACCTGAACCGTTCGCTCCAGTAAGCTGCCAATGCTGATGCTTTTTTATAGTCCAATTGAGATTTTTGAATATGCTTACATCACTGTAACTAACTTTAGCATTACTCAATTTAACTAAGGTATTACCGGTGAATGCCTTTTGCTCTTGCTCGGCGTCAGGAGATGGCACATCCAATGAAGTATGCTCTAAATGAAGTAGTTTTAGTAAGTCACTTAATTGCTCACTACTTGGCTTTGCTAAAGTATGTAACAAGCAGCCTTGGTTTACATAACCATAGTGAGTAATGAATGAAGGGATTTCGTCTAAGCGGTTTAGCACAAAAACAAAAGTAATCGTGTGGCTAAGCTCTATGAGTATTTTATTAAGTTGCTGGCAAGATTGTACGTCGAGTCCATCAAATGGCTCGTCAAGCACGACTAACTCACTATGGGAGCTGAGTGCTTTTATAAGTAGGAGTTTACGAGTTTCACCCGTTGAAAGATCTCTAAAATGCCTATTTAGTAATGAGCTAAATTTAAATAATTTTATTAGCTGCGCTAATAACTCACCATTATTACTATGCTCTGCAAATATAAGGTCTTTAACGAGGCTATGCTTTTCATGCTCTAATTCTTGGGCCAGTAACTGTTTATGCGAATCTGAAGACACGAGCATAAGCTTATTAATACTACTTATACGCTTACCACTTTCGCACTTAGCTTCACCAACTAACGCAGCTGTCAGTGCAGATTTACCGGCTCCATTAGCACCTAGAAGCAGCCAATGTTCTGCTAGATTCACTTGCCAATCTAGGTTGCATATGTCGTAACGACTTTTGCCTTGCCCTTGTAAGTAACCATTAAATTGCTCAAGCGTAATTGACTGCACTAACTTTTCCTAATAAACCTTAAAACAGCAAGTTAACGCATATTAAAAGAGCTTAGCAAGCTTGTTATCTGCAAAATTAATTTATTTCACTAGCAACGCTAATACTATTTAATGCGTCTTTAATTGCTTGCTGGCTTATTGGCTTATGAATATGGAGGTTAGCTCCGTATTCATAAACTCGCTCTATATCATTTTGTGAAGTATTTGCTGTTATAACAATAATTGGCATTACTTTATTAAGATCAGAGCGTATTTTTTTAATCGCCTCAAACCCATCCATTACTGGCATATTTAAGTCCATAAAAACAATATCGTATTGATTTTCACTCACCATATCGCACGCGACTTTGCCGTTTTCAGCGCAATTATAGCTTAAACCTAATAAGCTAAGTATGCGGGTCAGTAATATAGTATTTAATGGATTATCTTCAACGACTAAACATTTTAGTTTGTCATTTATTTTACGAGAGTTTGGAAGAGCTTTACTGGCAATTATTGGTAAGTGCAAAGATACCAGCGCCCCATGGGCCTCATTATTTTTGAAGGTAATTTCACCGTGCAACGCCTTTACAACATACTGAACCCGAGTGAGACCTGTTCTTAATCCTTGAAAATGGTTTGTTTGTTTAAATGAGTCAAATTCAAGATCAGTAATCTCTTTCGAAAAACCACAACCAGTATCACTTACAGTTACACAAAGTTCATCATTAAAAAGCTTTGCAGAGACAGTAATTTCACCTTCTGTCGTAAACTTAATAGCGTTACTGATTAATTCTGTAAGCGTATGCTGCAAACGTTGATGATCCAATTTACATACACAATTTAATGATTCATCTAAACAACTAACTAGTTTTAGGCCTTTTTGCAGACAAGCATGCTCGTAAGCCATTAGTACTTTATTACACGACTCTAAAAGGTTTTCATTTTTAAATTGCGGTACCCACTTACCTGTACTTAAAGCTTGCAAGTCCTGCAGTTCATCTAATATAGCTATTAACCTAAGTGCGCAGTAATTAGCTTGGGTTTTAACGCTTTGATGCGTATCAGAAACCTTTAACTCCTCAATAGACGTAATAAGACCCTGTAAAGGAGTTCTAAATTCGTGACTTGCTCTGGCAATAAAATGCTCTTTATTTTGACTCACTTGTTGAGCGAACTCTTTTTGTTTTTGGTATTTAGACAATGCGTTACCTATTTCTTTTTCCATTGGCATAAATACAAATCTTAACTCTACAAGTAGTAAAAACATCGCCATAAGCCAAAATAATAATTCAAGGTTAGATACCCAGTTCAATTTTTGGACAGCTTGCTCTTCAAATAAATTCACTGCATGATCTAGTTGCTTTAATAGCTCTTCAACCTCAGTTACAGAGAATATACGCTTATCTACTTGGCCTTGTTGATAAAGCAAATTTTCCGCTTGCTGGATATATGTTGCAACTTGGGTATCTAGTTTATGAGGAGCTAACGTATATAGCTTAATAAGCTTAGGTGTAAGATACTGATACTCTCCATTAGCATTTTTTGAAAGTAAGTAATTATGAGTTTTTTTGAATGATACGACTGATGCCTTTAACGCTTTAGTATGCTCAGAAATATTTGTTGCCGATAATAATAACTCATTACTATGCCAAGCTATTTTTTGAGAAAGCATTCTCTGCTTACCAGCCATATTTATTATTTTTGCGTCGTATTTTTGCACCGAAAAATAATACTGCATAAGTGATGCTGATGTGCTTATTAATAGTGCTATTGCTATTAATGCCCATCGGTAACGAGTACGGATATTCGCGACAACTTTAAACATACTAAGCCCTGTTTTTGTTTTAAGTGTAGCTCAATTTTTTAGAACTAATAAGCAGCTTAAATAATGATTATTAAATAAAAAAGCCCAACTAAAAAGTTGGGCTAATAAAATAAAACTATTTAACTATCTATTTTCTAAACGGTTATAGTCGAACATTCCATATTCTATCCCACGATATTTTTTAGCTGTATCGTGCAATATATCGCTGTATTGCCAAAACTGTGGATGAGTACGTCGAATACCAAACTTAGATTTCAATGCACCATAATCAGCTTCTATTTGCATCATAGGCAATTGCTCGGCAAAAGCATTTACTTGCTGCTCGTTATTTAAATACCAAATAGCTGCTGGATAATCTCCGATAAACCCAGGAACAATAGTCGCGGTATCTTCATCATAAGCACGTTGGCCATCTTCGTTTAATAAACTAGATATATTGTAGTGCGCATTATGATGAATAATAGTGTAGCCCTTATGGCTATTATCTTCTTGCTTTACAAGTATAAAAGAAAGCTGAGGTAATAAGTTAACCGCTTTTGCTGGCATTTTACTTATTACATTTAACGGCTTTGGCACTTCAGTGTAGTTGTATTTTTCACTTAAAACTGGCGCTAAGGCTTCTTTCATCAAGGTATATAGTTCATGCTGTGGATCATCAGTTTCATAGTTAATACCACTGGGCTGGCTAAATTCTCGGTTACTTTTAAAGAACTTAGATAAGTCAGGTGGTGAATTACGGTACCACTGCTTTTTGATTTGATTACGCTTGTGCTCAGGTAATAGAGCTAAAAAGTTTTGCTCTCCCTCTAAACGTAAAAAATCCATATATAAACGTGTAACCAATTGATGGCCTATATTTCCGTATACATCAAAGCCTGCCACAAGCAAATAATGAATACGTTCAAATAACGCATAATCAAGTATCCACGTGGTTTTAGGCTCTTGACCAATAAAACCTTTAACAACAGTTGCACTATCAAAATGGCGGAAAATAGTTAGTGCCGCATTTTTATTATGCCCATCACCTTTCCAAAGCAAGTCAGTTGTAAGATGCTCGCCACCTTTAAACATTTCGTTAGCAAGCTCAACTTTTGCCTGTAAATATTTTTTCTCACGAACTGAATATTTAACCCAGCTAGAAATAGGTAACGCATTACTTTCCTCTGCGGCAGGAAGTTCTAGCGCTTCTTCATGTTGCATTAGCATTTCCCCTACAGCAGGAGTCGCAACCTTATCAGGATCAGCAAATGCCACCCAAAAGTGATCGTTTATAACATTTAAAGCAATCTGACCACGACAAACAGGCCCTTTTATAAAGCCCATAATAATTAACTCTGCTTCATCAAGCATAAATTGATATTTAGAATTAATAGGAATAACTTCAAAAGTTTTAAATGGGTTAGATGCTGACTTAGGCTCATAACTCGGCATTTGCGTAACTGTATAATCTGGCGCAATAAACTGCTCGTATAAACGCAGTAATTTAGTTTCATTAAGCTCAAGTGGTAAATGCGTTTTAGAAAGTATGGTTGTACGCTCTTGCATAAAACGATAATAAACACGGCTAACTTTAGGGTCATCGTATGGACGACGCGTATTAATTAACTTTATTTCCTCACCAGGAGGCGTACTTGAGCGAACTAGTTTAAAAAAGCTTTGTGGGTTCTCTGACGTAAAATAAATATGTGCTAAAAACCAATGTTCATAAATATAACGTGCTGATAACTGATACTTTAAGTTATCTTGATTTAAAAATGCTTCCCAGCCCTTTATTTTATTCTGATCATACTTACTTGGTGGCTCAATATGTGACATTTTACCGCCATTTTTAAGCCAGTTCTGTAAATGATTAAACTCTTCGCGCGAAACCCCAGGTAAACCATAAGGCATACCGCCATGAGGTTGCTCGTCAGCTAATCGGTCAAACTCCCCCATTGTTGCACAGGTTTGCGAACGCCCTAATGAAAAATCAAATTCATCATCTAGCACTTCATTAGTTGGTAATTCATAGCTTTGCTTTAACACTAAACTATTAAATAAAACACTTCCCGCTAAGTTTGCTTCTTCACTTTGTACGCGCTCATTTAGCACTGGCGTAAAGTTTTTTTCTCGCCATTGCTGTGTATTGGTTGCATCAAACAATAAACGGCTTGGGGTCGTTGCCAATAAACGAGTTCCATCGTAAACGAGCTCTTTACTCAAACCTCGATCAATACCTTCAGGGGATGAGAGCTTAAGCTGGCAAGGTGCGTCGTAACAACCATGGCAAACGACGCAGCGGGTATCGAGTACTGGTTTTACGTTTTGTAAAAAATCAGCTCCAGCAAGGGTAGAATGTGGAACGATACGCTCTTGCGCTTGTTCAGGGCCAAATAAATCATCGTAATGTGCATTACCTAAGTAAGCACAACCACTAAGGATAATTAATACAAATGTACTTATTATTATTTTTTTCATTCGTCCTCGTCACCTAAATCGAAGGTGGGCATCATATCCATTTGAGGAGAAACGAATGTTTTCTGACCTTCAGTATTCAAAACAATACTTAAAAGAGGCCCATGCGTTAATGTTATCTGCGCATCATGCTCTTGCTCTAATATACTTAAATACAGAGAATCAGTTATAAGCAACTCATAACCGCTAACGGTAATAGCTACACTGCTATCTTCACTTGGATTTTGGCAAATTTGAGCAAGTAACTCATCATCAAGTCCAATTGATATTTCAAAATCAGGCTGCTCTAAATCTCTATTACTTAATGATTCATCTAATAGAAATAAAGGAAGGGTTAAATTGCTATCTTGTTCAAATTCCATTGCGTTCTCTGCACTTTCTGACGATTTAATTGGCGAGTATTATAACAAACTAGCGAGTAAATTAACGCTAAAGCTAATGTAACTGTTTAAACGTCATCTATAACAGATTCGATCACCGAAAATACAGCACCTTGAGGGTCGCATATAACACTAAAACGACCAACATCGGGGATATCTGTTGCAGGAACACATACTTGTCCACCTAAGCTAGCGACTTTATTTACTGCCGTATCGCAGCTCTCTACTGAAAAATAAATCATCCAATGAGCAGGAATATCTTCAGGCCAGTCGCTTGTCATCTCAAGCATACCGGCAATTGGCTGTCCACCGACTAAAAATAAAGTGTAGTTCATACCTTCCATTGGCTTTATTTCACTTTCCCAGCCTAGTAAAGCACAGTAAAAATCTCTACTTACTTTACTATTTCTGGTTGCTAACTCATGCCAATAAGGCGTGTTTAATTCACCTAAGTGCTTACAACCTTTATGCTCATTCCCCTGCCATAGTGCAACAGTGGCACCTACAGGATCTTTTAGCATCAACATTCGCCCTGCATTCATAACATCATGAGGACCGGCAATAACTTCAGCACCTAGTTCTTTAGCTTTTAGCGCACAATCATCAACATTGTCGACGGCAATGTAAGCCAACCAATGACTTGGGATCCCTTCACTAATTTGCTCTTTAGGCATTTCATACATAGCGGCTATATCACCACCTTGCTTTTGTAGCATGGTGTAATATATGTCCTCCCCAATAGGTTGATCGTCATACCCCCAATCAAATAATGATGTATAAAACGTCTTACCTTCTTTCCAATTGTATGTACAAAGTTCTGACCAACAAAAAATGCCATGTGGATGATTATCAATTTCACTCATTATTAAACCCTTATTATTCTATTTTTATCTAAACGAACTATGTCACATTTTATAAACTACATAATTGAACAGATCATAAATTGAGATTAGAGCGATAACTAAGCGGAGTCGATAAAAGAAGGGCAAAAAATTCGTTATTTAGTTGTTTCATATATGAGGCTTTTAACGCAGTTAGCGTCAGATTTAATCCCTCAAATTGATTAAATATTATTGCTGATCGATATAAATGATTTACTAAGAAGTCCTTCGCTCTAGAGGAATCCCTGAATCACTTTTTTGAAGACGTAAAAAGCCCGAATCATTAGATTCAGACGCTCTACAATATAAAGTCGGTACGCTACGCAGTATATCAGCGTCGGGAGTCGCTGCGCTCGCCCGCCCTACGTGATAGGTGTTAATGTGAGTGTGTATTAATTACGCGCATTTCACTTTTCTGCAGACGTAAAAAAGCCCGAATCGTTAGATTCGGGCTTTCT